>JBBQUX010000096.1:0-13100 GCA_038212135.1 Bacteroidales bacterium | reverse complement strand
CAACCTAAATATTTCGATGCTACGGATGCGGTGGCGGTGGCTTGCTGTCATTATTTCCAGCGAACGGTAGCAGGAGAAGGGAAAAGCTATACCGGCTGGGGAGCGTTTGTGAGTAATAATCCGGGCAGGGTGAAGTGATGTCGGATGTAGAAGTTATTCCCTGGCACTGACATCTGAAATCAAATCTTCAAATCCTTTTAGAACCAGCATTTAATCAGTTCTTTAGAAAATTGATGCCATTACGCGTTTAAAATACGTCAGGTGCCAATGTATGATAGCAATAGGATAAGAGTCACGCTTACAATAGGTAATACTATACCAAAATATTGTGCCATAACTCGCCGGGAGGTGCACATCTTTTTTGACCCAATTGCTACATAATCAATATTTTACTGTTTCTGATCCAACAAAACCCGGATTTTACTGTTACTATTTATTCCTAATATTTATTTTTATGGCGGTAACCTCCGAACATATCCTTCAGTTTATACGGCCTGCGGCTCAAGGCGATGAAGTAGCCATGAATCAGGTTTTTCCGCATATTTACAGCGAGTTGTACTCTATTGCCCGCAGCATCCGTTTTAATTTTCAAGGGATAGACACCATGAATACCACAGCAATTATCCATGAAGCTTATCTTAAAATATCGGACGGACAAGGCGGTTGGGAAAATAAAACACATTTTTACGCTGTGGCTGCCAAAGCCATGCGACAGATATTGCTGAATGCTGCCCGCAACAAACATCGCGAAAAGCGGGGTAACGGTGTGGCTCCTCAAAGCCTGACCGAAATGGGAGAAAGCATATCCCTATCCTCCGAAGTATCGGAACAATTGATAAATTTTGACGAAGTATTGGGTATGCTTCACGAAAAGGACAGTATGTACAGTCGTATTGTGGAATGCCGCTTTTATTCCGGCCTGAGCATTGCCGAAACGGCCGAAGCTTTAGAAATTTCCCCCGCCACCGTGAAGCGTAAATGGCAAGTGGCACGCGATTGGCTGTACGTTAATCTTCAGCGAAATTACACTTCCTGATATGGCATATTCCCTTGAACAGTTGGAGCATATTTATGCTCAGTGTCTGGATTTACCCCAGGAACAACGCACAGCATTTATTATTGAAACATGCAGCAACGATCCTGAAATAAAGGAAATGCTGTTGCGCATGTTGGGCCACAAACAGCAAGCCATTGAATATTTTAATCAGTTGCAGCAGACTCTTGCCCGGGGAATGGCCGAGGGCGCTATCCCGAGGTTTGAGACCGGAGAAATGTTGGGCAATTACCGCATTTTAAGCTTTTTGGCCAAAGGCGGTATGAGTAATGTGTATATGGCCGAAAGAGCCGATGGTCATTTTGAGCAACAGGTGGTGGTGAAAACCCTGCCGGCAAAAATGATGCAGGAAGATGTGGTTCAGAAGGCCGGCGAACAGCAAATCCTGGCTAAACTCCGCCACCCGAATATTGCCACTCTTTACGATGCCGGAATCACCAAGGATGATGTTCCTTATTTTGTGATGGAATACATCGAAGGAATGCCCCTGGATGAATACATGGAGCAACAGAAACTGACTACAAATCAGCGCCTTAACGTGTTTACACAAGTACTTGAAGCGGTTGCCTATGCCCATTCTCACCTTATTCTGCATCTCGACCTTAAGCCTGGTAATATTTTGGTGAATAAGAGCGGCCATGTTAAGCTGCTCGACTTCGGAATTGCTACTTCCATTACCTTTCCGCAGGAAGAAGGAAGCGGTTTCCTGGGTACACCAAAAATAGCTGCGCCTGAGCAGTTTGCAAGTCAGCTACTTACGGTTGCCACGGATGTATATCAGTTGGGGATGCTAATGCACAAGCTTCTGACAGGTAATTTCCCGGAAACGGAAACGCTTGTGGAACAGGATGATAAAATAAGCAGGGAAGCTTTGCAAAAGTCTGCTGAAAATCGAAGAATTTCGGGCGAATTAAATTTTGAGCTTGCTGCCATACTGAAAAAGTGCCTTGAGGTTGTTCCGGCAAACCGATATTCGAGTGTGGGTAATCTTTTGGATGATGTGAGGAATTATTTACACCGCCTGCCAGTTACAGCCATTCCACTCAGTTATAAGTACCGTGTATCCAAATTCTTACAGCGCAACCGTACCGTTGCCATTGCCTTAATGCTCATATTTTTTTCATTGATTACCGGCACGGCAGTGAGCCTGTGGCAGGCGAAGGAAGCCAGGCAACAACGTGACCTTGCTTTAAAAAATGAGCAGGTTTCCAACGCAACCAAAAACTTCCTTATTGATTTGTTTATGGCAGCCCATCCTTCAGTGAACAAAGGCGATACCATGACCGTTTTTCAGTTTCTGGACAAAGGATATGAAAAGGCAGATTCCTACACCGGTTCGCCTCAGATTAAACTGGAAATGCTCACCACTATTGCGCGTTTGTACCGCTCATTGGGCGATTACAAAACTTCCGGAAAGGTGCTTGCACAGGTGCAGACCTTGGCTGCCGATTCTGCTTTACCGCTATCTTTAACCTATGTGCTGGCCATTCAGGAACTTGCACTTTACCAGCGGGATATCGGAAATTACGATTCAGCCTCGGCAATCATGCATCAGGTGATGAGTCTTTACGATCAAATTGATTATCCCGAAAATGACAGCGTGTTTGCTTCTTCCCTGAAAAACCATGCATATATTTATCGGAAGCTGGAGAACAATGATAAGGCCGTGGAGAACATTCAGCGGGCTATTGTTATTGAGGAAAAGGTGTGGCCGGATGGAAGGAATATCAATCTTGCCGAGAGTTATTACATTCTCGGGGTAATTCAGCGCAACCAGACTAAGTATGCAGAAGCCGTTAAAAGTGTTTCGCGTTCACTGGAACTTTGCGAAAATCTGATGGGGACATACTTTCCCGGTACTATGGCCAATCTTAATTTAATAGCTGGCTTGTATAGTCAAATGGATGATCACGCTTCAGCGCTTATTCACAGCCGCAGAGCCACAAATATTGGTGTTCGACTGTATGGGGAAAACCATGCAGAAACTGCAACTTCATACGATAATTTAGGTGGTATCTTTTTGAAACTTGATCAGTTGGACAGTGCGTACTACTATCATTATAAAGGATTGCTGATCCGGCAGCAATTGTTTCCCGGGATGGAAAATATCAACGTAATGATTTCAACCAACAACCTACTCCATGTTTTTGTGAAAAGCCAGCAACAGGATTCTGCGAGAAAGTACCTGAATAAGTCCTTTTTAATTGCTAAATCACCCAAAATTCAGGCTCGGCAACGGGCATTTACCTATACCCTGGCCGGCGATTTTTATCTACAATTGGCACAACCCGACTCCGCAAAAAATTTCTATCAACAGGCTCTGGCTCAAAATCGCTCCTTCCTGCCCGAAAGCGATGACAGGATTGAAGCAGTAAAGAAAAAGCTAGAGAAAGTGAAGTGATTTGGACACAGTCTCCTATGTTATTTCATAGGAGTTTCGGGAAATAATAACAATCTCTTCTTTTTTATATATTTTCACCTCCCTTCCCTGAAAAACAGTGAGGAAGCAGGCATCTACAAATTTAACAGACTGAAGTTCTTTCGGTTATTGTCAGCTTCCCTTATCCCGATTGCTATCGTGATAGAGGCGGTGCCGACAAAAGGAGGGGTAATAATTGTTCATCAATTAGTAACTTATTATTGATCATTGACACTCATAATGTTTTATTCTGAATGGACTATCAAAAAAAGCAAACCGCCGAAGCAGTCTGCCTTTCAAGAAACCAACCAAAAATATTTGAATTAAGAAGTCTGTATCATTAATAAAACAGGACAAGGAGAAGGAGAGATCGGGGGACAAGGAGATTGGAAAATCAAGATTTCGAGCGTGATTGGGAATTTGTTCTTATTCCTTGCGCTAAGCCTTCAGCCCTTAGCCATAGACTTCTAATCCGTTAGACCATCATCCTCAGGTCTGATCTCAAAATTCAGGGTAATGTAAATCAGACGGTTATCGTGTGACTGTAATCCGATTCTTTGGCCGATTTCTCCTTTAAACAGTTCGCCTTCTCGCCATACTTTGACGTTTCTGCTCATTGACTCAGGTCTGTTGAAGGAGATGTAATCTCTTCGTTCTGAATCATCCCAATAGCTTACAATGGCATATTCCGCAACGTATTGCAATTGTGCAAAGTAAATGGTGTTGTAGGTGCCATTTTTTGTCCAGGGTTTTATATCTTTCGCCTTTATCTGTATCGAAATTCTGTCATCTTTATTGGGATGATCATCAGGTGGGTAGAAGTTCATAACAATAAAGGGATCGTTATCTGTTGCCGTAAAGGAGAGATATTCTGAGGAATTATCACTCAGAAAATCTCCGGCCGAAACAATCTTTTGCTCGTCGAACTCTATTTCAGTTTCGATTTCCCCTGTGATCACAGCTTTGAACTTTTCAGGGTTTATTACATCTGATTTGTTGTTGCTCTTATCCTTTTCGCAGGACATCATAAAAAGCGAGGTTAAGAATAACCCAAAAATAAGAATCTGTGTTTTCATTTTTGTAAAGATTTGGTTAGTAAGAATTATGGTTTAAAATTAAACACGGAAAATCTGCTGTTAGAGCTTGCTTTTCTGCCAATAGCAAGGAATTGGCTATACGACCCTCCCCTTGGATTTCCTAAAGCAACCGCCGTAGTGTAATTGCTGCTTCCCCAGTTTTTTCCGCCATCAGCTAACAGTTGATAGTCATTCGAGCTATCATCAAAAAGGAAGTATCGGGCATTTGAACCGGCTTTCCTTCCTATAAGTATTTCGGCTCTGCCATCATTATCAACATCAGCCATTGCAATGCTGGTTGCGTAATAGGAACTACCCCATTTATTTCCTCCTGAATACCGTAGTCTGAAATTTTGAGAACTGTTGCCATAAATGAAAAATCTTTCATTACTTGTTGCATTTCTGGTAACACCCACCTCTTGTTTGCCATCTCCATCCACATCACCAAAAGCAATTGCGGTTGCATAAAAGGAACCTCCCCAGTCTAACCCACCTGAATGTAAAACCTGAAAGTTGCTGTAGTCGCCGTTTACGGCCTTGAAGATCATAAATCTGGGGCCGGATGTTGCATACCGGGTCACTCCAACTTCAAGAAATCCATCTCCATCCACATCACCGAAAGCGATTGAAGTTGCAAAATTTGAACCACCCCAATCCTTTCCTCCTTCAAATAATAACTTAAAGTTTTCACGGGCTCCGCCATAGATGAAAAACCGCGCATTTGAACCGGATTTCCTGCAAACAGCAATCAGAACTTTGCCATTTCTATCTTTTGATATGGCAACACCTGTTGTATAATTTCCTTTTCCCCATGTGTTTCCACCTTCAAACAATTGTATAGTTTTTTCCGGATTTGACGGCGCATACTTTCTGACTTCAAAGCGCATGTTAGTGTCGCTTTTCCTTCCTATAATTACTTCATCTTTTCCATCTCCATCTACATCACCTGCTGCAATACAAGTGGCATAAGCATCGCCACCCCAACTGCTTCCTCCTACAGCCAGTTCTTTATAAGGGTTACTGTTTGTTTCGCTGTTGTAAAAAAAGAACCTGTTTCCTGAGCCATGTTTTCTTGCAACAAGTAATTCGTCGGCTCCATCACCATCTATATCACCAAAAGCAATTCCTGTAGTATAAGCGCTACTTCCCCAGGTATGCCCTTCATCAAATGCAGTGCTGATAGGATAGAGTTTATTAATTTGAGCAATATCAGTAGGACTTATGAATGGGTCGGCCGAAAGTCTTTGAATTGGAACACCCGTTATTGAACTTATGGTAGTCAATTGTCCCGAAGTTGGATCCTTTTTGCCAAATGATTGTGGATGATAGTGCATTACTGAACGGTAATCGTAGGGTCCTAAATCTATTGATTCCTTAAATTTTTCAAACTGATACCTTGTATTTTTTTCATCCGTATTTTTAAAATCCATATTATCCCAATGGATGGTAATAAAACTGTCGCGATCATTTCGGCATTGCTCATGCATTATGCCCAAAGCATGAAAGGTTTCATGAATGATGGTGGAAATGCCGGCAAGTTTATAAAGTGCGATATATTGCTTTCCTCCAACTCTGCCCAAACCGGTAGAATACGATACGCCGTGTGCTCCTGAATCTTTATTGATTTTGTAAACTACCGCGTCGTGGTTAGCACTCGAAGCCGAAACAAAACGAATATTGGTTTCTCTTTCCAAAATCTTTATTGCTTCATCAAGCCTGTTTTTAAGTAGGGTGCTTAAATTTTCTGTTTGATAATAAATAATTCCGTTATCCCACAGCTTGTTCCTGCTTGAAACAGCCAATAAGGCTTGTTGAATACTTCGCACACCTTCATAAGGTTGGTCAACGTCAGGGGGCGGAGTACTATTTGCTTTTTGCACTTCCGATTTCAGCTCCGATTCCTTACCTAAAATTATTCCACCATCGAGGACTACCAGTCCATCTATAAACCGATAGTTTGTTTGGGTAGGCTTGGTTCCTCCGGGAAATATAAAGGAGCCTGATTTTATAGGAGCCTTTAGTTCGAGCTTATAGCCACATGCCTGACTATCATCTAGTTGCTTGTTAATGTTATATGAATTTATAATGTGTTCAGGGAATTTACTCCATAATTTCACAAACTGTATTTTGCCAATAAATTGATTTCTTCGACCATCGACCCATGTGCCAATAAAAAGTCCGTTGTTTCCAACAGATCGTAGCTCTTTAGCCGGCACTAAGCCCTGGGAAATCAAATGACTATCAAGAATCATCGACAATTCTCCTGATTTAAAAATAACTGCTGCTTCGTGCCACTGGTTTAAAGTTATTGGTGTTGAATAGTGAGAAAAACTTTTCCAGCCATCATTTGTGGCCACCGAAAAATGGAGATAATATTTCGCGTTTGATTTTCGGATAGAGATAGAGAATCCGGGAGATTGACCTTCCAGAAGATTAATACGGCTTTCACTAAAACTACTTAATAAAAATCTTACTTCCGCCACAAATACAGAAGCCTGACCATATTTTTTCGGAATAGAGAAGTGCACGTTTGACTGGTTTGGACCAAACTTTAATGCCTTTTTATTTAAGGTTGGTGCATTTCGGCCAAATCTTGTTATTCTGTTTGCTCTTTCTAGAGTGATTGATGCATCAGTAACTTCACAACCTTTTATCTGACCAACTATATTATTATTGGGGTCATAAGCCTCTCCTGAACTAAAATCGAAATTGACAATTTCACCATTTTCAGATTTCCTCATGTTTGATGCACTCGCTAATACCTCAGCATTGACTCCTTTCAATTTTAATTCTCTTAATTTTTCCACAACTGAAGCCTTATCAAGATCAGGATGGATCATAGTTGACGAAGCATTTAACCTTTCTGATGCAATGTCGCCTTTTTTAATATTATCTTTTAAATGGGAAAGGTTTAAAGTAGCAAGGTCCTTTTGCTTTGTATGGATACTGAATTTGTCTCTGTTCATGATATTTGAATTTAAAAAGTTACTTTCTTGTCAGGTTAATACTATTTTCAGGAATGAGATTCTTCACTTCACCGCGCCTCCTGATTGCCGTCAGGCAGACAGGTGTAGTGAAGAATCTCTTGACTTAAAGTAAACCAAACCACCGTCAATGTGGCTTAATAGGGCATACATAAACAGAAGTCTGGTTCATTTTAGTTAATTTAAAAAACTTATTAATCAATCCGTATGTTACCACTTGCGTTGTTACTGAAAGTATTGTTGTTTTCAGTCAAAGATGCGCTTCCTGAGGTAGCCCAAATTCCCCAGGTCTGGCTATCGGAAATATGGCTGTTTGTTACGGTAAGTTGCGAGCCGGGTGAAGAACCAAAAAGATAAATATTGGCACTTCTACCAGCAGTACTTCCACCGTATTCCACTATTCCGTAGTTTATCTTATTCCCGGATGAAGGAGAATGTATTTCAATCCCTATCCACGAACCGGGGCTCGGTTCTATCCCTGAGAACGTTATTTTTTTGGATTCAGTTCCATCAGCTATCAAAGTACCGGATGCGTCAACCCATATTTTCTTGCCATTGTCAAAGTAACAAGCAACACCAGGTTCAATGGTTATTTTAGCTGATATTCCAAAACTACTGTAGAAATGATAAGGAACACTCAAGGCTGGCAAGGTTCCATCTTCAGTCAAACCATTATTGCCACCACTTACTTCAATAGCTTGAATGCCATTGTCTGAAAAAACGGAATTTTTATCCAGCGAAAAAAGATGTTGTGTACCAATGCGCATGGGTGCTGCCGCGTTGTTGCTAAAATTATTGTCGGAAAACGCTGTAATGCTCCCTCCATCTCCGTCAACATAAAAAGCATAGCCCGCTGATTGGGTTATAGTAGTATTCCTGATGCTGATTTTGGCCGAAACATTGCTTTTCAGATAAAGTGCTGTCTTATGGTTGCTCACCTCGCTGCTGCCTGCATGTTGTATTTTTACGAAATTCAGTTTGTTGTTCACGTTGTTGGAAGCTATATATATAGTATTCCAGCTCCCTTTCACTTTGTCCACCCCCCTGAAAATGATATTTTTCGCACTTGTCCCTTCAGCATTCAAGTAAGCACCGTTGCCATTGAGCCAAATTCGTACGTCGGCTCCGCATTCAATTATTACTCCCGGAGCAAGATTAACACCAGCAGTAACTTGAATCCCTTTTAAAGCATAATAATCCGGGTATTCTTCGCTTTCAAAAATATCGGGATACATCATGTTAGAAGTGATTGAAGTAGGCAATACACCACCAATGTAAAGTAATATTTTGCCCGAAGCTGATTTACCCTGTCCGTCACTTGCTGACACTTCAGCCTCGTATTGTCCGGGAATAGAGGTGTAGAAAGTGGCTGTGAAAAGCCCCGTACTGGTGATTACGGCATCGGAACCTGCCGGAGCCTTGATGATGTTCCACTTAATCTGCAATTCATCACCATCAGGGTCAGATGCTGAAATGCTAAGGTTACTTATTACATCAGTCATGCCGATTATATCGGTACCTACATTCAGCACTGGTGGATTGTTGTTAGTTTCAGTCTTTGGGTCATCCTTTTTGCAGGAATTAAAGAATAGAAAGGAAGCCAGCAAGGTGGCCGAAAACAGAAATTTAGTTAACTTTTTCATACTTTTTTTTTTAGTTGGTTTCTTATGGATATACATACACCGTTTGGGGAAAAAGTGGCTCACTGGGAGTGAAATATTTTTATTTTTTATAGTATTCTGAGGTTTTAACTCAGGATAAACTCCCAGCTTACTCACCAAATACCTAATTTTGGCGAGGCTAATCCTCACAGGGTTTACCCTAAAAGACAGTATTAAATTCATGAACAATCCTTTGGATCATCCACTGGAAAGCACCTCCTTGCGTAAGATCATCCATATAGATATGGATGCTTTTTATGCTTCGGTGGAGCAGCGTGACAACCCGTCGCTGCGTGGCAAACCGGTTGCTGTGGGCAGCAGTCGGCAGCGGGGCGTAGTGGTAGCAGCCAGTTACGAATCGAGGCGTTATGGCGTGCATTCAGCCATGCCATCAGTAACGGCAGCGCGAAAATGCCCCGAACTCATCTTTGTAAAACCGCGCTTCGAAGTTTATCATCAGGTATCGCAACAGATTCGGGAAATATTTTATCGCTATACCGATCTGGTGGAACCGCTATCACTGGATGAGGCTTATCTGGATGTAACACACAATAAACAATCTGTTCCGCTGGCTACCGAAATTGCCGAAAAAATACGGACCGAAATCAGGCAGCAACTAAATTTAACCGCTTCGGCAGGCATCTCTTACAATAAGTTTCTGGCTAAAATTGCTTCGGACTTCAACAAGCCCAATGGGCAGTATCTTATTCATCCTCAGCACGCACTTGCTTTTATCGATCAGCTTCCCATCCACAAATTTTTTGGCATTGGCAAAGTTACTTCCGGGCGCTTGCTGCAAATGGGTATTGCCAATGGCGCTGATTTACGCCGGCAGGAATTGGCTGATCTGATAAAATGGTTTGGCAAGAATGGTATTTATTATTACCACATTGTGCGGGGTAACGACAATCGTGAGGTAACGCCTGACCGGCAGCGTAAAAGCATAAGTACCGAAAGTACTTTTGAAACTGACCTGAGGGACTCAGAAGAGATACAGGAGCAGGTGCGCCTGATTGCGGAAGAGCTATTGCTGCGTACGCAAAAGAAAAATATTTTCGGGCGAACCCTCACGCTTAAAGTAAAATATGCTGATTTTCATCAGATAACCCGCAGTCGCAGCCTGGGCGGTTGCATCCGCGACGGGAAAACCTTGTTCCAACTCGCTCGCGCACTCACCACCGAAATATTGCCAACACCTTTAAATATTCGCCTTCTGGGGCTGGGTATTTCCAACCTCAATGAGCCTGAAAATACTGCCGGCGTTCAGCTTACACTTGATTTTTAAGGTGTGGATTGCGTGAATGTAAAAAAACAGGCCTCCTCGCCTTCCGATATTTTGTAGTTGTAAGTAATCGGTGTTGAAGTTTTGACTTTGATTTACTTGCTGCTCTATTCTTTATGATTAAGCTGCAAATTTGCACCGTTGTGCGTCAGGAAACGGGTGCCATCTTTGGACACCAAACTAAAATGCACTTTGCCAAGCACTATGCACCAAGCACTATTCACCAAGCACTTCCTACATCAACTTCTGATATGCCTGCCACCAACGATTGGGGATTTCATCAGTAAGAGCCGTTTGATAATCAGCGGCTGAACATGGTACAATATAATGGCGGCGGTATTTTTCGCGGATATTATCGGTGCATTTCAGTTCCATCCACCAACGTTCCGAAGTTTTACTTTTATAAAAAACTATGCCGTCTTCAAAATCGGTAACCTGCACGGTATAGCGGATGTAATTATCAGTTCCTGTTGAAGGATGATCGTCCTGGCGGTGATAAAATCCATCAATAAAATACCATATCATCTGAGCGAGCAGATGTGCCGTTTGCCCGTTGCGGTCGAGAGCGGGATTCATTTCGAAAAATCCGGCTGAAGTAATTTTGTCGCTCATTCCGGCATAACGCACCATCTGGCAGGCTTCTTCACCGTAAAAACCATTTGGTGTTGCATTGGCATTACCGGGAGCATCACTCTGCCTGATAGCCGACATATCGAATGTTAAAAGATCAGCATTACGCACCAGAGGTTCAACTTGCGTAATATCGCTTTGTAAAACGCCAAGTCGGTAAACATCAAAGAAAAGATTCCGCATCAGATCGATGGCACCTTGTTCAACAAAATAGGTTTGATACCCAATATTTGTATAATTGAAAAGGAAATTTGGTTTATGAAGGATGATGTGGCTGAGATAGGACCGCGAATTAAGTCGTTCTTCACTTTCACCCAAATCGAACATATTATCGATTGCCGCAATATTGATGATATTTTTGCGGTTTTTGTAGGCGCGGTATATAGCATACGTTAAATCCTGTCCGCCACCAATTAAGATCGGGATAATGTTGAGTTCCAGCAGCGCCTCAACCACTGCTGTAACAGCAAAATAAGTATCCTCAACCGTATCGCCGCGCATAATATCGCCAAGATCGGCAACCTGCGTTTTGTAGGTACCCGGTAAAAGCCTGTACAAGTATTCGCGAACACTTAGCGAGGCCATTCCACAACCCTGGTTGTCAACAGCACTGCGGTCGTCGTCAACGCCAATAATGGCAATTTCAATATCAGCCAGGTCGGGGAACCCGCTTTCAGTATCGTTTTTACTGAAAACTTCGCCTAATCGCTTGCCTGCGTGAGCGGCCACATTGGGAAGTATAATTTCCTGAACCGGTTTAAAGTAGCTGGAAATATGCATGGGACGAAGTAAGGTTTAGGCTTTGGGGGTTACACGTTGGGGTTAGATGAAGGGAAGCGAGGGGTGCGGGGCGAGGGGCGAAATGGAGACAAGGGGATCAGGGGACAAGGAGACATATTAAATGAGATCGTTTGTCTGTAGAATTTACGAGACTGAGTGGAATTGAGACCAGAACATACCAATCAGATTTTCACAACTCAGGCTTTCTTACTACGGGGAACAAATTTCTTTTTAGCCGGCGCAGGTGCATCGCCCAATTTGAGACATTCCTCAAGGGTGAGCATGGCTGGTTCCGTGCCTTTTGGGATTTTGATATTGTTCTTGCCGATTGCAATATAAGGTCCGTAGCGCCCATTAAGTACAAGAACATCAGGTCGTTCAGGGAACACTTTGATGGTGCGGTTAGCGTTTTCGGTACGTTTTTCTTCAATCAGTTCAATGGCACGTTCGATGGTTATTGTAGCCGGATCGTCAGTCTTTTTAAGCGAACAGAATTTGGATTGATGCAACACATAAGGTCCGAAACGGCCAATAGCCACGGTAACATCAGCATCCTCAAACTGCCCGAGCATACGCGGATAATCAAACAATTTCAACGCTTCTTCGAGTGTAATACTTTCCAGAGTTTGTCCTTTGCGAAGACCCGCGAATTTAGGCTTGTCAGGCGAATCGGTTTCACCCATCTGGGCAATAGCGCCAAACCTACCGAGTTTTACATAAATATTTATTCCTGTTTCAGGATCAACGCCTAGCAATTTTTCGCCTTTGGCTTTTTCGCCGCTTTCTAATGTTTCGAGTACTTTTTTGTGAAATGGAGTATAAAACTCGCTTATCATATGGTTCCAGGCTTTAAGGCCATCGGCAATTTCATCAAATTCCTTTTCAACACTGGCGGTAAAATTGTAGTCCATAATATCGTCGAAATACTGCTGCAGGAAACGGGTTACCAGTTCGCCGGTATCAGTCGGGAAGAGTTTTGATTTCTCAAATCCGAATTTCTCGATTTTGGTGGTCTCCTTTATTTTTCCGTCTTTCAGAAGCAGTTGGCTGATATCGCGTGTGTTACCATCACGGTCCTCTTTTACAACATACTCGCGTTTAACGATGGTCGAAATAGTAGGTGCATACGTAGAAGGACGTCCGATACCCAGTTCTTCAAGTTTCTTTACCAGACTGGCCTCGGTATAGCGTGGCTGACTTGTCGAGAATTTCTG
>JBBQUX010000095.1:0-13229 GCA_038212135.1 Bacteroidales bacterium | reverse complement strand
ACCACCGGCGGCGTGACGGCGTCGTTTGCGATGCTCGGCGATTTCAATATCGCTGAACCCGGCGCCCTCATTGGGTTTGCTGGCCCGCGCGTGATCCGCGAAACGATTGGCAAAGATTTGCCGGAAGGCTTTCAAAGTGCCGAATTCGTGCAGACTCACGGGTTTCTCGACTTTATCGTGGATCGAAAGCAGCTCAAAACTCAACTCACCGAACTGCTACGGCTTTTACGCACGGCGCAAGCCAGTGCAGTGCCAGAACCCGCGCTGGCGCGGGCGGCAACCACTATCGTTTAGGCCTTATCTTGTCAGTAAAGGCGCGCTTGGCAGGCTCTTTGGTGCGTCGCCAGCCAACTTTCGTGCAGCTACGCCGTTGAAGGCGCTGGCAAAACGTGCGGTTTCGTACCCGTTTTTTTCTTGTTTTTCTACCCCCAACCCCTAATACCCAACCCCTAGCACCCAATCCCTAACACCCAACCCCTAATCCCCAACCCCTTAAAAAAAATGGACGAACAGCAGCAACCCTTACAAAATGAAGCAGGTCCCAGTTTAATATTGCTGAAGATACTATGCGTATTCACATTCGTGGGAAGCGGGTTGGGCTTTTTGTCATTTGGTATTATTGCGCTTGTTCACACATACTTCACGAACAACCTTTCACTTATACCCGTGGAGCAAAACCGCGAATTAATAGAACTTTTGCTCTCAGCCGGAAGGTGGTTTTTTCTGCTCAGCGCGTTACTTTACGGTTTATCCTTTGCAGGAGCATTCTTATTATGGCAAATGAAAAAAATCGGATTCCATCTCTATACTGTTTCACAAATTCTTTTATTAATCCTTCCAATGGCTTACATCAAAGGATTTCCTATGGCAGCCGGCACTATATTCCTTTCGTTACTTTTTATCTGGGGTTACAGCGGGTTTCTGAAATTTATGAAATGAGAAATGTGCCTGACACCGCACTTTTATGTTTTGAATTTCCAAAACTGATATTAAAGAAGGATTGTACTCAAAATTGATAAGTCCAGCTTAATGAATAATTCTAGCCCCAAAACCCGTCCACCTTTTCTAACATGGCTTTGCATAGTCTCTGCAATTGTTGGAATATCATACATTATAATGTTTATTGTGCTTATAAGCTACTCCCTTTCCGGGAATGTGCCTTCTTCTCATTTTCCGGGAATTGTAATGGAATATCTGCATACCGGGTATTCTTTTGTTGTAGCTGAAATTATTCTGACAGCATTCGGCCTTACCGGAGTTTTGTTGATGTGGAAAATGAAAAAGGCAGGATTTTACCTTTACGCTGTTATAAAAGCTATTCTCTATTTTCTTCCTGTTCTGTGTATCGGAAACAATCACCTGCATTTTCCTGGCCTGCTAATTAGTTCAGTTATGATAGTTTTTTATGGGATATTATTCACAAATTTTCGAAAAACTACTTAGGGTCTGCTGAAAAACAATAATCAAATGCCCTGGTGTTTTCCCGTAGGGAATCAACTCCAATAGAATCACGATTATAGAGTACAAAATTGACCGTAGGACATTAACTTTCAATGATATATGTTAATCCCCTAACGGGGAATCCGGTTTGTTGCTGTATTTTATTACTATTTATCCCCTAACGGGGAAAAACAAATCGGTAATGTGCATGGTTTTTTTACCTAATGGCAAGTTATCCTTACATCGGTTTTTTTTAATCAGCAGGCAAAGCATAGTTAACAGCTATTTAGTTATTTTTAAGCAGCCCCTACTTAGTGTCACTAAGAAAACTCATCATTTTATTAAAAATGCTCATTTTCTTTAACTTTAAGTTTGACAGGCAAAACTCAATCTTCTGTGCGCAAGAACTCTCCCTTCATTTTCTTATGCAATACTACGTTAAACTTTCGCATTATACTGAAAATCTAATAGTTATGAAAACATTATATTTATATACAAATGATTGAAAATCAGTTTTTTGCGTCATTGCGTCTTTGCGTAAGACAAAAAAATAACGGACTATTGTTATATGCACAACTTAATAAAAGGAGGATTAAGGAAAAAAAAAGAAAAAAAAACAGAAAATGTTTTGTGTATTAAGAAATTGTTACTTTTACCGCGTAATTAGGGTTTCACCCCACGCACAAGTAGATGTTACTTTAAAATGCGCAATCTCAACAATATGCGTTAAGTATGCAGGTACAACACATTTACCTGTGAACATGTAAAGTTTACAAAGAGTTAATAAAAAAGGGATAAAAAACTTCAATACCCTAACGAATTGCCTGATTTATTAGTTAAATTTGGAGAAAATATCAGAATGAATAAAACAAAGCAGATAGACTAACGTAAAATCCGAACAGCCTATGATACAAAAATAATTTGCCAAACCTTAAATCAATTCAACACCAAACCAATTAAACACTAACTAACCAAATCAATCAACCTATGAGAAAACTAAGTTTTTTGCTGGTAATCCTGCTGCTATCCGCCATGCAGGTACTGGCACAACGAACCATCACAGGTAATGTTACCAGCGCTGACGACGGAGGAGGAATTCCCGGCGTTACGGTTCTTTTAAAAGGAACCAGTAATGGCGTACTAACTGACCTCGACGGAAAGTACAGCATCAACGTCCCTAAAGATGCGACAGCATTGCAATTTTCATTCGTCGGGATGAAAATGCAGGAAATCGCGCTTACTACCTCAAATGTAGCAGACGTTGTGATGCAAAGCGAAGCACAAAATATTGAGGGCGTTGTAGTTACGGCTCTTGGTATTACGCGTGACAAAAAGTCGCTGGGGTATTCAACCCAGGAACTTAAAGGCGACGAAATAAACGCTGCCAAACGCACCAACTTTGTTGATAACCTTTCTGGAAAACTTGCCGGTGTGCAGGTAAAAGCCAACGGTAACATGGGCGGTTCAACCAATGTTATTATCCGTGGATCTTCATCCTTTACCGGTAACAACCAGGCTATGTTTGTTATTGACGGTGTTCCCGTGAATAATGACAACACGAACAACAGCGGCCAGCTTACCGGACGCAGCGGTTACGACTATGGTAACGCTGCCGCCGATATCGACCCTAACGATATTGAGTCGATGAACGTTCTGAAAGGTGCTGCCGCTACCGCTCTTTACGGTTCGCGCGCTGCAAACGGTGTAATTATGATCACTACTAAAAAAGGCAAGAAAGCTGAAGCAGGCAAGAAAACTCTGGGTGTATCAATCAATTCGAGTGTTACTACCGGTTTTGTTGACAAAAGCACTTTCCCGAAATACCAGAACCAATATGGTGCAGGTTACGGTACTTATTTGTATGGTGATCCCCCATATGGCGGATTCGAACTCCTATATGATATTAACGGTGACGGAGAACTGGATTATACTGTTCCTACTTACGACGATGCCTCCTATGGACAAAAATTCGATCCGAACATTATGGTTTACCAATGGGATTCATATTTCCCTGCATCGACCAATTATAAGAAAGCAACTCCATGGGTAGCTCCCAGTGCTGAGGAAGGACCTCTATACGTCCTCGACAATTCGCTCAGTTTATCAAATAATGTGGAAATTGCCGGTGGCAGCGAAGGCGCAACCTTCCGCCTTGGTTACACCAATACATTTGATAAAGGAATTCTGCCAAACAGCGAGATTCTTAAAAATGCCGTTACTTTCAACGGATCGTATGATATTCTCAAGAACCTGAGTGTTTCGGCCTACGTAAATTATATTAAAACCAATGGCAAAGGCCGTAACTCAACCGGCTACAGCGATAATATGATGTCAGGCTTCCGCCAGTGGATGCAAACCAACGTAAATTATAAAGCACAGAGCGATTTGTATGACCTGACTGGTGAAAACATTACCTGGAACCCCAACAATCCGGATGACCTCAGGCCTGCATACTGGGACAACCCATTTTTCCAGCGCTACCAGAATTTTGAAACCGACACAAGGAGCCGTGTAATCGGATACACCCAGGCTGACTGGAAAATTAACAATTACTTCAGCCTGATGGGTCGCTATGCCGTTGATACCTATAGCGAACTTCAGGAAGAAAGAAAAGCAATCGGATCAGGCTCAGGTGAATTCGGCGTTCAGCGCCCGGATGTAACTTCAGGTTATTCGCGTTTCAACAAATCCTTTATTGAAACCAACCTCGACTTCTTACTTAAATTCAATAAGAATCTCACCGAAGACCTGAACCTCAGCGCACTATTAGGTACTAATATGAGGAGATCGAGGGTTGACCAGATTTTTGTTTCAACCAATGGCGGACTTATTGTTCCCGGACAATACTCCATCGGTAACAGTTTGAGCTCGATCCTTGCACCGGAAGAACTTCTTACAGAAATAGGTGTTAATGGTATTTTTGCAGGATTTTCGCTGGGATACAGAAACTTCCTTTTCCTCGACGGAACCATCAGACGCGACCAGTCGTCAACTCTACCTGAAGAAAATAATGACTACTACTATCCTGCTGTATCGGGGAGTTTCATTTTCTCGAATGTTATTCCTAAAAACAGCTGGCTCGACTTAGGCAAATTCAGACTTGGTTATGCACAGGTAGGTAACTCAGCTCCATGGGGTTCAATTAAGGACACATATTCCCAGAATACCAGCTTTGGCGGAACTGCTTTATTCTCAGTGCCAAGCACAAAGAATAATTCTGAACTGAAACCTGAATCAACATCGAGTGTTGAGTTAGGATTGGAAATGAAATTCTTCCAGAGCCGCTTAGGTTTCGACCTTGCATGGTACCAGAAAAACACTGTTGACCAAATCATTCCTGTTGCCGTTTCGACCGCTACCGGATACAGCTCCAAATATGTTAATGCAGGAGAAATGCAGAATAAGGGTGTCGAACTTATGCTTTTCGGTACACCGGCTAAATCAGGTGATTTCCAGTGGGATGTAACCGTAAACTGGGCTAAGAACGTAAATGAAGTTATTTCGCTCGAAGGCGAGCTTAAAAATCTTCAGATTGCTTCCCTCCAGGGTGGTGTAACTATCAATGCCCGCGTTGGCGAACCATACGGAACCATTCAGGGGAAAGACTACCTTTATGACGAAGCTACAGGCAAAAGACAAATCCTTGCCAATGGTTTCTATAAAGTTTCGAGCAACTCAGATATCGTTCTTGGCAATGTTAACCCTGATTGGACCGGTGGTTTGAACAACAGGTTCTCATACAAAAACTGGGCATTCAGCTTCCTTATCGATTGGCAGCAGGGTGGCAGTCTGTTCTCACTCGACCAGTATTATGGACTTGCAACCGGTTTGTATGAAGAAACAGTGTTCAACAACGACCTTGGCAATTCTGTAAGGGATGACGTGACCATGATTAAAGATGCAAACGGAAATGCAACTTATACCTACGAAAACACCAGCGGTGGTGTAGTGCTCGATGGTGTTTATGCTCCCGGTACTACTCTCAAGATTAACGGCGTTGTTACTGACGTATCCGGCCAGCAGAATTTCACCCGTGCCCCAGGTAGTGACTACAGATTACAGGGATATTCGAGAAATCCGAACAGTAGATTCGTTTATGATGCAACCTACATTAAACTTCGCGAAGCTGTTATCACATACAGCATCCCGAAAAGCTTACTTTCAAAATCCTTCTTTAACGGAGTTTCATTCAGTTTAGTAGGTTCAAACCTTTGGATTATCTCCAAAGACCTTCCACATGCTGATCCGGAAGCTTCACAAAGTTCAGGTAACATACAGGGATGGCAGAGCGGTGTTATGCCAACAACACGCAATGTAGGTTTCACTGTTAATCTTCAATTCTAATTTTAAAGCAAGAAACTATGAAAAAAATATTTTTTGTCATAATCGTTTTGTTCGGGGTGATGACATCCTGCACAAAAAACTTTGAGGATTTCAATACGGATAAGAAGCGACCTGTAGTAGTACCGGCTGAAAACTTATTCGCGAATGCTCAGAAAGCGCTTGCCGATCAGGAAGCGAGTACCAATGTAAACCTGAATAACTTCAAGCTTTGGGCCCAGTACTGGACCGAAACCACTTACACCGACGAAGCCAACTACGACATCGTTACCCGTCCTGTACCTAATAGTATATTCAGGATTTACTACCGCGACATCCTTCAGGACCTCAAGGATGCCAGAGATGTAACTGTTGCTACTGAAGTAATTGGAGAGATTGCTGAAGCTAAAAAAAATAATCAGCGGGCACTGATTGACCTGGTACAGGTTTATACCTATGCCCAAATGGTTGATATTTTCGGTAACATTCCTTATACTGATGCTCTGGATATTAATAATATTTATCCTAAGTACGATGATGCCTTAGCTATTTACAAGGATTTGTTAGCTCGTATTGATGCAGACTTAGCTTTAATGAATGATGCATACGGCAGTTTTGGTGAAGCCGATCTCTATATGGGTGGCGATGTTGCCATGTGGAAAAAGTTCGCTAACTCCATGAAGGTTCGTATTGGTATAACCATTGCCGATGGCGATAATGCAACGGCTAAAGCAGCAGTTGAGTCGGGTTATGCAGGCGCATTTGCCCCGGATGAAAAATGCCAGTTAGTTTACCTTGATGCAACCAACTCCAACCCGATTTACCAGGATGTTATTCAAAGCGGACGTTCTGACTTTATTGCTGCCAATACTATTATTGATGCGATGAATGCTCTCGCCGATCCACGTTTACCATCGTATTTTGATGAGGTTGATGGTGTATATATTGGTGGACCTTACGGTGAAAGCAGTCCTTTCTCACAGTATTCACACATCGATGAGGTAGTTTCATCACCCACCTTCCCAAGTGTTCTCCTCGACGGTACCGAAGTAGCCTTCTACCTGGCAGAAGCTGCCGAAAGAGGATTCTCAGTTGGTGGAAATGCTGAAAGTCACTACAATGCAGGTATTACTTCTTCATTCAATAGATGGGGTGTTTCAGCTGATGCTGCCGCATATCTTACAAAACCTGAAGTTGCTTATGCTACAGCTACAGGTAACTGGAAGCAGAAAATCGGCACACAGGCATGGTTAGCTTATTACGTAAGAGGACAGGTTGCATGGACAACCTACAGAAGGTTGGATTACCCGATCATGAATCAACCACCTAATCCACTAACGGATGACGGTTCAATACCTACCCGTTTCACTTACCCTATTAATGAACAAACGCTGAATGCAGAAAACTTCGCAGCTGCTGTTTCAGCAATGGGTGGTAATGAATTAACAACTAAGATTTTCTGGGATAAAAACTAATATCCACAGAAAGATTTCCCGGCCGTAATGCCGGAATTAAAGGCTGTTCTGCAATGCAGGGCAGCCTTTCTTTTATTCCGAAATTTCCAGGGTTTCTGCGATTTTTCCTGATGTCTCCACAAACCATTTGTCTCCCGGTGGGAAAGAAACCGGATATCTGTCAGTCAGGGTTTGACTTGGAGTCAAGCCCTGACTATATATCTGTCAGTCAGGGTTTTGACTTGGAGTCAAGCCCTGACTATATGCAGGTCTGAGTTTCTTAGATTTTGCCTGATGTCTGCGCTACCCATTTATCACCCAGTTGGAAAGAAGCCGCACATTGACTGTGGTTTTCCTGATTATGTCTTGTCGGAGTAGGACTTTGAGTTGCGACCCAACTAGCATAATAAATAATCTTCAGCGTTCTGGCTGAAGCCTGCTCTATTTTATCAGCCTAAGGTTCTTTTGGTAAAGATCCCGTATTGAATCATATCTAATCATATATTTTTTATCGACAGGCAATGCCGGTGGCGATTCAATTTTTAACGGATCCATCGCTACATTATTCTTATACACCCTGAAATCGAGATGCGGACCGGTTGAAAGCCCGGAACTCCCGACATACCCAACAACCTGCCCCTGGCTCACGCTGGAGCCCGGGCGAATGCCGGGGCCAAAACCGGCAAGGTGAAGATACGAAGTAGAATAGCCATTGTTATGCTTTACTGTCACCATGCGACCGGCACCTCCAGCATAGGCTGCTTTCACTACTTTGCCATTACCGATGGTATGTACCGGGGTTCCTTTGGGAGCTGCATAATCAACCCCATGATGAGGCCTGCGGATGCGAAGTACCGGATGCATCCGGCTGTTTGAAAATTTGGATGAGATACGGGAAAATTTCAGAGGAGCTTTCAAAAATTCCTTCCTGAGATTCTGCCCCTGGTCGTCAAAGTAATCGGTGACATTGTTTTGCTCAAACCGATGCGCATAATACTCCTTTCCATTATGCAGAAAAACAGCGCAATGGATTTCCCCGATACTGATCGGCTTCCCGTCAACCGAAAGCTCCTCATAAATAACCTTAAAAGCATCCCCTTTCTGAATGGCATAAAAGTCGATGGACCATTGGTAAATATTTGCAAGAGCAACTGCCATATTGGGGTCAACACCAGCCTGTTGCATTGTAACCCATAGGGATGAATTAATTATTCCAGATGCTGATTTAAGTCTCCTGTCAACTTCTTTTGAACCTGCATGCACATGCAGCGAATCGCGGAAATCGAAAACGACGTAGCTTGTATCGTTAATGGTGTAAACAAAATACATAAGCTTATTGTCCTTGCTGCTCATCATGGCTGTATATGTATTGCCACTACGAAGCTTTCGGATATCAAAAACACCTTTTGTATAGGCGTTTAGAGTACCAATAATGCTCTGTTCCACTCTTAAGCGGGTAAGAATTCCGCCAAGGTTCTCACCCGATCTCACCTCCTCCCGGTCTATTTTAAAAGAGTCGGTAACAATGCCATATTCAACAGTTTGAGCTACTTTATCAATCGGGTGAACAATAGGATCGAAAATAAAATCCTTGAATGCAACCAAAGCTACAACCGAAGCTATTAAAAGCATTATGACCACAATAAGTAGCCGTATTTTCTTCTTATTTAATTCCATTAATCAAGAGTATTATTATAGAAAGAAGTATTCGTTCTAAGGTTCAAGGTTTTAAATGCCTTTGGTGTTTAATTGCTTTGAGCAGTAAAGTTAATAAGTTTCAGAAACCCTGGCCTTTTCTGATGACGAAATGCAAGAAATTACACGCTATACAGTGCGTATAAGAAAACGAGTTTAAAATGAGTTTTGGCCGCGCTCACCCCTTTGCTTCGGCTTGGTTCGGCTTCGCTCACCAACCATCGCTCAGCAGCCGGAAAGGGAAAGCCCTCGCGCACAGAAGATTGAGTTTTGCATGCCAAACCTAAAATTAAAGAAAATGAGCATTTTTATGTAAAATGATGAGTTTTCATATTGACACTATATACAATACTTTGTTAAACTTTTGCATTAAACCGAAAATCAAATAGGTATGAAAATAATTTAATTACATCCAAATGAATGATAATCAGTTCTTTGCGACTTTGCGTGAGATGAAAAAATAACGGACTATTGTATATAAGATCGTAGCGGTAAATGTTTAAGATCATACCCTATAAGTAATAGTACAGATATCTTCGACCTCAAAAATTCAGGCAGTCGAATTGTCGAATTGTCGAATCGGCGAATTGTCAAATTGTCAAATTAATCATTCTAAGAGCAAGATATCCAGTTTGTTAACTCATATGTGCTTCGGCAAAATCGCGTCCTGCCTGCAATGCATCCAGATTTAATTTTACTGTTTCCTCACCTTTTCGGGAAAAAATACGCCGCACAGCTTCCTGTAATTCAGCATAAGCGATTTCGAGGAATGGGGAAGCGGCACCCAGTATTACCATATTGGCCGACCTGGTTGAACCCAGATTTTTGGCAATATCATCGGCATCGAGTGCGATGTGATTTTCGAACTTCTCAATTTCGGCCATCAGGTCAGGCATAGCCGGGTAGTTCGTGATATTAATAAAAGGTTTGGTATTGGTAATCAGCCATCCGTTGGGCGAAAGAAGCGGCAGGTAGCGCAGCGATTCCATGGGTTCGACAGAAATTATAAGATCAGCCTGTCCGTATGGTATAAGGTCGGAAGCAATTTCATAATCGGCAATGCGCAGATTTGAGGAAACATCACCTCCGCGCTGACTCATACCATGAACTTCAGCCTGTTTCAGGTGCAAGCCAGCATTCAGGGCTGCTGTGCCAATGGTGGTTGCTATCGAAAGGATGCCTTGACCTCCTACTCCGGCAAGAATTATATCTCTTTTCATGATAAACTGATTTTTCGAAGTAAAGTAATGTTTTTGGGATTGTGCTTGTTGGTGATTGGTGCTTGGTGCTTGGTGCTTAGTGCTTGGTGCTTGGAAATTTCAAGCTTCTGCTTTCGCTGCTTCCGCTTTTTTATGCTCTTTGTGATGACGGATTGCCGTTTGAATACATTCGCGCCTTGGAATAATAACGGAAACGCCTTCGTAATCCAGTTCTTTTTTCAGGATCGCCAGGTTTTCTTCATGGTATTTTGGTGATGGATTGAGAACGAAAATATGATCTTTACTTACCCCAACTCCTACACAGATATCCTCAATACGGCCAAAAGCGGATGAATCCTGTCCGCCCGTCATGGCAGTGGTTTCATTATCAAGGATCATTATAGTAATCTGGCTTTTATCTTTTACACAATCAATAAGCCCGGTAATACCGCTATGCGTAAAAGTGCTGTCGCCGATTACAGCCACGGCAGGTAACAATCCGGCATCGGCAGCTCCTTTTGCCATTGTAATGGAAGCACCCATATCAACGCAGGTATTAATGGCATCGAACGGATCGAGCGCACCGAGGGTGTAACAACCTATATCCGAAAACACACGTCCTTTGCTCCATTTTGCAAGCGATTCGTTCAGCGCATTGTACGAATAAATATGCGGACAGCCTTTGCAAAGTGAAGGCGGACGGCCGACGACGACCGAAGGAATATCTTTTCCACGGGTATCCTCTTTTCCAAGGGCTACTGCAACAATATTTGGATTCAGTTCGCCATCGCGGGGAACGGTTCCATCGAGCCGGCCATGAATGGTTTTGCCTGTATTCAGGAAGCCTTTAATAGCTTCTTCCACAACGGGATACCCTTCTTCGAGGATTAAAAGCGATTCACAGCTATTGTATATTTTCTCCACCATCGAATGTGGCATGGGATATTGGGCAATTTTGAGAACCGGGAAAGGGATATGGCGGTCAGGATAATTTTCGAGCAGGTAATTGTATGCAATTCCTGTCGTAATTATACCCATACTTTTATCAGTACCATCAGTAAAAATATTGAATCCTGATTCGGTGGAATAACTCTCAAAATCAACCTGTTTCGCTAGTAACTGCTTATATTGCCTCCGCGCATTAGCCGGTAACAATATAAACTGACGGTGATTTTCGGGTAAGCGTATTTCGTTTTGCTGACGGACAGGTTTACGCTCAACCCCGGCACGGGAGTGAGCCAATCGCGTTGTTATGCGCATCAAAACCGGGACACCGAGTTTTTCCGACATATCGAAACCGTAATGCACCATATCATAAGCATCCTGCTGGTTGGTAGGTTCCAGAATCGGAATAAGCGCAAAATTGCCATATACACGCGAGTCCTGTTCGTTCTGCGACGAGTGCATCGAAGGATCATCGGCTGATACTACGATAAGGCCACCGTTGGCACCAGTAATGGCGGAATTGATAAAAGCATCGGCGGCAACATTGAGCCCGACATGTTTCATGCAAACCATAGCGCGCTTGCCGGCATACGACATGCCAAGAGCCGCCTCCATGGCAGTTTTTTCGTTGGTGGACCAACCCGCACGAACCTGCCCGGTTTTGGCTTCCTTCGATTGCATCACGTATTCGGTAATTTCGGTCGAAGGAGTACCAGGATATGCATAAATACCTGACATACCAGCATCTAAACCGGCCTGGGCAATGGCTTCATCGCCGAGCAACATCATTTTCTGATCCATATTGTGATTTTTTAAACAATAGAATTGATGCCACAAACCTACATGAAATGAACCTGATTAGCAAGCACTTTTTGAAATAATCATTCTAAATTTCGGGCCAGAAACATGTTTAACCAATAAGGAGTTTTAACAATATTGAACAGCATGGTTTTTCAGTTGTTTAGTACATTTGCGGGGGGATGGGATTGCGGATTTCGGATTGTGGATTGCGGATTGTAGATTGTGGATCGGGATTGCGGATCTGTGGATTGCGGATATGTGACCTTTTTTTGTAAAATCTGAATATTGTGCAAAAAATTACATCAACTTAGCGTATCGATCTCATGAGCTCATTTAAAATAAGCAAGGAGCGAATAACTTAAGAGTTTAGAAACTAAACCCCAACCCCCAATGCCTAACCCCTAAATTCCAACCCCTTTTGAACTATTTAGCCCATCTTTTTCTCGCCGGAACAAATCCTGAATTTATACTTGGAAACTTTATAGCCGATCATGTAAAAGGCAGTGATATTTTAAAATATTCTGAAACTGTAAAGAAAGGAATTTCCATGCACCGGGCAATTGATACCTATACCGATCATCATCCTGTTGTAAAGCAAAGTATAGCCCGATTAAGAGCCGATTTTCATAAATACGCCGGTGTAATTGTTGATATGTATTATGACCATTTTCTATCAGCGAACTGGGATGAATACTCGCCAATCGATTTGCCGTCATTTACAAAAACCAGATATGATACTCTGAATATCTTTCAAGCCATACTGCCAATGCGTTCAGCCAGGTTGCTCTTTTATATGGAAAAGCAGAACTGGTTATTGTCGTACAGCAGTTTCGATGGTATGCAGCAGGCATTTAACGGTATGTCGCGGCGGACGACTTTTGAATCGAAAATGGAACTGGCTGTTGCTAATCTGAGAACAGATTATTCGGAATTTGAGGATGAGTTCAGAGAGTTTTTCCCGGAGTTACAATTGTTTGTGAAAGAAAATTTTGATGCTGACTGATAATCCCAATAGTCTGTTATTTTTTGCCTCACGCAATGACGCAAAGAACAGATTTTCAATCATTTGGATGCGAACAAACTGTTTCTTAACTATTTGAATTTCAGTCCAATGCAAAAGTTTAACGAAGTATTGAATCCATAAGGATTCATAAAAGCTAACAACCAGGTTCAGGCTACCTCAACCTCAACCTCAACCTCAACCTCAACCTCAACCTCAGCCTCAACCTTTACCTCAACCTCAACCTCAACCTCAACCTCTCAACCTTTACCTCAACCTCAACCTCAACCTCAACCTCAACCTCAACCTCAACCTCAACCTCAACCTCAACCTCAACCTCAACCTCAACCTCAACCTCAACCTCAACCTCAACCT
>JBBQUX010000094.1:0-13381 GCA_038212135.1 Bacteroidales bacterium | reverse complement strand
AAGCGTTCGCAGGGATTGAAGGGTTTGAAGAGTTTGTAGCGTTTGAAGGGTTTGAAGGGTTTGTAGGGTTTGTAGTGTTTGAAGGGTTTGAAGAGTTTGGAGAGTTTGAAGGGTTTGAAGGGTTTGAAGAGTTTGGAGAGTTTGAAGGGTTTGAAGGGCTTTTAAAGTTTGTAGGGCTTGAGAAGTTTCAGGGCACTGAGTCGAAGTGCAGGGTCTCA
Source organism: Bacteroidales bacterium (assembly GCA_038212135.1). GTDB lineage: Bacteria > Bacteroidota > Bacteroidia > Bacteroidales > UBA4417 > UBA4417. The sequence goes on along the minus strand of JBBQUX010000094.1, from coordinate 13,163 downwards.
AGGTAGTGAGCAGGTGGTTGTTGGAAGTGGGTGAGCGCTTGCTGAAGGCGGGTGAGCGGTGGTTGCTGAGCAAAGTCGAAGCAAGCCGAAACCCCGAAGCAAGTCGGAGTGCAGGATTACCGATTCATGTTGTTAAAAATATTAACGCAGACATTTTAGCCACAAACATACTATGCACAAAGCACCAAACACAAAGCACCAAACATCAAGCACCAGGCACTAAGCACAAAGCACCAGGCACAAAGCACTAAGCACTCAATAAATAATAAACTCATAAAAAACCAAAAGCTGAAATGAAGATTTTATTTCCTGGCCCATTCGCCCAGATTGGTACTGACCGAAATATAATTAGGCGATCCCACCAGGTGCACTGCTGCACGGGAATAACTGAAATTGAATTTTGAAACTTTCAGGCCTATGCCCCACGAGAATCCCACTGTTCCGGGTTTTGAAACGACTTTCATTTCCTGACGGCGCAGGTAATTATATCCTAACCTGATGCTCAGGAATTTGGCGGGAATAAACTCCCCTCCTATTACAATGTGACGCATTAAATTATCAGCAAAAACGTCAATCCCTGATTCTTCAGTAACTTCACCGGTAAACGGATCGACTGGAGCATTCGGATCAGCATAACTCAAATCCCATTTTTGTAAATGTTGCAAAAGGATAGAATACCGGAAAGGCACATGAGCAAGTTTCTTCGAAATACCTGCCTGTATTTCAAATGGCAGTGGCTCCATACCATACGAAGAATATGCAGTAAGTTGTGTTCCGATATTCCTGAAAACCAATGAAGCACAAAATGTTTCGTTAGGGACATAACTTCCTGCAACATCCACAGCTAATCCTAATGAATTATAGGTTTCGAGACCTGAATATATCATCTTGAAATTTGCCCCGATAGAGAAAACCGAATCGAGCATTCGTCCCCAACCCATATTAAAAGCATATTCACCGGCGTTGAATTGACCTTCATTATTACCTAATTCATTGGTAAGATCGGACTTGCCATAATTATAAAACTGCATTGTACCGGCAAAACTCCCCAGTTTGGCTGAATTAAATCCATATGCGGCAAATCCATATGTCAGTCCTGCAAAATCATCGACAAAATTGAGTGATAAATTATTATGCATTTGTGGAGTGATCAGGGATGGATTAGCATATGCAAGGCTCAGATCGTTATCGTGAATGGTAAGGAAATTGCTTCCAAGTGCCGCCACCCGCGCCGAATTTGGCTCATTCAGGAAACTATAAGCAACGTAACCACCTGACTGAGCAAAAGATTGAATACTGAAAATCAAACCAATAGCAACAACACTCAGGGTTTCGAAAAGGGCTTTTTTCACAAATGGTAATATTTGGGTGAATAGTATAATCAGGATGTTGCTAAAGTAACGAAATCAAACCGATTTTATTTTTATAACGCAAAATTAATTCCGGGACTTATTTTAGCAAAACAGGCTGAAAGATTTCAGCCTGCATTGTAAAAAAAATCATTATGTTATTTCAATTTTTCAAGTGATCCTGACCCTTTAATATCCGATGAAATATCAGGAGCACCACTGTAATAAACGCTTCCGCTTCCCCTGATCTTAATACCCAGGGCTGTGGTGGCAAAGACATTACAATCGCCTGAACCGTTAACAGTAATTCCTATGTTTCCGGTTGGGAATTTTTCGGCATTTACATTGCCCGATCCGTTGATTTCAATTTTATGCCTTTGCGACGCACCTTTCAGGTTAACATTTCCGGAACCGTTAATTTTACTCAGCACGTTGGCGGCGTCCACTTCAAGGTCAATATCTCCTGAGCCGTTAATACCAAGTTCCAGATCAGATGCCGACAACTTGACTTCCGATTTAACATCCCCTGATCCGTTTATCTGGATATTTGAAACATTTTTCATCGGGACAGTAATAATAACAGGTTCGTTGGCCGAAAAACATGGCTCCGATGTTATACGCAGGTTTGTACCTTTCTGCTCAAGGATAATGGCTTCGATAATATTACTTTCACCTGAAATGGACACCATGCCTGTTGAATCAGCAACTATTTTAACATCAGCACTTACCGATAGATTAATAGCAGTGATTTCGGTAAATTTAGCCGTACGGGTAGCCATTTTGCCGTTTCCTTCTATACAATCGGTGCAGGAAGATATAACCATAGAAAGTAGAATTGAAAAAAAACCGGTTGAGTAAATGATTCTTTTTGTCATAGTATTGCGATTTAATTAATTATGCATTTTTACTTTCTACAAAGTTAATCGAAAACATGTTTTAAATTATTCACACTGCAATAAAATTATCTTTCTGGTACAATTCTGATAATGGAGATAAGAGTATAAAAGTCATGTAAACGCTTATGAAATAACAAAGGCATATAAAGAATAAATCTTTATATGCCTTTCAATCAGATAACCAGAAACTATTAATACCCCGGATTCTGCACTAATTTTGCGTTTTTATCCAATTCAGACTGTGGTATTGGCCACAACAGCCTGTCTTGGTTCAATGTATAACCAAGGCTTACTCCGCCGGGTCCTTTAGCATTATTTATTACTTCTATTGCCCTTCCTGTACGTTTTATGTCGAACCAGCGAATGCCTTCGAAAGCAAGTTCCAGTCTTCTCTCCTTTTCGATAGCCAGTCGCATGGCAGCCTGGTCGCCGGCAGAAGTATTAGGAAGGCTTACACGTGAGCGAATCTGGTTTACGATTACAGCAGCACCAGCAAAATCACCTGTTTCATTTATAGCCTCTGCTTTAAGCAAAAGGATGTCAGCTAACCTCAGGAAAATATAGTTCTGTGGGCTGGGTGAAGAATAATTGCGGTATTTATTTATAAAAGGATAACTTGTCTGAGGCCAGTTTTCGTCCGACCATTTGCCTGTAACATCCAGGAATGCAATTGACGCGGCTTTTCTGATAATATCATTTTCCGAATCAAAAGCAGTTACCAGGTCGTTCGAAGGAGTATTGAATTTTTTCCAGTCCATTCCCATAAACATGCTGGCACCCCAGTTACCACTTGAACTTGTACCTTCATAGTTAATTTCAAAAATGGATTCTTCTGAATTTTCATGCGCATTATCCCACAGCTGGTCATATTCAGGTAAAAGGCTGTATCCTCCTGCTGCAACATCGTTACAGTAAGTCAGCACTTTGTCCCATTGATGTGGCTCCTGGGTAGCATAAACCTTCGCGAGTAAGGAATTTACAGCACCCTTTGTAACAAAAGTTTTATTCCCGGCTGTAACAGGTACATTAGCCAAAGCGGTTTCAAGGTCCAGAATAATTTGTGCATATACATCTGCTTTAGGTGTCCTTGCCGGGAAAAGAATAGGGTATATTTCAGGCAAAAGTTCGGCACTGATGGTTTTTACTTCTGTCAATTGCAGAGGTACATCACCCCAGAGCTGGACTAACTGAAAATACATAAAAGCCCTGATAAAGGAAGCTTCACTTATGATTTCCATTTTTCGCTGAGCCGTGAGCTGTTCGTCGGTTACATCATTCACATTGTTGATCACGGTATTTGCTTTCCCGATGGTGGAATACAAATAGGCCCAGTCGCGGCTTACATTCGAGTTGGTTGCGTTAATATTGTACCCATCAATCTGAAAGTTAGCGGGATTATCAGCCCCGGCATAAGCATCATCCGATTGGGCATCGCCGTTTACAAAATAATCAAGCTCAAAGTATTCGTTCCGTAAATCAGCATAAACCCCGGCTAAGGCAGCTTCGGCCTCACTTGCCGACTTATATAACACGGAATCAGAACTTTCGTTCTCCACCCATATTCCATTGGAAACCGGTTTTAAATCCAGAAACTTCTCGCACGAGAATAATGACAAGACCAGCATTACCGAAAAGAGAATTTTTACTATATTTTTCATGTCTTTGCTTGTTTAGAATTCAACATTTAAACCTACTACCAATGATCTTGCCTGGGGATAAGTGCCATAGTCGATACCCAACTCAACCGCACTGGTGCCAAAAGCATTCACTTCAGGATCGAAACCTGTGTACCTGGTAAAAGTCAGAAGATTCTGCCCGGTTGCATACACTGAAAGCTTCTTTAAAACCTTAATATTCTGGCTTTTATCAATAACGGTATAAGAAAGGGTGAGTGATTTCAACCTCAGGTACGAACCATCTTCTACAAAGCGGGTCGAATTACTCACATTTTCCAGATTGTCCTTCGAAACTTTCGGAATATCAGTAATTGTATTTTCAGGAGTCCAACGCCTTAACACAGCAGTTGATTGGTTTTTACTGTCAAACATTCCTTCAAGGTCAATTCGTGTGGCATTGAAAATATCATTTCCATAGCTTCCCTGGAAAAATATATTCAGGTCAAAACGGCCATAGGCAAGATTGTTAGTGAATCCATAAATGAATTTGGGCTGCGCATTTCCGATTACTGTACGGTCGCCTGAGCCAAGGATGCCGTTATTATCCAGGTCTTTGTATTTCTGTTTGCCGGTAGCCGGATCAACACCATCAGCTATATATCCGTAGAATGAACCAAGAGGCAGGCCAACTTTTAATATTGTAACGTCCTCATTATTACTGTATATCCTTCCAAAATAATATACAGGTGAATAATAAAGGTAAGTAACCTCATTGTGGTTGAACGACATATTCAGATCAGTACTCCATTTCAGTTTTTTATCTAAATTGATAGTGCTGATATTAAATTCAATACCCCTGTTCTCGATTTTGGCATCATTAGTCTGCATTCTCGGAAGGTTTAATGTGGAAGGCCACTGCACATTCATGATCACATCGCTGGTCTTTTTGATGTAGGCATCGAAATTTAAGGTTACACGGGCATTGAACATCGTAAGATCGAAACCGATGTTGGATTGTGCCGTGGTTTCCCACCTCAGATCGGGATTTCCGAAAGTGATCTGGTAAGCTGCAGGTCCACCTCCCGTTTCGGTGCGACGGGAATACCCTGCAAGCCCGTACTGCGAATAATTTGAAATTCCCTCTTGGTTTCCGTTTTTACCCCATCCTCCACGAATCTTTAAATCGTCAATAAAAGTAAGGCTGCTCATAAAGCTCTCCGACGAAATACGCCAGCCAGCTGAGAATGAAGGCATGGTCCCCCAATGGTGCGCCAGCTTTGAAGACCCGTCCTGGCGAATACTCACCGTTAAATAATACCTGCTGTTATAATCGTAGGTGGCACGGCCAAAAAAGGATACCAATGCCCATTCCTGTAAGTCAGTGCTGCCGGTTATTGTGTTAGCGGAATTCAACGTAGTTACTGATATATCAGATGGGAAGTCCGTACCATATAGAAAAGAATCGGACCACTCGTTCTTTTGAATACTGTTGCCCACGAGACCTGTTAAATTATGCTTTCCGGTCGTGCGCGAATAATCAAGTGTATTTTCCCAGAGCCAGGTATTGCTGTTGGATTTATCAGATTGACCTATACCATTTTGACTGCGACCATAAGTAGTTTGGAAAGGATTAAGGTAATAATCCCATTGGTGGCTGTTGATATCAGCACCAACTCTTGTTTTCAGGAATAGTCCGCTGGCTAACCTGGCTTCAACACTAAGGTTTCCGAACAACTGGTTATCAATTGATAGTTGATCAGGACCCTGCATATAAGCAACAGGATTCTCCCACGATGGCTGGAATGGATTGGGATCGTACCAGGTTTTATCGGTCAGCACAAATCCGGGTTCAGTTTCGTTCAAATAGGTGTGAAGAAAAGGTGGTGTATTTAAAGCACTCATGATAACACCGCCCCTTCCCGAACTTGCATTATCAGGGGTATCTTTTGTATTAAGATTTAAAAAACTGATACTGGTTCCGATTTTCAACCATGGCTTTACTTCATTATCGAGATTTACACGTATCGAATATCTGTCGAATCTGGCAGGTTCTACTATTCCCTGGTCACTCAGGTAACCCGCTGAAACAAAGTACCGCGCTTTCGCGGATCCTCCTGAAACTGAAAACTGGTAGGATTGATTGGTACCGGTACCAAAAGTTTCATCGCTCCAATTGGTGTAATCAGTATCTGCGGGATCCACATTAATTGACAGCTCATTCAATAATGTCCGGTATTGCTTGGTATTCAGCACATCAACTGTTTTCCGCAGTTTTGAAGCCCCAAAATATGTATTAAATGCTACGACAGGAGAATCTTCATTGCCCCTTTTGGTTGTAATAACAACAACACCATTAGCAGCTCTTGCACCATAAATTGCGGCTGATGACGCATCTTTTAATACGCTCATGGAGGAAATATCGGAAGGATTAAGACCCTTTACATCCGTTGTGGGAACTCCATCCACTACATATAGAGGTTCATTGCCTGTTTCGACTGATGTTGCGCCCCGCACACGTACCGAAAGTCCTGCTCCCGGTTTACCGGAGGGTTGCGTAACCTGCACCCCTGCCGCTTTGCCCTGTAAGGCTTGTGCTGCCGATACGATAGGCCTGTCCTTAAGTTCTTTCTCCCCAACAACAGATACCGCGGTGGTTAGGTCCTTTTTCTTCAGGGTGCCATAACCAACTACTACAACTTCGCTGAGCAGTTTTGTGTCTTCCAGCAACACAAGATTAATTACCGACTGATTGGCAATAGTTATTTCCTGGGTTACGAAACCGATAAAACTGAACCTCAGAATACCGTCAGGAACATTGAGATTGTAGTTACCATCAATGTCAGTTGCCGTTCCGATAGTTGTGCCCACCAATTGAATAGTTACTCCCGGTAACCCGAGGCCATCGGCAGCTGTAACTTTACCCGTGATCTGCCTGTTTTGGGCAAATACACTAAAGGATAACATAAAAAATATGAGCAGTGTGTATGTTTTTTTCATATTCGGATTGATTTGTGAATGTTTTTCTTTTACTGAGTTGTAACGGCTGATTTCACCAGTAATATAGTACCTCAATACAAAGATAAATAATTACGTCTGTTTTACCTGTAAATTCAGCAGGAACGGTACTATTTAAAAAAGATCAAGAGCGAGCCGTAAACCCGCCCACTCTTGATCTTGATTTTAATAAACAAATATGGTTCTATCTTTCCAGTATAATTGACCATGCCGAAGCACCAGTGTGGTCAGGGGATAGATCAACTGAAACAAACAGATACTCTTTAGTGCCTGTATTGGCATATCCCATTACCTCATAGGTATTGGTAGCGAAACCGCCATTTGGAGCATTAGTTCCGCTTGTATTTTCACCACCATAAAAACCCTTCATAAAACCTATGAATGCTGCATATCCCGGAGCATTGGTAAGTATAATAGTCGGGCGTGACTTAACACCTTTTTTACCGGCAGGAGTAAATACATAGGAGTGGGTTGCACAACTACCGAAAGCAGCACCATTACCACTGGCAGCAATTCCAGCATCGTCAATACATCCATTGGTTCCACCGAAATATCCATCATTACGGGCTGAGCCTTTGGTATCATATTTATAAACTCCACCGGCTGCAAATGTAAATTCGTCGTTGGTGATACATGTCCAGTCATCAGTACCTGCTCCACTTACCATTAATGCCTTAGGTAACGACCACCATGCACTGCTGCCTAAACCAGGACCTACAAAAATTGATTTTTCTTCAACCCGCACTTTCCATGATCCACCTTGCAGCATATCATTAGTAAGAACATCTGCTGACACAAAGGCAGCCTGGGAAGCAGTGCTTTCACCGTTCGGATTGGTCGCAGTAAGTGTTACAGTATATGGGCCTCCAACAGCATAAGTATGAACAGGGTTCATTTCGGTTGAAGCTAAGCCGTCACCGAAATCCCAACTGTAGGAAGTTGCTTCTGTTGTGGTATTGGTAAAAGTAGCAGTAAGTCCAACTAAAGTCATTGTAAATCCGGCATTAGGTTTATTACCAGGAATTGGTGGCTCATCGGCAGGATTGTCATAATGAACAAGTACAAATCTCCAGTATCCGCCATCTGTAGCATCCCACTGATAATGTCCTTGAACTATCAGGGTATCAACATCTCCGTCGTAGAGAGAAATAAGGTCATACGTAACATGATCAGGCACTGCGATAGGAATAGTTGCGGATGTACCATTCATAACTTCAACACCGTTTCCTAATTTTTCGAATCCGATAAATGCGCCTACACCCGTAGCAGTGATCTTTTTATTTGCGCCATCTAGTGTAAAGGTGTGTGTACCACCTGCCCATGCCGAGAGATTTTCGCCTGCTTTTCCTACCATCGGATCTGCTGTATTTGCGCAAATGTTCTCAGGTAAATAAATACCTCCTTCGGCCCAATAATCTCCTTTTCTATCAATAATCAATGCACCATCACGTTTAAAAGTCCATTCATCATTAAGTAGACACGGACGCTTTGCCAAATCATCATTATTTCTGCCAAGACCCCACCAAATTTCATTGTGAGCCCACGGACCAACTTCGAGCGGGAAAACTCCACCACTGACATCACGTAACAATTTCCATGTCTTTCCGGCAGTCCCTTCGCCTACCAGTTTGGTAAGTTCAGCATTCGGGTCAGCAATGGTAACTTCCGCTGAATAGAGATCGGTAACTCCGCCAGGCGAAGTAGCAGTTAGTTTAACAGTGTATTTACCAACAGCAGCATACATGTGAACAGGATTCGCCTCGGTTGAGAGCGCGGAAGCGTCGCCGAAATCCCAGGAAAGGCTTTTGAATTCCTTTGATTCGTTAGTAAATGTGACTTTCATAAAATCAGAAGCATCAACCGCGAAAGTAAAACTGGCGATAACTTCAGGTTCCTTTTCATCATCCTTACAGGAACTTACAAAGGCTACTGATAGCATAAGCAACAGCACCCAACTTAATTTCATAATTCTTTTCATTTTGGATTGAGGTTTTAGTGTAATTATAACACGAAGATAATGTTTTTTTTATTTCTTTATCCATAAAAAGCATTCTTTTTTATCACTTCTTCAAAATAATAGTTATTTATAATACATGTATTTATTTGTTGATGAATTATATATGTACTTATTTAGATTTATTCTAAATTAGAAAATGTACATTTTAAGAGGACAAAATAACCAATTTATACTTAGTTCAACAATAACACTTACTGATATTTTTAATAAAGCCGACTATAGTTTATTAATTGTATAATTTTTATAAAAAATGCTGATTGAATTTCAGATCCGGAAAAAGCTGATGGAATAAGCTGAAATGAATATAATTTTGAAAATTATTTACGTGCGATTTTGTTGCAAGTCCTATCTTTGTGAGCGTTAGAAGCATTTCCACTTAAAGTAATAATTTGTCCGCAATAGTTAAAAAACTATGGTCACACGTCGAAAATTCATTACAACAACCGGCATAGGTCTTGCAGGAATAACGTTAACTGCACAAAGCAGCCTGTTAGCAAGTCCATTCCTGGTTAACAATGCTGATTTCACCAGCCTTCGCCCGTCCATTAGTAAACGCAATTTTATCAGTAACGCTGTGGAAGAAACTTTGGTAAAAGTCAAAAAAGATATTTCCGACCCGGAACTGGCATGGCTTTTTGAAAACTGCTTTCCAAATACGCTTGATACCACTGTTACTTATTCAGAACCGGAAGGAAAGCCTGATACATTCGTGATTACCGGCGATATTCACGCGATGTGGCTTCGTGATTCTTCTGCCCAGGTTTGGCCGTATCTGCCTCTTATTAAGCAGGATGAGCCTCTCAGAAAACTGATTGCGGGAGTTATAAACCGGCAGGTAAAATGTATTTTGCTGGATCCTTATGCCAATGCTTTTCTCAGTAGTGACGAAATAAGCGAATGGAAAGAAGACATTACCGAAATGAAACCGGGAATCCACGAACGCAAATGGGAAATAGATTCGTTGTGCTACCCTATAAGGCTTGCGTATAGTTACTGGAAAACATCCGGCGACACATCCGTATTCGACAAAAAATGGAATGATGCTATGGAGTTGATTTATACCACTTTCAGGGTGCAGCAGCGAAAAGAAAATTCCGGTCCCTATTCCTTTAAACGAACAACAGCCTGGCAAACCGATACCGTTGCCGGAAACGGGTGGGGAAATCCTCAAAAACCCGTTGGGTTAATCTGTTCTATTTTCAGACCATCGGATGATGCAACAATATTTCCTTTCCTGGTACCATCCAATTATTTTGCATTAAAATCCCTACGTCAACTAAGCGAAATTTGTGATGAAGTAACCGGTAATACAGCTCATGCTTCAAAATGCCGCAAACTGGCAGATGAAGTTGAGAAAGCACTGAAAGAATATGCTATTGCCGGGCATCTCAATTATGGGAAAGTGATTTCATATGAAATTGATGGTTATGGCAACCGCCTGATGATGGACGACAGCAATATACCCAGCCTGCTTTCCCTCCCCTATCTTGGATGCATGGATGTAAACGATCCTGTTTATCAGAACACACGAAAATTCCTGTTCAGCGAAGATCATTGCTGGTTTTATAAGGGGAAAGCAGCTTCAGGAATAGGCAGTCCACATACACTGCGGGATAAAATATGGCCTATGACCATCATTATGCAAGCCATGACCAGTAAGGATAGCGAAGAAATAAAAACATGCCTGCATATGCTTAAAACAACACATGCCGGCAAAGGATTTATGCATGAATCATTTGATAAGGATAATCCGGCAGATTATACACGAAGCTGGTTTGCATGGGCGAATACACTGTTCGGGGAGCTTATCATTAAGGTACATGCTGAACATCCGCAACTGCTTAAAACCTAAAAAAAACAATAACCCTTCTATTCATTTCAATTAAGAAAATTGGCCATGAAAACTCAACTGATACCAATTGTCCTGATACTATTCTTAAGTACAAATCTAAAACCACAAACCTACGACACCATATGGCTTTCGTCGCTCGATATTTCGAAAGCCACGCTGGGTTGGGGAAAACCAGGCAAAGATGTTTCCTGTATGGGTAACCCGATTATTCTGAATGGAGTTACCTATAAAAAAGGGTTTGGTACACATGCATCAAGCATTTTATATGTGAAACCTGCCGGTTGTTCGGCGAGGTTTCATGCCGTAGTCGGAATAAATGATGAGGAAAAAGCTACCACAGGGTCAGCAGTTTTTAAAATATACAGCAAAAACGAAATGCTGTGGCAGAGTGGAACACTCCGTTCAGGCGGACTATCCGAAATTGTCGATATTAGTCTGGCGGGCATCGATACCTTATTATTATGTACCGAAACCACATCCGATGGACCGGCTTACGACCATACCGATTGGGCTGATTCGTATTTCCTTGTAAAAAGCACTCAGCCAATTGCAATTGACAGGCCCATAGAACCGGCCGTTATCCTGACACCAAAGGCACCGCTTATTCCCCGCATAAACGGACCAAAAATATATGGAGCACGTCCGGGGAATGATTTCCTCTACCGGATTGCAGCAACCGGCGAAAAGCCTGTGACTTTTAAAGCGAAAGGTTTACCAAAAGGGTTAACACTTGATGCCCAAACCGGGATAATCAGCGGCAAAGTACAAAAAGAGGGAACGTATGAAGTAATGCTTACCGCTACGAATAAGAAAGGTAAATGTAACCGAAGTTTTGCTATTGTAGCTGGCAAACAAATAGCACTAACTCCTCCTTTGGGTTGGAACAGCTGGAATTGCTTTGCCTGTGCCATTGACCAGGAAAAAGTTAAAGTTGCTGCTGATGCCATGGTTAACAGCGGACTGGCTGATCATGGCTGGAGCTACATTAATATTGATGACTGCTGGATGGTAAAACCAGAGAGTGATGATGCAATTGTTGGAGGTGAAGTTCGGGATGCACAGGGCAATATGAATACCAACAAGAAATTCTCTGACATGAAAGGGCTTGCTGATTATGTGCATAGTCTCGGATTAAAGATTGGCACTTATTCAGGACCCGGACCAAAAACCTGTGCCGGATATACAGCTTGTTACCAGTTTGAGGAAAAAGATGCCAAACGTTTCGCCGAATGGGGTTTCGATTATCTGAAATATGATTGGTGCGACTACGAGCGAATTGCAAAAGACCACAGCCTGCCGGAGCTTAAAAAACCTTATGTCGTAATGCGCGACGCACTCAATAAAGCCAACCGCGATATCGTTTACAGCCTTTGCCAGTATGGAATGGGCGATGTGTGGGAATGGGGCACTGAAGTGGGCGGAAACTGCTGGCGCACCACAGGTGATATTACAGATGACTGGTCGAGTATAGAATCGATAGGTTTTGGCCAGGCCGGAAAGGAAAAACATGCCGGTCCGGGACATTGGAATGACCCTGATATGCTGGTTGTTGGCAAAGTGGGCTGGGGACCCGAACTGCATCCCACACGCTTGTCGCCCAATGAGCAATATACGCATATTTCGCTCTGGGCTTTGCTGGCCTCTCCCCTGCTCATTGGTTGCGATATAACGCAGTTAGATGAGTTTACATATAGTTTACTAACCAACGATGAAGTACTCGATATAAACCAGGATGAACTTGGTAAACAGGCATCGCGATTGGCCCAGTATGGTAGTCTCGAAATATGGGCAAAAGATCTGGAGGATGGATCCAAAGCGGTCGGGCTTTTCAACCGGGGGCTGTTTCCTGCACCACTTACTGTTACATGGAAAGACCTGGGTATTGCTGGTTCCTATACGATCAGGAATGTATGGTCACAAACAGATGAAGGGAAATCGGATGAGAAATACACTGCTACTATCCCGGCACACGGGGTGAAACTAATCAGGATTTACCGGTAGGTTACACACGGACTGCAACAAGGGATATGCTTTGAGCGTATAAAAAGTTCCAGGTTCCAGGTTCAGGTTTAGGTTGAGGTTGAGGTTTAGGTTGAGGTTGAGGTTTAGGTTCAGGTTTAGGTTTAGGTTTAGGTTTAGGTTTAGGTTTAGGTTCAGGTTTAGGTTGAGGTTTAGGTTCAGGTTGAGGTTTAGGTTCAGGTTCAGGTTTAGGTTGAGGTTTAGGTTTAGGTTTAGGTTCAGGTTCAGGTTTAGGTTTAGGTTTAGGTTTAGGTTTAGGTTTAGGTTCAGGTTTAGGTTTAGGTTGAGGTTCAGGTTTAGGTTCAGGTTCAGGTTCAGGTTTAGGTTTAGGTTTAGGTTTAGGTTTAGGTTTAGGTTCAGGTTGAGGTTGAGGTTGAGGTTGAGGTTGAGGTTCAGGTT
>JBBQUX010000093.1:0-13548 GCA_038212135.1 Bacteroidales bacterium | reverse complement strand
AGTGGCTATAATGTAAGTCGCGCTGTTGAGATCGTTGAAACAACCATGCATCCAACTGTTGAACGCGATGAAATCCTTTCATTTATTAACCGCTCAACCCGGGGGATTATGAAAGGCTATTCAAAATCAAGAGAATAGCAGACTGAAAATGAGAAGAACTATTTCATCGCACCTGATTCAATAACTGTGACTTTAGTCCCAAAAACCTGATTTTATAAATCAATGCATATTATCCTGAGTAAAATTAGCAGAAAGTTCAATTACGAATGGATATTCCGTGATGTGAACTTTGAATTTGAAAAAGGGAATGCCTATGCCATACTTGGATCGAACGGATCAGGAAAATCAACACTTCTTCAGATCATCTCTGGCCATTTGCATGCTTCGGAAGGTACAATTTTATACAAACAGGATAATAAAGAAGTTGCAGCCGAGGATTTTTTCAGGCATGTGACGTATAGCGGACCGTATCTGGAACTTATCGAAGAGTTTACTCTGGAAGAAATGCTTACATTCCATATCCGGTTTCGTAAATTCCGTAACAATATGGATGTTAAGGCCGTAATGGATGCAACCGGCCTTACCCGCAACCGGAATAAGCCAATTAAATATTTCTCTTCAGGAATGAAACAGAGGGTTCGCCTCGCAATAGCTTTGCTTTCGGAATCGGATGTGGTATTGCTCGATGAGCCGGCTGCCAACCTCGACCGCAAAGCAATTGAATGGTATCGCAGCCTGATTTCGGAACACAGTGCTGACCGGATTGTAATAGTATGTTCGAATTCGCAAAGTGAAGAGCATGATTTTTGCACACAACAGATTGTGATTGACGATTACAAAAAGAAAGTGAACATAGAAAAACAGTAGTTTCAGGATATTATTTCATTGCAAATGAATCAGGAAAAAGAAATAACCTCCGGCAATTCTGAAACCGGTACTTATTTGATTTTTTGTAGTCTCACTTTTCGCTTCCTGTTTTTTGTTCCGGTACAAAAGGAAAATGCAGGTAATATTCAACTTATAGATAATGACTCTGAAATCACTTAACGAATTTTCAAGAAAATTTTCTTATTTCCCAAACTATTCAATTTGGATTTTCCTGCTGGTGATTTTTACAATAAGTATCATTTACAATTATCAGCACATCCTTTTCCTGTCGCCTCAAAGCCTTCATCAGTGGCGGCAATGCGATTGCCTGTCGCTGACTATGAACTATTACCAGGACAATAATAACTTCTTCACACCTGCTGTGCATCATCTCGGAGGGGATGGAACAGGCAAAACCGTAAGTGATTTTCCGGTTATTTATTTTACTGTTGCCCAATTGTGGAAGGTTTTCGGCCAGCACGAATTCATCTTGCGGTTAATCAACCTGTTGCTCTTTTTTACAGGAATTACCGCACTTTTCAAAACAGTTGAAACCATTCTGAAAGATTCATTTATCGCTGTTTTTTCAGCCGCGCTTCTCTTTACTTCACCCATACTGGTATATTATTCCAACAATTTCCTGATGGATGTGCCTGCATTTTCATTGGCACTGGTGGGGCTGTGTTTTTTCACGCAATTTTTTATCAAACAGAAAAATAAGTACTTCCTGCTGTTTGGGGCTTGCTTTGCCCTGGCCGGTCTGTTAAAGATTTCGTCGATGCTGAGTTTTATGGGTATCACGATTTTATTTATAGCTGAAATTGCGGGTATAAAATTTCGTGAAAAAGGTAAAATTTTCAATCAGCCTTTAAGGCAAGGCCTTGTAATTATTTCGGTGTACGTTATTCTTCTTTCCTGGTATCTGTATGCAAAAAGTTATAATGAAAAATACAACGCCGGCAACTTTCTTCTGGGGATCTTACCTATATGGAAATTTGACCATCAACAAATAAATGAAATGCTTAAAGCTGTTGTCGAAAATAGTAAATGGGCATACTTCTATAGGGCAACCCAACTTCTGTTTGTAATGATGTTGTTGATTATTATTGTTAAGTATAAGAAAATAAAAAAGCCACTAATGTTGTTAACGATTCTGATTGCTGCAGGATTTGGCGGATTCCTCGTTTTGTTTTTCCAGGCATTGGCTCATGATTATTACGTGGTAAACATGCTTATCCTGGTTCCATTTATTTTGGTTACGTTTTTGCTTTTGATGAAAGAATCGTACCAGAGAATTTATTATTCTTTCATTTTCAGGATTCTACTCGTTGCTTTCTTAGTTCATAACATTGATTTTGCAAGGCGCAGGATGAACGACAGGTATAATGCTGAAGGCTGGCAGAATGCAGAGTATATAAAGCACAACAAGGCTTTTGAGGAAATAAAACCATACCTGGCAACCCTTGGAATACAGCAGGCTGACCGTGTAATAAGCCTTTCGGATAACAGCATTAATATTACCTTATACCTCATGAACCAGAAAGGATGGACCAATTATGGACTTAATGCGGACAGCACGCTGATAGCGGAGAAAATTTCCATGGGTGCAAAATACCTGTTTATTTACGATAAGGAAATTTATAAAAATAAAACTATAGAGACTTTTACCCGAAAAAAAATCGGAGAATTCAAAGGAATTGATATTTACAAATTACAAGCGGTTTACCCTGCGAAAGCTGCATTGTAGCTATACCCAATTCTTTTCGGGTAAGCTCATTTTCAAATTATAAGTTTATCAGGAAAAAGTGTACTTTTGCACCCATTTTAACAAAACACACAATTCTAACAGCAGATTATGGCAACAACTTCTGAATTCCGCAATGGACTTTGCATTGAATTCAACAACGATCTCTATAAGATTGTAGAATTTCAGCATGTTAAACCAGGCAAAGGGCCTGCTTTTGTGCGTACGAAACTCAAAAATCTGAAAACAGGTAAGGTTATACCCAATACGTTTACCGCCGGTGCACCTATCGACATCGCCCGTGTTGAACGACGGCCTTACCAGTTCCTTTACAAGGACGATAACGGGTACAATTTTATGAATACGGAGACATTTGAGCAGATTTCGATAGAGGAAGAAATGATTGATAATGCCCAGTTTATGAAAGAAGGCCAGGGAGTTGAAATTATGGTTCATGCCGACACCGAAACACCTTTAACCTGCGAGCTTCCCGCCTTTGTTGAACTGGAAATAACCTATACCGAACCAGGCTTCCGCGGTGATACAGCTTCAAATACCTTGAAAAAAGCGACCCTCGAAACCGGGGCTATCGTTCAGGTACCTCTGTTTATTGATGAAGGCACAAAAATCCGTATCGACACAAGGACCGGCACTTATTTCGAAAGGGTAAAATAATTCCATTACCGCGTCAACATATGACATACATCCTACATTCATGAAATTTCCATCACCTTTAACGCTTGTAGAAGTAGCTAACCTTATCAGGGCAACCTTTTGCGGTGATGCGGCTTTTCAGGTTTCCGGAGTTAACGAAATACATATGGTTTCTAAAGGTGACCTTACTTTTGTTGACCACCCGAAATACTATAATAAAGCATTATCCTCGAATGCCAGCGTTGTGATTATCAACCAAAAGGTGGACTGTCCTGATGGTAAAGCACTCCTGTTCCACGATGATCCGTTTGCTGCATATACCTTATTGGTTCGGAAGTTTATGCCTTTTGTTGCATCAGATTCAGCTATAAGTTTATCAGCAATTATTGGGGAAGGAACTGTAATCCAGCCCGGAGCTTTTATAGGAAACCATGTGGAAATAGGCAAAAACTGCATTATTCATGCAAATGCAAGCATTAACGATTACACTGTAATAGGCGATAATGTAGTAATACATGCTAACAGTGTGTTAGGTGCTGATGCTTACTATTTCCAGCGCAAACCTGCAGGCTACCGGAAACTTGAATCATGCGGAAGAGTTGTAATACACGATAATGTCGAGATAGGTGCACTCTGTTCGATTGACAGGGGTGTATCGGGCGACACCATCGTTGGTGCAGGCACGAAGTTCGATAACCACGTACAGGTCGGTCACGATACACATATTGGCGCAAACTGCCTTATAGGTGCTCACACTGCCATTGCCGGTGTTACCCGGATTGAAGACGATGTTATTATTTGGGCAAAAGTTGCTATAAATAAAGATCTTGTAATTGGTAAAGGAGCTATAATCCTGGCCACGTCAGCTGTTGACAAATCGCTTGCTGGCGGAATTACCTATTTTGGCAGCCCTGCCATCGAAGCCCGGAAAAAGTGGAAAGAGCTAGTTATGCTGCGCAAATTGCCTTTGCTTTACAATAAGCTATAATCTGGTCTGAGAGCAGGATACTACTAGAAATTTGAAATACCTCCTTCGGAAAAGGGGGTATTTTTTTTACGGAAACTCAGGATTTTGCTTCTTCTCCAGGTAATTTGTAATACAAATCGAGGGCTACTATAATGGCCACAAGTCCCCAGAAAGGAACACTCGCTTTATCAGTATTCAGGAAATTGTTCATAACACCGTGAACAAAATAAGTAATCAATCCTAGTGTTGCCGATAATGCTATCAGCCTGGTCTGGCTGTCGGAAGCTTTTTTATACACGTTAAGCCCAGTGTAAATTACAGTTATCATAATAATAATCATACTGAGCAAACCAAGGAATCCTGATTCGGCCAGAGGACCAATATACTCGCTGTGCGCATTACCCAGATCGCCGAGGTTAGTACTGATAATGGTTTTTTCCTTCGATCGTTGAAAAGGGGCATATTCAAACTGATAAGTTCCAGGCCCCCACCCTACCAATGGCCTTTCGGAAAACATACGCAAGGCGGCTTGCCAGCGGTTTATACGCTCAAGGTTTGATGCATCAGATGAAATATTGGCGATTGATTGAACATGCTCAATGAAATTGGCCGAAGCATCCTGCTTGTTTTTTTCGAGCCTGTCGAGGATCTCAAATTTAAACGTAAAGAATATCAACAGCAAGCCTGCAATGGTTAAGGCAATCCACTTGAATTTGATATGCAATTTAACAAGTATCAGCACCCCGACTGCGAACCCGACACTAACCCAGGCAGCACGGCTATAGGATAAATACAATGCTGCTAAAAGAATGATAAATGCGATTACAGCAAAAACACGCTGGTTGTAAGAAACTGCTTTATCCAATGATAATCCAAACATTACAGGGATAAACAGAGCCAAAATAACTCCATATGCTGTATGATCGTTATAAAAAGGGTACATTACCCAATGCCCGGCTTTTTCGCTGAATCCATAACCCATATGGACATAAGTAGTGTAGAAAATTACTATTATCAAAGCCGAAACGTAAGCCCAGGTGAAAAGTCTGATATTGGTTTTAACACGAAAAAGCATAAGACCACCAAAGTACACAGGAATAATAAACCATAAGCGCGATAAAAGGTATTTAAACGAAACGACCGGTATATCGGAAGTTATGGATGTAATGAACATCCAACCCAGGTTAAAGAGTATTGCAATTGTAACCGGATGGCGCATTATACGGCGTTCGACACCGCCTTCGAGAAGGACTTTTAGAATTACAAAGAACAAAATGCCTATCAGAAGAGGCTCGCTGGGTACCGAAATACTCACCCCCATATCGTAATCGCCGATATCAATGGCTAGTGGTGTAACAAATACAGCAAGCAATACTATTTTTTCAAGACTGAAAATGTACATTATCAACATGATACAAGCAACAGGAATAAGAATTGCATAGTACATTTCCTTGTATACCATATATGTGTTCAGCAACACAAATATTGCTGTAATAAGGTAAACAATTGATATTTTGAGTTTTTCAGTCAAGGCAATTTCTGATTATCCGTTGGTTACATCTGCGGGTGGAGTTCTTCGCCTTTCAAGAAATGCAATGGCAAGCAAACTGAATAACAGTGTACCGGCAACGAAATAAAACATCACGAATAACCTTTTGGGATAGGATTTTTTATCTGCTACCTGTGGAGGAGTTACCACATTAACAAAAGTGAAATTTTTATCTATATCAAACCTGGCCACATCATATTTGCGCATAATTTCGCTGTATTCATTAGCCAAATCCTCAATGCGGTTAGAAAGATATAGCAATTCCCCGCTCTTTTCCATCATACCCAGTTTCAGCTTTTGCACATCCTTTGTGTTGATACTGCCTCCGCCACCGGAAACAGTGCGCAATTCACCCCGTGTTATTTCCTGGCTTTGTCCAAGCACATCGTAAACACCGTAATTTGTTGCAATTTCGCGGTAACGACTTGTAACAGAGTCAATCTCAGCCCGTTTGGTAATCAATATCTTATCCATCGACACCACTACTTCACCGTATTTCACACTGTGTGTGGCACGAATTTTCTCATCAGTAAAATATAAAATTGCATTTACTATATCCCTTGCCATAACCGGATCGATATCAGTAACGCTCACCTCAACACTTTCATATTGTGTTTTGGAAATCTTTACATTTTTGCTGAACATGTATCCAAGGGTTGAATTGAAATATTTCTCATCAGGAGCAATACCATAATGCTTAGCAAGGTCAAATTTCTTAATTACACTGTCGCGTACTACCATAGAGGTAATCCATTGCAACATCTGCTCAGTCTCACTCTCATCGGAATAAGGCAAAATATTCGATGGGTAGATATATGCTACTGATTTAAACCGCGGTTTCATAAATATCGGACTTGAAACCAGCAAAGACACCAGTGCCGAGGCAACAGCAAGTATAAGCAAGTGCCATTTCCACTTTACAATTATTCGCAGCAAGTTGGTATTATTAAAAAAATTATCCATCAGGGTGAGGCTGTATTTATATTTTATTTTTATGTCGCTTTTATATTGTGTTGCGCTTTTAGCGGATGAAGGTGGATTTATTAGTCAGCTGTAGGTTTGTTTCAGTTTCTGCAAAAACTCAGGGCTTCGCTCTACAATAAAAATTGCCAGCATGCCCGCCAATAAACTACCAATAACTGATAATAAAACAATTATCCAGATTATCGGGTAAGCTTTCCGTTCGGATTTGTAAGCATTTTCGACAATGAATTTCTGAGGAATTGCCTCCGTTGCGTCAATTCTTGCTTCTTCATATCTTGCCTTTATATAACTCAATTGTTTCTTTTCATGTTCCAGTGCATCACGTAACGATACATAAGGCCCACCATATTGGGCAAGGACATTGAGTTTTTCTTCCAGCGCATTAATACCTCGGGTATTTCCTTTAGCAATTTCCATTGCAAGCTGTTGGTTCATCATTTCAGCCTGCGTTTCGTAGTCGTGAACTCCAAGTTTTCTTAGCTCTGTAAGAGAATCCTCCATCAGCTTTATTTCGGCTTGTAATGAGAGGTATTCCGCTTCAACAATCCTGAATCCTTGAATAGCCCGCTCCTTTTGCATGGTATTTTTTACTGTGTCAAGTAATGCAGCTATTTCGTTAGCAATATCGGCAGCCATTTGAGGATCTTTGTCAAGAACCGATATTTTCACAGCCATATATTCAGTCCGTTTAAAACTGATATACGAATCATACCGGCTGTAGAGCCTGGTTTGCTGGTATTTTGATCCGGCATCAATGCCGTAATGTTCAGCCAGCTTATATTTACTAATTACTCTATCCCTGATGCTGCTTGAGTTCAAAATCTGTAGCATCTGCTCTGTTTGCTGATCTTCTCCAAATTCGAGAATATCCTGCTTGGCATTGGAATTTTCGTTGAGCAGTGATTTTGAAACTGAATTACTGGAAGCAGGATACATCACGACTGCCGACCGGAACAAAGGAGTAATAAAAAGTGATGAAGAAAAAATTGCAGAGAGTACAGCAGCAGCTATACCTATAGCAATCAGTACTTTACGCCATTTATAAAGAAAATAAGCAACTTTAAATGAATCAGTATAACTGTTCGTGGAGCCATTCAACATAGGATTATCCTCCGGATTTTGACTTGCAAAGGTAGAGAAATATAGCTAAAAAGCAATAGACATATAAGTTACGGGATAATAATCGAAATTTTCTTTTCTGATTATCCCGGTTATTATGAGCCTGATACTTCTTCCGGTCTTGTGAAGAAATTTATAGGCAACAAATCCTCCATATTAAGGTTAGTTCTGAGAGAAAATAATCTTTTCCGAAACTGTGGTGAGACGAATATTCGAATCAACAAAACAGCTCGAAAGCGGATGAATCTCATTCGTTTTTCAGCAATCTCAGGAATCCGCCAATACTTAACAATCGCAATGAAAAAGCCCATATTGCTGATGCCAGGCCGGCAATAAAAATGGCAACCTTCCAATCATATCCACTATTGGTAGCAGCTATGTTAATTCCTATTACGCCTGCTGCAAACAGCATCAAAGTGATTAAATATTTCCAGTTGATCGCGAATCTGAATATTCTCTGTGCAATTATTACCTGCAAAATGGCTGTTACAAATTGTGTTGTTAAACTTGCATAGGCTGAACCAACAGCCATAAATTGGGGAATAAGCAGATAATTAAGTCCAATATTCAGGATCATTCCAGCTAAAGCCATGATATTCAACGATTTCAAACTTCCGTTTGCTGTTAATAGGGTTCCAAAAATATAAGTTGCAGAGATAGGAATAAACCCAACGATAAGAAAAACAAATACTTTTTCCGCTTCCTGTATCTGACCTGTATAAAGCAATTCCATGATCTGGTCACTATAAAAAGACGAACAGGTTGCAACAATCATCGAAATTGTAAAAATGATGGTAAATGAAAGCCGAACCATTCCTTCGACGGGTGATTTATCCTTAATAAGCCGGGCAAAGATCGGTATGAGCAGCACAGCGAAAAGGTATGCTATCATATTAACCGCATCAAAAAGTCTGTATGCTTTTGCGTAAATATCAACCTGTGTGGTACCGGTTCCTTTCGGCAACATTCGTTCGAGCATAACCGAATCAATGCGGGTATAAAATGACATTAAAAGCACTAACAGAGCGAAAGGGAAACTCTGTTTTATGATCATAAGAAAAAATGAAGTATTCCAGTGCAATCGTTTGAAGGCTGCTTTTTTAATCACGATAAGCAAGGCAATAAATGCTGTGACCATATATGCCAGCGTTTGGGCATACACGAACCATATGATGCGGAATGGTTCGGTTATAAAATCGCCCCATAGCAGAATACTGCAAAATAGTATCATTAATAGCCTGTCGAGAACCGAAATCGCACTGTCGATCCTGAACAACAGCAAGCCGGATATATTCGAACGAAGGTAAAGAATGAAAGAAGCAATAAATTGATTAAACCCCAGGAAAGCTAGAAAATACATATGTCGTGGATCGTAGCCGATAATGCTGGCAACAATAAAAATTACAACAAAATAAACCGCCGCTAACAGAAATCGAAGTATGGCAATACCCGAGAAATGCTTGTTCAGAAGTTGGTTATTCTGGGCTATATTCTTATTGTTAAAATTTGTAATTCCAAAATCGAGAAGGATATTGAAAAGGAATGTAAAATTAAGAACCGTAAAATAAAAACCATATTCTCCCGGAGCTACAATATTCTGCACGGTACGGTCGATGCCAAAAATCCAGAATGGCTTTACCAGAAGGTTAAGAAAAAGCAGAAAACCGAGGTTGGTTATAAATTTACGCTTCATTTTTCAGCCTTAGGATTGAGGCAATAGTTGGAAAAAGAAATTCTGAGTATGGTGTTTGTCCGATTCAAATTTAACTAAAACTCCGTCATTAAGAACAAAAGGCAAATACCCGATTTCAGTTAAAAGATTTATACAATCAGCACGGTTCTGATTCTCCCATAACTCAGCGTATATAATTGGCTTATATTTAGTTAGAAGGTTTTTTGCACCTTCCAGCACATTGTATTCATAATTCTCAACATCAATTTTTATTCCAGAAACCGGTTTTGAAAGCTCCTTAAGTTCCGGAATATCATCAATACGATGCATCGGAACAGTATATTTCAGACCTGTATCACCTTCGGATCCTTCAACGCCTTCGATGTGGCTTAGTCCCTGAAATTTTACGTTCTTGTGCTCGGGAAGAATAATCTCGGCGGTTCCGTTATAGTTTCCCAGGGCAATTTCAAAAATTTTAACATTAGTTATTTTAAAATATTTCAACAGCCTGCGGAGGGTGGAAAGGTTATCAGGAACCGGTTCGAAAGAAAAGACCAGCGATCGGGGCAGTTTTCGCGCAATATGTACAGTCATTACTCCAATATTGGCACCAATATCAAGAATGGTAGAGTTATCGGGAAGCATAGAGAGAAAGTGTAGGAAATCGCCCTCTTTGCGATTTTTTTTAAGCGTTGCCGCAATATAAAGTGAAAAAATAAAAAGATAATTTTTAAATCCAAGTAATTTTTGCAATATCAACTTTACAAGCGTTTTCATTCGATAATCATTAGCTGTCAAAAGTACGACTATTTGAAAATATAACAATAATAAAGCACTGTACGACGCGCTAAATTGCAAAATCAGTTATAATTGCAGCGGATATACAATTATTTTCATAGGTTTGCGTAAGTAAACAATACAAACATTGTAATTTCTGAAGTTTGAAAATAGCAGTAAATACGCGGCTTTTATTAGCAGGACGTTTGGACGGAATAGGCAGGTTTGCCGATGAAACTTTGCGTATTATTACATCAAATCACCCGGAACACCAGTTTTACTTCTATTTCGACAGGCAACCTGATGCACAGTTTATTTACAATTCAAATATAACGCCGGTTGTGCTGCAGCCACCTGCCAGGCATCCTTTCTTATTTCTTGCCTGGTTCGAAGCTTCGCTGCCATTGCATTTCAGACGGGTTAAACCGGATGTATTTCTTTCGCCTGACGGATTTCTTTCTTTGACTACTGAAGTAAAGTCAGTTGCAGTGATTCATGACTTGAATTTTGAACATTTCCCCGACGATATTCCCTTCCTGGTGCGAAAATATTATTCGACAATGTTTCCCCGTTTTGCCAGGAAAGCGAAAAGAATTGCCACCGTTTCGGAATATTCCAAATCGGATATTGAAAAAACATACCATATTGATCCGGCAAAGATCGATGTGGTATACAATGGAGCGGGGAAAATATTTAAGCCTTTAACATCAGTAGAACAGCAGGTAACCAGGAGGAAGTTTTCGCAGGAGAAAGAATATTTTTTCTTTATAGGTACGTTGCATCCCCGCAAAAACCTGGTTAATCTGTTCAGGGCTTTCGACGAGTTTAAAAAAAGTAATTCTTCCGGGATAAAACTCGTGCTTGCCGGTGCCCGCATGTGGTGGACTGATGAAATAAGGCTTGCGTACGAAAGCATGGAACACAGGGATGACGTGATTTTTACAGGCCGTGTTTCTGATCAGGAACTTGCCGCACTTATGGCATCTGCATTAGCACTGACTTATGTGTCGTATTTCGAAGGATTTGGAATTCCTATCCTCGAAGCGTTTCATTGCGATACACCTGTAATTACCTCGAATGTAACTTCGATGCCTGAGGTTGCAGGGAACGCAGCAATTTTGGCTGATCCGTTTTCGGTAACATCCATTGCTGGTGCAATGCAAAAAATAGCTTCAGATCCGGATTACAGAACTAAACTTATTAAAGCAGGAAAAGAGCAGCGGGAGAAATTTTCGTGGGAACGAACGGCAGAGAAATTATGGAAGAGTGTTGAGAGAGCAGTGGAGGAAAATGAAAAGATAATAAAGTGAGAATCACTGATTACGCGGATTGAATGATTTCGCAGGCCTTTTCTATTTAGTCAATACTATTCTTTTAAATGTGAGGCTCTTAGAGCCAAAATTAACCAACAACCCTACTTCAATTTTGTAGGCTTTCAAATAATTAAGTGCCTGAGCTAAATGAAAATCTTCTAATTGGATAACAGCCTTAATTTCAACTAGTACTTTTCTTTCAACAATAAAATCTGCCCTACGCGTACCAATTGGCTCTTTTAGTTCTTTATAAAATATTTCCTGTTCAATTTCCCTTTCATATTCCAATCCTGCCTTCCACATTTCATAAGCGAGAGCCCTTTGATAAATAACTTCCTGAAATCCATTTCCCAGAAACTTGTGTACTTCAAAAAGCAGCTCCGATTATTTTTTCAGTAATTTCTTTATATTTTTATTCTCTTTCCATAATTCAGCGAAATCTGTTAATCCTTATAATCAGCGATTCTTACGGTTTTATATTACATTCACTTCCATATCTAATTTCACCCCGAAACGCACATATACGGAATTCTGAATTTTGTGCGCCAGCGTAAGCAAATCGGTGCCGCTTGCATTTCCGTAATTTACCAGCACAAGTGCCTGGTTTTCGTGAACACCAGCGTAGCCATCGCGGTACCCTTTCCAGCCGCATTGCTCAATCAGCCAACCGGCAGCAAGTTTCACCCTATCGTCTCCCTGTGGAAACGAAACCAGGTTGGGAAATGATTCTTTCAGTTTATCAGCAAATTTTAAATCAACAGTCGGGTTTTTAAAGAAACTCCCCGCGTTACCAAGCACATCCGGATCAGGTAGTTTGTTCTGCCGGATGGTACAAACTGCTTTGCTTACATCAGAAATTGAAGGTTTTTCGATGCCCATAGCCGACAGTTCCTGCCTGATGGCTCCATATTCAATATGTACAGCCGGGTTAAGATTAAGTCCGAAAGTAACTGACCAGATAACTACTTTGCCTTTCAGCTCCTTTTTAAAAATGCTGTCGCGGTAACCAAACTCACATTCATCATGTGCATAAACTTTAAGTTCACCGGTTTGCAAATTGAAGGCTTCGAGCGAATGAAAGCAGTCTTTTACTTCAACCCCATAAGCACCTATATTCTGAATAGGGCAACTGCCAACGTTTCCGGGAATAAGAGAAAGATTTTCAAGTCCGCCAAAACCATTCTCAACACAAAACGAAACAAATTCGTGCCAGTTTTCGCCGGCCGAGGCTTTTACCAGAACTGAATCTTCATTCTTCTCAATAACTTCAATGCTTTTGTTACTGATATGGGCAACAATTCCATTCATATTTCCTGTAAAAAGCACATTGCTTCCGCCACCAAGAAGGAGAAAAGGATGTTCATTCAACAATCCTGAATGTATTAAATCCTGGAGTTGATCGGCATTACTGATTTCAGTGAAATACCGGGCACTTGCATTTATGTGAAAAGTATTGAATTTGCGTAATAAAAAGTCCTCGCGAAGATCAGTAATTTGTAACATATGTGACACTTAAAAATTTATATATCAGAACCTTAAGTAATATATTTTTAGATTTACTACTTCACTGGAGCAGATAAGCACAGTATCCTGATTTCCTGCAAAATTAATTTAACCATTCCAATAATGAGCATCATTATTAAAATTCGCCCGAAAACTTTACTTTCGCACAGTAATAAACGCGATGAAAAAGAAAAGGGCTGTCATTTCGGTGATTAACGACCTGGTAACTGACCAGCGTGTTGCCCGTACAACTCATGTGCTGGTTGATCTGGGGTTTGAAGTAGTTATGGTTGGCCGTCGCAAATCCGACAGCCCGGCTATGCCTGAACGCGAATACGAAACCATTCGTATGCGCCTTTTATGGGAAAAAGGGCCGCTATTTTATGCTGAATACAATAT
>JBBQUX010000092.1:0-13626 GCA_038212135.1 Bacteroidales bacterium | reverse complement strand
AGTGGTCGCCCTACTGGGTTTACTGTCGATGAGACTTCACACTTAAAAAAGGGAACCAAATCTGTAGGGGTTTCTCGTCAATATGCCGGGGTTGTTGGGAAAGTAGATAACTGCCAGGTTTCGGTACACGCTTTGTTGAGTAATGAAAAGTTTTGCACTTTGATAGGAACAGAACTATTTCTGCCCGAAGTGTGGACGCTAGATAAGTCAAGATGTGAAGAGGCTGGTGTACCTGAAACAGAACAGAAACACTTAACAAAGCCAGAGTTGGCGTTGAAATTGATCAAGAGAGCTATTGAAGTTGGTGTTGAATTTGATTTTATTGGGGGCGATGGGTTGTATGGACATAATGCTGAATTGACCAGGTCATTAGACGAGTTGGCACAATTTTATGTTTTGGATGTCCATAAAGACGAACTGGTTTTTCTATCAGAGCCGACATTTTCAGTACCTGCCCGCAAAAGTAGCAGAGGGCGGACACCAACATTGTTAAAGCCTGATATTCAACCCATCCAATTGCAAGACTATATAAGAACGCTTTCAACGGATGACTTTACCCGGGAACAGATCAGAAAGACAGCAAAAGGATGGAAATACGCTATGGTACATACAGTTACAGTATGGCATTGGGATGGGAAAGAGGAAAGATCCAAAAAACGCACATTGGTCATTACCAAGAGTGAAAAGGTAAAATATTCATTGAGTAACGGAGATAAAGCTCAGTATACAAATAATGAATGGGCATATTTTCAATGTAGCAGATACTGGGTTGAGCGTTGCTTTGATGACAGTAAAAACGAGTTAGGAATGTCGGGCTATCAAGTAACAGGTTGGCTAGCATGGCAACACCACATGGCTTTGGTAATGATGGCGGGGTACTATATCTTGAAAATGAAATTAGAACAACAGGATGAAATGCCTTTAATGAGTGTCAGAGACGCACGGCTACTGGTTATTGCAGTTCTCTTTGCTACACAAAAAGAGATTGATCTTTGTCTGAATCAAATCCGCTTCAGGCACAAGCAAAGACAAGCGGATATTGACAGGTGTTTTAGGAAAAATCTATTTTAGTAAAGTAGAATTAGGCGATAATATAGTCTGGCGCATCAAAATACTGAATTGCCATTATTACCAAATTATGTTATATTTACATGGTAATTTATTAACGAATCAGTTTAAATTAATCCATATTTTAAAAAGCTTTACTATGCCAATTCGAATTGTAAAAGACAGAGATAATTCTATTCCTGATAATTACCCCGGCGGGGGCGGCGGAGGCAAACTGCCGGGAGGTATTAACGGAGGTTGCCTTACGGCATTATTGCCTCTGTTGTTTAGGAATCCTAAAATTGCGATATTGCTGCTGGCAATAGGAACTGCTGTTTATTTCCTTGGCGGGAAGAATCTGATTCAGTCGGTAGCAGGCGGAAGCGATGCTTTTTCGCTGGGAGCCGATCTAAACCAGCAGGTTTACGATAAAGCTGAGGTTTTTGAACCTTTGGCTGATAATGTTAAAAATCCTATGCCTGAGCGAGTTACACTCGAAAGTTTTGCGCCTGAGCGTTTGAACCAGGGCAAACAGGGATCGTGCGTGGCATGGTCGGGTGCTTATGCCGCCCGAAGTATTTTATATTCGAGGCAAACCGGCAAGGATCCTGATGCAGTGGCTTTCAGCCCTTCATTTCTGTACAACCAGATCGGGCTTGATGGCTGCCAGGGATCCTATATTTTGAGGGCGATGGAAAATATGAAACAGGTCGGGGCTTTGCCTTTGCACGATTTTCCTTACGATGAAAGCGATTGCTCTTCCCAGCCGACTGAATTTCAGTTGCAATCAGCAGCGGCATATCGTATAAATGGCTTTAACCGCCTTTCGAAAAGTGGCGACGATTATAAAGTGGATATGCTTGCAGTGAAGCAGAACCTGGCCCAGGGTGCACCTGTCGTTATAGGAATGATGGTGGGTGGTACATTTATGCAGGGAATGCTTGGACAAAAAGTTTGGATACCCTCATCAGATGACTATGGTAAAATGGGTTTTGGCGGTCATGCTATGAGTGTGATTGGGTACGATGATTTTCTTGAGGGTGGTGCTTTCCAGCTTATGAATAGTTGGGGAAACGACTGGGGTGAAAACGGAATCGCCTGGGTGCGATACAAAGATTTTGATTTCTTTGTGAAAGAAGCCTATGGCATGGATCCGATGGGAACTACCGAAAAACAGGATGATTCACAACTGAAGGTAGAATTCGGGCTTGCAGCTTATAACGATGATCAGGCTAACCTGCGTAATTTACCTTCCATTCCACTCAGTTATAAAAACGGAATAACCTACGCTGTTAATAAACCGGTTAAAAGGGGAGATAAGTTTAAGATAGAAGTAACAAACTCATCAGCCTGTTATACGTATATTTTTGGGCAGGAAACGGATGGCAGCTCCTATGTATTGTTTCCCTACACTCCAAAACATTCGCCTTTCTGCGGTATTACGGGTACGCGGCTCTTCCCGAAAGACTATTCGTTGCAGGCCGACGAAATTGGCTCGAAGGATTTTATGGCTGTGGTAATAACTAAAAAGCCGCTCGATTATAATGTTCTCAACGAAGCCATCAGCAAAAGCAGGCAGGCATCCTTTGCTGCAAAAATATCGGAAGCTATCGGTTCGCAACTCAGGAAAGATATTGATTTTGTTGAAAAATCAGGCTATGTAGCTTTCGAAACACAGGTTAATCCTGAGGATGCCATTGCTTTTGTGATAGAGGTTGATAAAAAGTAATTCACAGTAAAAATAAAAAAAGAGGCTATGTCTAATGTGAGATGACCTCTTAAATTTATGGCATTTATTCCGATTCTTACATCAACGGATTAATCAGTAATCAGTACTTTATGAATGAAGGCTTTTGCACCGGGCGAAGTAATGCTCAGCATATAAATTCCGCATGGCAGTTGACTGCTTAATGCAATCGTTTCGCCTGCTGAAATGGATTTTTTCAATATCAAACTACCATTAAGCGAAATTAGGTTTACCTGGTATTTAACGTTCTGCTGCAAGCCTCCGATCGAAAAAGGTATGTGCTTCGATAGCGGATTATTGACAGTAAATGTATTTGCAGTAATTTCGTCAATCCCGATAACTTCGCGTTGGGTATAAAACGATTCGTCCTGCGAATGGTTCCTGAAACTGTTCAGGTGGGTAGCCCAACTTTGGGTAATAATCATGGTTTCGAGATTGTTGGCATCGTAAGTATAAATATATTTCCGGTTTTCTTTCCACGATCCATTCCATAGGTATTCAGTTATATCACTAATTCCTGAACTACCGTAAACAAATACATTGCGGGAAGAATTTTCCCAGGATGAAGTTCCTGTTTTTAGCTGCAGAATAACTTCTGACTTATTATTGCTGGTGTACGCAATGTTTTCTTTTTGATAATCATCCCAAAGTATTGTTGTCTTGTTCCATATCTGGTAAGTAATTTCCGAAACATTGCCTCCTGAATAGGTAAATATTAATTGCTGATAATTTTCCCACGAAACCAGGTTCTTGTTCCATTTCTGGATTTCGATGGAAGTTACATTCTTATTCTGATCATAGTTTATAAGATCCCTGGTTACATATTTCCATTCGGATGTATCTGCATCCCAGGTTTGGTTAAAAATACTTGAAAGGGTATTGTCCGTTTCGTAAGAATATACGTTTCTTATGTTGTATACCCAGTCTGACAGGGCTTTATCCCAGCTTTTATAAGATTCTTCAAACAATTGGAACCCGGTGTATTTATATCCAACCTTCTGGCTGTTGCTCCAAGAAATGCCATTTTTGTCCAGCGTCATTGATTCGGATGATGTCAGCAACCCTCCTGAATCATAGGTGAAAACGTTCCTTTTATTATTTTTAAAAGAACTGTTCACCGTGTCATAAATACTTCCACGAAGCGAATCCCGAAGATACACCTGTTCCGAAGTTGCGGTAGTATAATGCCCGCCTGCATTAATTGTAACTTTGCCATTAGTTGTCAAATAACAACTCTGTGTGAGCTGATGCGCCATTTGTATATTTTGTGCAATCGTCGGTGCGAAGGCCAGCACTGCGATTGATAGTGTCAGGATTAGTTTTCTTACCATGATTTGAATTTTGAATTAGTTTAAAAAAGTATTACGATCAGAAAGCAGTTTTTATTATTCCGCAAAATTACTACTTAATCATGTATAATATGCATTCTGTATGTATCTGAGCTCGGTTCAGCCGGTGAAAATTATTGCCTTTATTTTTTGAATCGAATGATATCCAAAACGTTACGATGGATAACCGTTCCGGAGTTGATGTGCAATACTTTTCAATGATTTATTAACAGTGCTAATTCTGAGGAAGATTTAACATTTGATTAAGAAAAATCGAGCACCATGATCCCGGATTTCCTTTGGTGTTGTCAAAAAAAAAACCATTTCTGCAAAAAAAATCCCTGTTTGCGACCGATGCCGCAAACAGGGAAGAGGGTGATTGAAAAGGTAATGCTATTGCAAAGGCGTTACTACTTCGAGTACTTCAGGAAGATCCATCCCTAATTTTTTAAGATGTGCAAGTGTTGGAATACCGTTTTTATTCCATCCGCGACGGGCGTAAACCGCATCCAGGAGCTGTTCATAGCGGTCTTCGCGGTAAGCACGGGTAGCGGCCATTTTTTCTTTCAATGTCATTTTCGAAGGATCCACACCAACAAGATCAAGTAATTGACCATCATACCTTTCCTGGCGGCTGAGGTATTCTTCTTCGGTTACAGGTCCGGCGGCACGGTATGGTTGTGCATCGTTAGCACGAAGTCCTTTTCCGCAGCGGATATCAAATATGCGCTGGAAGTTATACACGCGTTCGCTCTGGCTGATTAGTTCTTCCTTGTTAAAATCATTTCCTGTAACAGCCTTGTATATAGCTACATAGTTATCGACATGCTCAGGAACTTTGCCTGGTTCGGCATGTGTATGGTTATCTTCAGGTTCCACGTCGTTCCAGGGTAGTTTACAAAGTCCCTGCAAGCCGAACCAGGTGCGGAACATTGGGAAATAATGCAAGGCTTCAGCCTTTTTCTCGAATGTAGGTATCTGGTTGTTCACCATATCCATAAATATCAGCCAGGCTTCATCATGCTGAGGGCCTTTGTTAGTCATTGCATAGCCACCCTGCTGTGCAAGCGATTCTTTGGAAACATACTGCGAATATTCGAGGCCTTTGTTTTCCATACCAATATCCTGCATAAATTTCGGGTCACCCCAGCCTTTGGCTGCAAATAATTCTTTCATCTTATGCACTCCTTGCCCGGCAATTTTACCGAAACCCTCGCCCCGTGAAACCATATGAAGCAGTTCCATGGCTGAATCGGCATTGCCGAAGTTCAGTTTCATGCCACCTGTGCGTTCATCGTTCAGTATACCGTTTTCGTAACATTCCATAATGAAGCCAAGGATGGTTCCCCACGAAATGGTGCATATTCCGTATGTATCGCAGTAGAAATTGGATTCGATAGTGAAGTCGGGGTTAAAAATTCCTGCTATGGAACCCAGCGATGAAGTAGATTCGTACTCTGGTCCGTCGACAATAACCTTCGAGCCTTTGTAAGGACCCGAGCGTAGTTCGTAATTATCAACTCCTTTGGCGCATGCCATATTACAGCCTATCCAGCAGCCATCAGGAACTCCTTGAGTGAAATAGCTTTTCCACACATCGCCCGATATTTTTACAGCATCCGGATGGCTACCGAATTTGAAATTATTCACTGGTAAAAGGTCGTAATCGTTCATTACCAAAGTGAGGTGAGCCGTGCCTTTGCTTCGCATTTCGCACTGCTTGTCGTCGAGTTCGCGCATTTCGCGGTTGAATATTTTACCGCGTTCCATAATGGCCTGCAGATCAATAACACCATTGCGGTTACCGGTTACACCTTTAGAATGAGCAACAACGGCTTTAATTTTTTTATCGCGAAGCACTGTCCCAATCCCGCCACGCCCGGCCTGTTTCAGGCGCACAAGTTTGCGTTTTGAATCGAAGAAGCTGAAATTGAGCATTCCAATGAGTGAGTTGCCGGCGGCGGTTCCGGCTGAAACAACTGATACATTCAGACGATCTTTTTCAGCAACAGCGAGTTCTTCAGTGAGGTATTCGGCCATTAAATGACTGTCGTTGCTTTCGTCGCCAGCTTCGTAAATTTCGATTACTTCGCGTGTTTCGTCAATAAGAACAATTACATCTTTATCGGATTTGCCTTGCAGTTCAAGTGAATCGAACCCGGCAAACTTCATAAATGGTCCGAAAAATCCCCCAACATTGCTGTCAACAGGAATATCGGTTTGTGGCGAAATGGTTACCACCAGAGATTTACCGGTTCCTGAATACTGGGTAATTCCGCAAATAGGCCCGGTGTTGATCACTATTTCGTTTTCCGGATCGTTCCATTTGGTGCCCGCACGGGTAGCATCCCAAAGGAGTTTAAGTCCAAAGCCTTTACCACCTGTAAATTTTTCCTTCATGTGCGCCGAAACAGGTTTTTCTTTTATCTCGCCACTGCCAACGTTAACATATAGTGTGCGGTTGTTGTACCCTTTTTCGATAGGAGCCCATGTATACTTGTACGAATACAAGAGTTTGTGGGTGTTTTGAAAGTTTTCTAAGCTCATATATTATGTTTTATTTCCTACTGTTAATCAATTCACAAAAGTATAAAATGGGATTGATTTGCCAACAGATTTTATTAAAAATTCCGTTATGAAAATACAATATAATCGCTTCGTGCTGAAATACTTTGGAACTGGTTGAAAATACAGGTTTTGAATTTTGATACTTAAAAAATGAAGCGATAAAAGTGAAATGCCGAATTTTATTAATTGATCTTGAACTTACTATTTTACACAGCTTATAACAAAATGAATTACGTTTTTACGCTATTTTTACGTCTTTTCGTTAAAAAACGGTAACTAGTATTTTGTAACGCTAACCCCTAAACTGGACAAGCCAGAACCAAAAAAGATTTGAATAATGAATATCGAATAATGAATATCGAATAATGAAGTAAAAATAAGAAGAATGGAATTGAATAAATCACAATGATGATAGTAGTGCTAATTCGATAGCATCAATACTTCGAAATTCATTATTCCTTGTTCGATATTCGATATTTAAAAACCACTTTAAATATTGTGCCAAAAAATACATCAAATCAAGAGTTCAGATACTAAATCCACATCCCCAAAACCTTCTATTCTGCTGCTAAACCAGCAATTCCTGCCTCACTTTTATTCTGGATATTATTAAACAACTCATTTACAATACGCTCATGAAAGAAATCATAAATTCTGTTATTCCTAAAACGGGAGTTGCATTTGTAGCGCGTAAGCTGGGTAATTTCAGTATATCCTTCGGGGGTAGTAGTAAGGAATATTTGCTGGGTGCCTTTGGTGTTGCCATGATCAACGTAACAATATTCAACTGTTTTATGGTCATTATCCAGGTGCGTAACTTCCAGTGCAACAGCCAGGTTTTTAATCCCGCTCAGTACGCGGAGATTGAAAAATAATATTTGTCCTTCTTCAAGTCCGGGTTTGGCTTCGTTTCGGTAAAGGATATTGTTATATCTTTTTGAATACAGGAGACCGAATTTAACGATCCTCCCATCGAATTCTTCTTTAGGCGAAAGCTGGGTAAGATTGCCCCATACTATATTGATATTCTGCTTTATAAGTTGTGATTTTATAAAAGTCCGGAAATGGCTCGAATCAGGCGAACTGTAACAAACCGGGTGCATCTCATTGAAGTTACATATTCCAAAATGCTTTTGTTTAAGGATGAGTTGCCTTACTTTTTTATGTTCAATACGCTTATAATCAACAGAATCGATAGGGACCGGAACATTACCGGCCGAAAACCCGGAAATACTGGCCAGAACTGAAAACAGAAAAATAAAAGACTGTATGTAAATCTTTAACATCAGATCGTATTTACCGGTAAATGAATCCGTTTGTAAAAAATCAGCTGTAAAAAATCAATTTAAACAACTTAAATGAAGTAAATGTTTCAGGATTCAGGAAACAAATATAGGGAAGTGTTTACTAAACACAAAATACAATTAAGAAATCATACCCGTTCGGTAAAAAAAAATATTTCGTCTCTAACGCAACTTGAAATTCATTTGTTTCCTACACATTGTTAAAATGTTGTCTCTTTAATTACAGAACCAGCAGAACTGGATAGGTTTTGAGAATAAAATGAAATAGGAATAGTTTAAACCTTGAACTGAATAAATTTCCGCGAATCATTTGCCCCGACTTTCAATTCGGGGAATGTTGATAGCCAATACGATGAGGATTTAATCCCAGGATTCAATGCACGGAAATTTATCCCGATTGTAGAATAAGTACTGCAGGGACGAGATAAATAAAATAGTAGTGAGTTTCCTGTCAAAGCTGACAAGACAATGTGATTCTTTTTTTTTTCATACTTAAAACATTTAGAATACTTGCTTTGGTAAAGATTTCACCATAATTTTGTCAACAGGGTATTTTTAGAACCGACCTAAAAGTTCCTGAAAGATTATATTTGGCACCAACCGTTTTTCTTACAAAAGTAGGGCCCGGCTCAACAAGCTTTATCGCCATACCTGCATTTATACACCAGCCTGCCGAACCCGAGCAGTACTATTTCCACCCTGACCACCTGGGTAGCAGCAATTACATTACCAATATTGACGGTACGGTAAGCCAGCATATGGAATATTTTGCTTTTGGCGAAACCTTTGTGGAAGAACATAAAAACAGCCACAACTCACCCTATAAATACAATGGAAAGGAACTGGATGAGGAAACTGGATGGTATTATTACGGGGCAAGGTATTATGACCCGAAGGTGAGTCGGTTTTTATCGGTTGATCCGCTAGAGGAAAAGTATGCTTTCCAAAGCCCATACTGCTATGCAGCTAATAATCCAATTAGGTTAATTGATTTAAATGGATTAGGTCCTGATGATCCACCAGGTCCTGGTTATTATTCGGCAAGTAATTTTCCACGATATATAGGTTTTGCTAGACGAAATCCAGTTGCATCAATAAGGATTGGTTTTGGTGTCACACGTGGAGCGTCAAATATTTCAACAAATGCAACTAGATTTGCCACAAGAGGCGAGGTTCTTAACGGTTCGAAGAGAGACCAACAAGATGAAGGATCTGAAAATGGATCTTTTAGACATAGTTTATGGCAAGCCACTATTACTTCTGAATTTGGTAAAAGTATTGCTGCACAAGCCGGCAATGCACATGAAGAAAATCCTTTTGTAGATTTAAGTAAAAGATCATTCACTGGGAAGGATGCGATGGCGCAAGCTGATCAAACTGTTGACCTATTAAATAATATAATTGGCAGAGGCATTGGTGAGATTAACAAGGGGGCAAGTATGGATAATCTAGCGAATATTATACTTGAAGAGTTTAAAGAAAATGGCCTTTACACTGCATCCAAAGATAAGCACGGGAATTGGGTGGTAACAAAAACAAAGCTATCTGAAGAAAAATATAATCAATTGAAAGCAATTTTCAATGGATTGAATGAAAACGGACGAACAAAAGCGGAACAAAAAGCAGTCGATGATAAAGGAAAGAGAAATCTTGATGAGTTACAACCAATTTGGGGTGAAATGAAATAATATGAAAAACTTAGTCCTATTTTTTAGCGGATGCTTTATTTTGATTAGTTGTTCTAATCGAAACGACATTGATAACATTATTTCAAATGAATATGAAAAATGTGATAGTAAAACAAATTGTATTGTTGACCTTGCTGTTTCGATGAATTTTGAATGGGACACGATGTGCTATTATTCTGGAGCATATTCATTAGAAGAAATAAATCAAGATTTAGGATTTGACTTAAAACAATTTACTGATATTGGAGATAGGGTGATTTTTTTAAGCAAAGGAAATATCGTTTACCAAAAAGAATGGTTCCCTAATCCAAGCGAACCAAAAATTGGTACAGTTTTCAAAACTGACTTGAAAAAGTTTAGAGTTAGTAAATTAGATGCTCGATTTAGAATTAATAAGGAAGGACAAGTCTTCTTCTTAACGAAATTATAAAATATGGTTAGACAAGTAACATTTATAAAGTATTTCTTTTTCATTTTTTGTCTAGTTTCATGTGCTTCTTGTAGCCCCCCCCCGTTGGCGCGGATTTGCAATCCGTGCCGGTACAAGTTTTATTTTAACCTGAACTTGGGGAGCTGCAAGTCCTCCAGCAACAGGATTTGCTCAATTATGCTGCAAATATCGGTTTTATTTTTGCTGTGGCAAAAGTGTATGCAGTTGGTTAGCGGGATAATTTGGTATAAATGAATAGATTATGACTGCCCGCTGTGCAGCTTAGTTGGAATCGGCGAAGAGATAATTCTTACGACCCAGGGCAACAGGGCGAATACTATTTTCGATCAGGTTATTGTCAATGAGTGAATATTCCCGACAAACCAGGCCAGTAAATCCGGACGAAAGTAAGCCACTAAGCAATGAACAGTGAGTGAGCAAAAAAAAGTTATTTACTTCTTTCACTTTCTTTCTTAGCGATTCTCCTTTTAGCTCGATTCTATGGGCTGAACCTGTCACTTTGTAAATAATAGCATCAGCTGAAGTAGGCCTGTCCAAAAGTTCCAGCCGTTTTCCTTACAAAAGCAGGACCTGTATTAGCTATCAACCAAACAGTTAGAGCTAAACGTATCAAACACACCGAATATTTTTTGTTTATAAAAGACGATTCCAGCACCTGAAACTAAAAAATTATTAATAACCGTAGGATTTATAATTATGAAGCAGCTAAATAATTAAGAATATTACATAAAGCTCTAAAAGTATTTGCAACAAAGGCTTCACCCTTCTTATTTTTATCTAAGTTTGCAGTTGTATTCAACTAAAGTTTGTCATCGATTTTACTGGCAAAACCTACCTTTTTACCGGCTTTACATTAATACAGAAACAATTTTAACCCAACGATTGCGAATGTACTGTTAGCCTGAATCTCACAATGAAATATAAAAACCGCCTGATATTATTTTTGTTTCTTGTGTTTGTGATGCTGTATGCACAGGCACAAAACCCGGGCAGTGATCAAGTTTATGGTTTTGATCCTCTGTTGCACAATGGCAGGATTTATTCGTTTTTTCCGCAGCCGGAAACTGAAGGCACTCAGTATATGTATTCTGAATTTGATACCCGGGGAAAAATTACCGTTCGTGGTACAACATATGTTAAGCTTACACTTAACTACGATATTTACAATCAGCAACTTATATTGAATTACACAAACACACTCGGTTCTACGAGCCTGATTGAAATATCCAAAGCCTGGCTCGAATCGTTTGAGATCAACGGAAGACATTTCGAAATATTTACTACAGCTGACACTACAATACGCATCTGCCAGGTTATAGGATCGGGGTCTTACTCAATCCGGTATTACTACTTTAAGAAATTGTTGCCCGACACCCGTGCTTCCTCGCAGAAATATGTTTTTACTGATGCGGAAAAAGAAATGTTCATATTCAATGGAAGTGAATTGCGCAAATACAAAAACAACAGAAGTTTCATTTCTGTATTTAAAAATACGCAACAGGATATGATTAAGAAACACCTCCGTAAGCAAAAAATCAAGGTTAAAAGAGCGAATGATTCAAAAATTACGGAATTGATTAACTTTTGTAATAGGATATCCGCAATGTGAAAAAAATACTTACTTCCATAGTAATAATTTTCTTTTCGGTTGCCGTTTCGGCGCAGCAGCATGGAAATTCTATTGCTTTACATGTAAAAAATATTTCTTTCGGGGAGTTTTGCAGCAAAGTCAATCATTTAAGTAATGTAAAGGTTTATTATCTCGAAAAATGGGTGCCTCAGCTGGTAGTTACAATGGATGCGGAAAGCATTACTCCCATAAAGGCAGTTACCGAAGCGCTTAAAGGAACTGAACTCGTAGTATCCGAATGGCATGCAAACCTGGTAGTATTGCCCGGCGTTAAACTAATTACAGAATTGCCATCCTATGCCATTAAGCAGAATAAGGACATACCATCTGATACTGCTTCCCGATCTCTGACCGAAAGTGAAGAACGGTATATTACCGGACGGAAAGCAGATGTGTTGCAGACATTACGTATCGGCAGGAAAGGGGCTGCAATTTCGGGTAGCAAGGCTAAGATATTGGGGCGGATACTGGATGAAGAATCCGGGGCTCCCATTTTTTGTGCTACTATTTTTATTGCCGAAACCAAAACGGGTGCCGTTTCTGATGTAAACGGTTTTGTATCGCTCACGCTTAAGCCGGGCAATTACAATGCACTGTTCGAATACCTTGGATACGCAAAGAGAAAATACCAGCTGGAAGTATTCTCGGATGGAAATTTTGCTGTAAGCATGAAGAAGTCGGTCATACAGATGAAAGAAGTTGTGGTTTACGGAGACCGGCAAATGAATATTCGCGCCAAAGATCCGGGACTGGACAAGATGTCGATAAAATCGATCAGGGAATTGCCTATGATGATGGGTGAAAGGGATATTTTGAAAGTTTCGGGTACTTTACCCGGTATTGTAAGCGTTGGTGAAGGTTCGGCAGGACTGAACGTACGCGGAGGTGGTTCCGATCAGAATGCTTTTTACATAAACAAGGTGCCTATTTACAATACTTCTCATCTCTTTGGGTTTTTCCCGGCTTTCAATTCCGATATCATTAAAGATTTTTCGATTTACAAAGGTCATATCCCGGCACAATATGGCGGCCACCTTTCGTCAGTATTTAACATTATTACCCGACAGGGAAACCGCAAGCATTTTACAGCCCGCGGAGGAATAAGCCCAATTACAGGAAACCTTGTTGTGGAAGGTCCGCTGAAAAAGGACACAAGTTCTTTTATGCTGAGTGCCCGATCGTCGTATTCGGATTGGATACTCAAGAAACTGAATGATCCGGATATCAGGAACAGCAGTGCTTCTTTCAATGATCTTTCGGGCGGTATCAACTACGACATCCGAAAATCGCAGGTTACTTTGTTTGCCTACCACAGTTATGATCGATTCCGCCTTTCGGATCTGAATAGTTATGAATATTCCAATAATGGTGCATCCGCAGTATTCAGTCATAATTTCAGCAACGCATTACGGGCTGAGTTTTCATTGGTCGGTTCGCAATATGCATTTTGGACCATTGATCAGCAGGAAGAATCAAATGCATACGAACATGCCTACAAGATGGAACATTACGAATTCCGGAGTGATTTTAAACACTTGATTAATGACAGGCATTCATTGGAATATGGTATAGGTATGATACTGTACAAACTCGACAGGGGAACCGTGCTTCCTTATGGCGAAAAATCATTGCGTAAAATTGTAGAACTTGGCGAAGAGCAAGGTGTGGAGAGTGCTGTTTATATTTCGGATTCGTATGATGTAACTTCCTGGCTTACTCTTACAGCCGGTGCCAGGTTTGGAGTTTTTACACCTATTGGTCCGAAAACAGTTTACGAGTATGCCCCGGGTAATCCTTTGGATGTAAGGTATATTACTGATACACTCAACTATTCGGAAAATCAGCCAATCTGTTGGTACAAAG
>JBBQUX010000091.1:0-13774 GCA_038212135.1 Bacteroidales bacterium | reverse complement strand
CAACAAGGCTTAGGAAATATATTACCACTTCTATATCTTGGAAAGAAACTATACATCCGAAGTGATATTTCTTCGTTTCCATTCTTAACGAATGCCGGGTGTAAAATTTTTGATACATGTTCGATGAATAAAAGTAATTTTACGTCATTCATTTCTATTGATAAGGCTGCATCAGAAGCTAATAATAAAGTAATTGGAAGAATGATCAACCCCTCCTATTGTGCAGAACTTTGGAATAATTTATTCAGCAAACACCAGTGATGATAAACGTTACAAAAACATATTTACCTGATCCTGAAAAGTATAAATCGTATGTCGATCGTATTTTCAATTCGGGTTGGGTAACCAATAACGGGCAGTTTGTACAGGAGCTTGAAAAGCGGTTATGTAATTTCCTTGAAGTTGAGAATCTATTACTTGTATCAAATGGCACTCTCGCTCTCCAGATTGCTTACAGGGCTTTGGGCGTATCAAATGAAGCTATCACTACTCCTTTTTCATTTGTTGCTACAGCCAGCAGTCTGGTTTGGGAAGGAATTAAACCGGTTTTTGCAGACATTGATGCCCAAACACTTAACCTGGACCCGGGAAAAGTCAGTGAACTGATAACGCCAAAAACCCAAGCAATTGTACCAGTCCATGTTTATGGAAATTCCTGTGATGTAGAAGCGATCGAACATATAGCCAAGGAAAATAATTTGAAAACAATATATGATGCTGCCCATGCTTTTGGAGTTCAATATAAAAATATTAGCATACTTAAATATGGTGATGCAGCAACTTTAAGTTTTCATAGTACGAAAGTGTTTCATACAATCGAAGGCGGAGCCATCATATTTAAAGACAAAAAAAACCTTGAAGCAGCGAGGCTTATGATTAATTTTGGAATTCCGGGATATGACCAGATTTCAACCTTGGGAATTAATTGTAAGATGAATGAATTCCAGGCAGCAATGGGTTTGTGCGTTCTTGATGATATGGAATTAATTTTATCCGAAAGAAAAAAAGTGTGGGATAGATATACGGATGCATTCAAGAGTTCTGTTAACATCCTTTTACAACAGCACAACGAATATTCAACACAAAACTATTCGTATTATCCAATAATACTTAATTCCGAAGAGGTACTGCTGAAATTAAAAGCTGCCTTAGGTGAAAAAGATATCTCGCCCCGAAGATATTTTTATCCTTCACTTGAACAAGTTCCATATGTTACACAAGGTCAGCATGTTCCAAATTCAGCCTCAATAGCTTCACGCATACTCTGCCTCCCCATTTATCCGACTCTTGAACTTTCAGTTCAGGATATAATCATTGAGACCGTAATTAAAACTGTATCCATCTATGGCTGATTCATTTCTAAATAATGAAGAATTAAAATCTCTTGGTCTCCAATCATTTGGAAACAATGTACTGATCAGCCGGAATGTTTCAATATACGGAGCAAATACAATCAGTATTGGGGATCATGTGCGGATAGATGATTTTTGCATATTGAGCGGGAAGATAAGCATTGGCTCTTACGTTCATATTTCGGCGTATACTGCTTTATATGGAAAAAGCGGAATAGACATTGCTGACTTTGTAACCATTTCTGGGCGTGTACTGGTGTATAGCGAAAATGATGATTACAGCGGTGAGTTTATGACAAATCCTATGATTCCGAATGAATACACAAATGTTCAGGGAGCGAAAGTAGTATTCAAAAAACATACAATTGTGGCATCTGGATCCATTATTCTTCCAGGTGTTACGATGGGTGAAGGCGCCTGTGTTGGTGCAATGAGTTTGGTAAAAAACAGCATTGACCCATGGACGATGTATGCCGGTGTTCCGGCAAAGTATATCAAGGATCGCAAAAAAAACATACCTGAACTTGAAGCAAATCTCAGGAAACAAATCTAACCCCTCCCCCATGCGCATCCTCATGCTCCTCGATACCGAATTTCCACCCGATATACGTGTGGAAAACGAAGCCCAAAGCCTTATTGATGCGGGTCACGAGGTGCAAATATTAAGCTATAATTTCGGTTCAAAAGCAACAGTGGAAGTCTTTAGAGGAATCCATATCCATCGCTTTAAAATTGAAAAGCAGGTGGCTAAAAAAATGCTTGGGCTTCTAAACCAGCTTCCTTTTTACTATTTAATCTGGTCGAGGGAAGTAAACAAAATGCTGAATTCTCAATCGTTTGATGCTATTCATATTCATGATCTCCCACTTTGCTGCCTTATAGAAGGAATTAAGCGTAAGCATCAAATCCTGATTACCGCCGATATGCACGAAAACTATCCGTACCTGGTTGCAGAACAGCCTTATATGAATACACTTTTCGGAAAAGCCATTCTCAGTAAATCAATCTGGTTCAGAAAAGAAAAAGAATGGCTTCCGAAAGCTGACAATATTATTTGTGTTGCCGAAGAAATGAAAACACGCCTTGCTTCTGTATTAAACAAGTCAGATAATATAACTATTATTCCTAATACACTGAATTTCAAGACTTTTGTTGCGTCTCAAAAACCTTTACCACAATTAAGAGAGCGGTTTAAAGACAGGTTTGTAGTTTCATTTATCGGGGGAATTGACGCTGTTCGCGGTATTGAATACCTGCTGGAAGCGGCGCATGAAATTGGCGACAAAATTCCTGAACTACTGATTTTACTTGTTGGTGAAGGCATTACACTCGCATCGCTTCGGGAAAAAGCAAACCAGCTTTCTCTCACCCAAAAAGTCATTTTCGAGGGTTTTAAGCCTTCTTCGAATATGCAGGCATACATTGAAGCTTCGGATATTTGTGTAATTCCGCATGTACGATCCGAACAAACTGACAATTCGAGCCCAAATAAGCTTTTTCAGTACATGTATTTCAGCAAACCGGTTATTTCGTCCAATTGCAAATCGCTTGAGAAACTGATTCTTGAAGAAAATTGCGGATTGATTTTTAATGACCGCAATAGCCATGACCTTGCCGGGAAAATTTTAAAATTATATAATTATGGTGAGTTGCGGACAACTCTGGGTGAAAACGGCCACAATTCAGTAATGCTGAAATATAACTGGGAAGCTACTTCTTCCGGGTTGTTGAGACTTTATCCTGCCTAACGCGAGGAATTCCGCGATACTTCCTCTTTGCATTCTGTATACTCACATTCAGTTCAAAACCAATCAGAACGATCATAGCATTAAAAAAAATCCAAACCATCAATATGATAAGTGTTCCTATTGAACCATACAGCGTGTTGTACTGCGAAATACTATTCACATAATAATTAAAGCCAACTGATGCCAAAATGGTAAGTACAGTCGAAAGTGTACTTCCCGGCGAAATAAACCGGAATCGCGATTCAGCCGCCGGCGCCAGGTAATACAGGAATGAGAATGCAAAAAACAGCATAGCTGACGAAACAATCCATTTCCCGGCAATGATCATATAATAGCTGAAACTATCGCGCAGCATATCATATTTTACCAGGAAATCAAGAACTAATGGACCTAACGATATCAATACAATTGCAATTATTACCAGTAACGAAAGTATCATAACCAACACAATCGAAATAAGCCTTTGTTTGAACCATGAACGGGTTTCTGTTGTATGACGGCTCTGGTTAAAAGCTTCGATAAGACTATGTATACCATTGGTTGAAAAGTACATAGCCATAATAAAACCTATTGACAGCAGACCACCTCTGGGTCGTTTTACAATATCGAAGAGTGTTTCTTCCACAGCATCATACGCCTTTTTGGGAATGAAACTCTGCATCAGTTCCAGCAGGTTATCCTGGAATCCGGCAATCGGTATGTATGGTATAATGGTGAAAAAGAAGATAATAGCCGGGAAAAGCGCAAGGAAAAAATTATACGAAAATGCTGCTGCGCGCATCGAGAGTGCCCCCTTCTGCAATCCTTTGATAAAAAAAACTGCTACATCGTACAAAGGCATGCCATCGAAGCCTGGAATAACCAGCTTACGCGAATACTTCTCAGCCGAAAGTGCCAAATCGCTTTGCAACAATTGAGTCAATCGCAGTTGGAAATAGTTGTTAAGTCTGGTTTGTTTCTTTACCATAAAAATAGCCCGCACTTTACAACGGGAAAAGATTGAACTTATCCTTTTGGGATAAAAAA
The DNA here is from genome assembly GCA_038212135.1 of Bacteroidales bacterium. Classification (GTDB taxonomy): domain Bacteria; phylum Bacteroidota; class Bacteroidia; order Bacteroidales; family UBA4417; genus UBA4417. Next base: position 9,648 of record JBBQUX010000091.1, on the reverse strand, counting down.
TGCAATTAAATGCAAATTTGGTAAAATTGTTGGAATAAGAATCAGTTTTTTATCATTCTTCGAAAGAGCAAGAATAATTATTCTAAAAATACATAATTAGTGTCACTAAGAAAATCATCATTTTATGCAAAAATGCTCATTTTCTTTACCTTTAGGTTTGGTAGGCAAAACTCGAGCTTCTGTGCGCGAGAACTCTCCCTTTCCGGCTGCTGACCGAAGCCGAAGCAAAGGCATTATAGGCTCGTTTTCTTATAAACACTAATTATCCTTTTTGCTTATTTCTCTGGATTAAAACATTAAACCACCCTGGTAAAAGAGATAATACTTAGTTGTAGAAAATCATTTAACAGCTTTCAGACTCAGATCAAGGCTATTAATATGATGAGTAAGTGAACCAACCGAAATAAAATTGACTCCGCATTCGGCGTATTGCCTGACAGTTTGCAGTGTAATACCGCCGGATGCCTCGGTTTCGAATTTATCACCAATCATATTTACAGCTTTTCGCAATAAATCAAATGTAAAATTATCGAGCATAATACGCTGAACGCCACCATGGTCAAGCACCTGGTTTACTTCATCCAGGTTACGGGTCTCAATTTCAATATCGAGTTTTAATGCCTTATGATCAAGGTATTCGTGGCATGCAGCTATCGCCTTGGCAATTCCTCCGGCAAAATCCACATGATTATCTTTGATCAGGATCATATCATAAAGGCCAAATCGATGGTTGTATCCGCCTCCCAGCCTGACAGCCATTTTTTCGATTTCGCGAAGCAAAGGCGTTGTTTTACGGGTATCGAGAATCCGAGTTGGTAATCCTTCAATGGCGTCAACCATCATGCGTGTTTGGGTAGCAATTCCGCTCATGTGCTGCATAAAATTGAGCGCAGTACGCTCAGCAGTAAGTAAAGCAATGGATGAGCCTCTTACTTCAAATACAATATCGCCTTTTTTAATGCGTTCTCCATCCTCAATAAACTGATCCATCACTATCCGGTCATCGGTATGGAAGAAAACTTTCCTTGCAATATCAACGCCTGCCAACACACCGTCCTCTTTCACAAGTAAACGGGCTTTGCCGGTAGCATTGGCTGGAATAGCAGACAGGGAAGTATGATCACCTTCGCCTATATCTTCACGAAGTGTTTTTACAACAATTTCATCAATAGTCACGGTAACAGTAAATTTTAGAGTTATCAGTCGGCTTCGAAATGGATTTGCTGTATCAACAGCTGGCCCGAAACAGGTTTGAGCAAAATATTAACAATCAGCAGTTCGGCTTTACTTTTATAGGTTCCGATAATAAATTGCGCCCCCCCGGTGGAATTTCCTTTCTGGTTAACAGCAAACGAAACAGGGGCTGATTTGGCAAAAAAATCTTTCATTATCATTTCGGCTTGCGCTTTGCTGAATGCACCTTCGATACCCGGAAGAATAATTTCTACCGTTGGACCAAAATATTTCGCAAGCTCTTTTGAGTTACCGGATTTAATGGCTGCAGTAATATTTTCGGTGAGCCCTGGTGGCTCGTGAGCAATTATTGTGCTGCCGCTTAAAAGGATTACTGAAAGACAGAAAGTTATGATTTTTACAAGTTTTTTCATTGCATGCGTTTAACAACTCTGTAAAGATACAAAAATCACTCCAAAAATCCTCATTACGTTTTTTTTCGGTTGATAAAAAGAGTGTTAGTATCTTTGGCTGCCTGAAAATCCCTGTTCCGGAAATTATTTTTTTTTGCAAGTAACTATAGATATGAACATTACAATTCTCATGATCGGCAATACTTCAGATGCTTTTGTGCAGAATGGCTATGATGTTTTTATAAAACGGCTCAGGCACTATATAAAAGTGAAGGAGGTTGTTATTCCTGATTTGAAAGACCGAAAGCACCTGAATGCGGATCAGATCAAAGAAAAAGAAGCCACAATGATACTTGAAAAGACAGCAGCCGCTAATTTCATTGTGCTACTCGATGAACATGGTAAGGAATTCAGCTCGGTTGAATTTGCAGGATTTTTGCAGAAAACCATGAATGCCGGTACCCGTGAGTTGTGTTTCATAGCAGGCGGTGCTTTTGGGGTTGCCGAAAGCATAAAGCAAAAGGCTGATATTACCATCTCGCTTTCGCGAATGACATTTACACACCAGATGATCCGGCTGATTTTTACCGAACAATTGTACCGGGCAATGACGATACTAAAAAACGAACCTTATCACAACGAATAGCATAGTCGTGTATAAGACGATTGATGAAACGAGAAAAATTTGTGCTTGAAAAAGTTCCGGGTTCCGCCGATTCACATTAAATGGCTTTCTAAACCTTAACGACAAATAAATGTATGTGTGAATAAACCTAGTTAGTAAGAGCTACCAAGCACCAAGCACCAATCACCGATTTTTCATTACAGAACCAACAACAAACAATGAACGAACTGATATTTGCCACTAACAACAAGCATAAACTTTCTGAAATCCAATCGATTATCGGAAATGACGTTTTAATAAGAAGCCTGGAAGATATGGGTTGCACTGAGGATATTGCCGAAACTGCCAGCACACTCGAAGGCAATGCGCTACTTAAAGCCGAATACATTTTCAATAAATTTAATAAGAATTGTTTTGCCGACGATACAGGCCTCGAGGTTGAAGCACTTGATGGCCGTCCGGGCGTTTTTTCCGCAAGGTATGCAAGCAACGGGCATGATTTTGAAGCAAATATTAATAAAGTGTTGTCAGAGCTTAATGGAGTTGCAAACCGCAAAGCACGTTTCCGCACAGTAATCGCTCTTGTACTGGATAGATCAGTATATTATTTCGAAGGGATTGTAAACGGTGCGATAATTCAGGAAAGGAAAGGGGTAAAAGGATTTGGCTACGACCCTGTGTTTCTGCCTGATGGCTATAGCGAAACTTTTGCAGAAATGCCCTTATCTGAGAAAAATAAAATAAGCCATCGTGCAAGAGCTGTTGCTAAACTGGTTGAGTTTCTGAAATTCGGGGAATAAGAGTTGATGAGATTGTTGAGATTGTTGAGATTGTTGAGATTGTTGAGATTGTTGAGATTGTTGAGATTGTTGAGATTGTTGAGATTGTTGAGATTGTTGAGATTGTTGAGATTGTTGAGATTGTTGAGATTGTTGAGATCGGCGGGCTATTTCTGCCTTAATGATTCTTCAACAAGGGAGCCAAAGAATGCTTTTAGTTCAAAACCGGCGGCTCTGGCCTGTTTTGGAATAATACTTTCGGCCGAAAAACCAGGAACCGTATTCACTTCGAGAAACCACCATTCATTTCCTACAAGGAAATAGTCGAACCGTACCACGCCTTTACAATTAAATTTACGATACAAATATTCCGTAATACGTTTGCATTCAGCGGATTGTTCGTCAGTAACGGGTGCCGGTGTAATTTCGCTGGCAAGCCCGACGGTATATTTAGCCTCGTAATCGAAAAAGTCGTTTTTCGAAACTACCTCAGTTACAGGCAGCACCTGCACATTTCCATTCAATGTAAAAACACCACAAGCCATTTCCCTGCCTTTAATAAATTGCTGTACAAGCACTTCATCGTCTTCGGCAAAGGCTTTTTCAATAGCGGCAGGAATCCCGGAAAGGTCATATACTTTCGATACTCCTACGCTCGAGCCTGCTTTATTGGGTTTAATAAAACAAGGTAAACCAACTTCCTTTGCCATAGCTTCGATATACCAGGTATCACCTTTCCTCAGCAAAAAAGTACGCGCAACTTTAGCACCATATTGAATAGCAAGGTCGTTGCAGAAATATTTGTTAAATGTCAGCGCCGAGGTAGTTACATCGCAGGTTGTATATGGAATACCGGCCATATCAAGATAACCCTGCAACTTTCCGTCTTCACCCGGTGTGCCATGAATGGCAATAAACGCGCAATCGAAAGTAATCGTTTTACCATTAATTACAATACAATGCTGGTTTCGGTCAAATGGTGATACAGTCCCACTTTCATCCGTATAAGTCCATTTGCCATCCCTGATCAAAACAGGGTAAACTTCGAACTTTTCAGGATCAAGGTTATTTTTAACCTGCGAAGCACTCCCGATTGATACTTCGTACTCGCCCGAATCGCCACCCATAAATAACACAACATTTATTTTACGCATATAAACCCTGGATTAATTAATTTTAATTGCGCAAAGTTAGAAAATCGTTGAAAATTATCAGACTTTTAATTGTGATGTGATGAGGAAGAAATGGCAGATTTCGGATTGTTTATTTCGGAATGCAGATTGCGGAACAGACAAATCTACTCAAGCATTTATTACTTTTATAATTCAAGAAAGGTATTGAAGTTGCAGATTAAGGGCTAAATATTATTTTGATGCGCTGGTAAAGTTTGGACATCATAAGCGATACTATTCTAATTGAATTTAATAGAACCATTAATTAATTTGGTAATTCATTTGCAATTTGTTCTTCGTACTTTTTGCTTGATCAAAAAGTACCAACTTAGCGAATCGGTCTCATGAGCTTTTATAAAAATAAGCAATAGGCGAATAAAAAATCAAGGCTTTATAACAATGCTGGCGTTTTTAAGCCAGAGGTATCTCCTCGCAATACAAGGCATGAAAAAGCACAACAAATCCTTACAGTTTGCCTTGCTGTGTAGTGTTACGCACATGCCATTCGCACATAACTCCGGCTAAGAAACGCAGGCGTATTTTTATAAGGCCGGTCCCTTCTAAGAGAGCTTCCTCATATGGAAACATGGCGGAACAACGATTTGGCTTTTTATGGTAATTTCCAGGGTGTAGGGACCGGCCTGATAGAAATTTCGCAACAGATGTAGACGAAGGTAAACAGCGCGGGCATGTGTGCGTAGCAAAACACAGCTTCACGTGCTGTAAGGCCATGGGATAAAAATTCCAGGCCCTTCCCAATTTATTGGAATCACGAGCCTTACCGAGTCGTACATCTGTGTGAAATTTATATTATGCCTATACTTTTGGATCCTTTTGTGTCATGACAAAAGGACAAGAAAAAAAACAAAAAAAACCGAACATAGACACCTATTTTCTTTCCCCGGCACATCAAAATAATAATTAGCCTAAATTTGTATCTTTGCAGAAAAAAACAATAATTCCATACTCTTGCAGTTAATATACTCAGGAGGTTAACCATCAACCATTCAGGGCACAGAAAGGCATATGAATTTTTTTCAATTTATTACTACCCGGCGGTTTTTAAAACATCTGGCATATTCAATATTGCTTTTCATTGCGCTTTCGTGGATTACATTATCATTTCTGAAAATTTACACACGCCATAACCAGGTTGCGATTACGCCCAATTATGTTGGTTTGATGATGGATCAGGTGAACAGCCTTGAATCGAGCAAAGACTTTGAACTTGTTATTGTTGATTCCATTTACGATTATACCCGCAAACCCGGAAGTGTTATATCGCAGGATCCCTTACCCGAAACCAAAGTAAAACCCGGAAGGGCAGTATATTTATCGCTGGTATCTTTTGTTCCTGAACAGGTAAGCATGCCTGCGCTTATTGACCTTTCGCTGCGAAGAGCCAAAGCACTTTTGCAAACATATGGTCTCAAACTAGGAGGAATCCGGATTGTTCCTGATATGGCCGAAAATGCTGTGTTGAAAGTTACCGTAAACGGCCGGGTTGTTAAACCTGGTACACCGATAAGGAAAGGTTCGGTAATTGACCTGGTTATAGGCTCGGGCAGCGGAGGCAACGAGGCTGCCTTACCATTCCTGATCGGGAAGACGCACGAAGCCGCAGTAAGCGAATTAAAAAGACTTGGATTTATTGTTTCAAGTGAATCATATTCTGACGATTGCGACAGCACTAACGGGCAGGTTTACGAACAAACCCCGGAATATGTTTACGGCAAACGAATGGTAACCGGAACCGGTTTTACACTAACCTACAAGTCACCCGACAAATTTGACTTTAATGAGTATATCCGTAATCTTGAGATTGATACAGTTCAATCAGAAACACCAATACCTTAATATAAAATTGAATGACAAAAAGCGTTTATGCCATTTTATTGATAGCCCTACCTGGCATTTCGGCCACAGCGCAGGAAGTGCTGACAACACCATCCTATAACCCGGTTGTTGCCAGGCAATTCATTGAGACAAAAGAAATTGACAAAGCTACTTCTTCAGCAATCACCTTACCTTTTTATGATGATTTCTCAGTAATTTCAGTATATCCCTCACCCATACGCTGGATGGATGCCTATGCTTTTGTGAATACTGATTATGCAAAATTTTCGCCAAGTGTTGGTGTTGCTACATTCGATGCTCTCGACGAAACCGGTGTCCTTTACCCTAATGCCGGCCCCAATCCTTTTGATGCTGATTACCTGACTTCGCAGCCCATTCGGCTTGATTCGCTGTTTACACCTGTTCAAAGAGCTATTAACCGCAACGACAATGTTCTGCTGAGTTTTTATTACCAGCCCCAGGGCAGGAGTATTAGCCCTCCATCAAAAAAAGCTTCCCTGATACTCGAATTCCACTCACCCGGTGACGAAAATCTTAGTATTACGGGCGACGATACTGTTACCGAACCGGTTTGGAGAGAGATTTGGTCAACAATGGGTGGAATTGCGATTGATTCATTTGCCAAACCCGACGAGCACTATTTCCGTCAGGTACTTATACCCATAAACTCTTTTGCGGATAGCGTTTTATATTATAAAAACGGATTCCAGTTCAGGTTTCGGAATATCGCTACCCTGGCGGGCAACTCTCAACCCGATTGGCGCAGCAACGGAAGCCACTGGAATATCGATATCGTTTGGCTGAATACCGGAATTATAACCATGAAAGATGTGGCATTTGGTGACAAAGCACCATCCATGCTCCGCGATTATGAAGCAATGCCTTATTCGCAATACCGGCAAAATTTCCTTAATGAATTAAAAGATACGCTGGATATTAAAATTTCGAATCTCGACAACGAAATATCGAATAAAATATATAAATACGAAGTCCGGAAAAATTCAATCGCTACTCCAATAGCTGAACCATACAATGGCGGCACCGGGAATATAGAGCCATTTTCAACAAACGGGTACACCGACTGGCTTCCATTTTCGCGGCCTCCGGTAAATTTCTTTTTCCCGATATCTAACGAAGAGAAAGTAGTTTTTCACATTATACATAAACTCACTCCCGACCAGAATCCCATATTTCAGTCGAATGACACGATACAGTTCGATCAGATGTTCAGCAACTATTACGCCTACGACAACGGTACTTCTGAGGCAGGTGTAGGCATTAATGGAGCTTCAGGATCCTATGCCGTTAAATTTAAACTTAACCAGTCGGATACTATGCGGGGAATTCAGTTCTACTTCAATCCCACAATCAATGTAAACCAGGAACTTATTGATATAAATGTCTGGAATGATGCATTTGGAATTCCGGGACAGATTATTAAAACACTGAACAATGTTCCTCCGGGGTACAGTAATGATTTGAATGCATTCTATACATATTGGTTCGAAGAACCGCTCATTATAGATCCTGTAACATTTCCCGGCCTGAATTTTTACACCGGATGGACTCAATATACTGTTAATAACCTGAATGTAGGTTTCGACAGGTATACTGACAGCCATCAGAAACGTTTCTTCAATGTAAGTGGCAACTGGGTTGGTAGTGATTCGATAAACTATGGTTCAGTAATGATGAGACCTGTTATTGGAAAAGTAAACCCGTTGAATATTGATAAACCTGCCGAAGTTGGAAAGCTCAGCTTTCGGCCAAATCCGGTTACCGATGGAAAACTTATAATTAAATTGCCCGAAGGCTGGAAAAATATCCCGGAGAACAAACTGAATATCAAAATCATTTCAGCAAGCGGTACACAGGTGCTGGACGGCTCATTTATAAATCCGGTTCATGTTGATGCACTTTCACCTGGTTTTTATATTGTAATCATCACCGATAGCCAAACCGGGCTCATATGCAGCGGGAAAGTAATTGTAAAGTAAGTCCGGGATCAGAAAATTTAGTATCCGGATATATTTTAAAAGAATAAAATTCCAGGCTCCGGGTTCAAAATTTAAAATTTAAAAAAAATTGAGAATCATACTTTAAAAAGTCATGAAAGCAGGGTTTTGTCACGAAAGGTATACTGCACATTAAAATTCTGCCAGCCATATTAATACAAAGAAAATTGCTGACAATGGAGCTGAAGTCAGAAAGTTCCTAAAAACACTTTTACAATCATTCGCAACTAATAGCTCCTGATTTCACTTACACACATGACAGAAGAACCAGATGATATTTCGGTTGCAACCGAAGAGAACGACCTTTATGAGCATTTCAGGTTTGAGGTTGACAAAGGGCAGGCTATGCTGCGTATTGATAAATTCCTGATGGGGCGGATACAAAATGCTTCGCGTAATAAAATACAGAATGCAGCCCGGGCTGATAACATCCTTGTTAACGAAAAGCCCGTTAAGCCAAACTACAGGGTAAAGCCTCTGGATGTGATCTCGATTGTACTTGCCTACCCGCCGCGCGAAACCGAAATTCTTCCCGAAAATATTCCGCTAACTGTTGTTTACGAAGATGAAGATGTACTGGTAATTAACAAAGCTCCGGGAATGGTAGTACATCCGGCACATGGCAATTACACCGGCACACTTGTGAATGCACTGGCGTACCGGTTTCAGCAGGAGGGAATTGTAAGCGAAACTGGTCCTTACCTCGTGCACAGGATCGACAAGGACACATCGGGATTACTGCTTGTGGCAAAGAATGAACTAGCTCAAAGCAGGCTGGCACGCGGGTTTTTCGAACATAAAGTGGATCGTAAATACCAGGCATTGGTGTGGGGTGATTTTAAGGAAGAAGAAGGAACTGTTGAAGGTAATATAGGGCGCTGCCTCCGCGACAGGCTTATCATGGATGTGTTTCCCCATGGCAGCCATGGCAAGGAAGCCATTACACACTACCGTATATTGCGCAGGTTTCACTATATCACGTTGATTGAATGCACCCTCGAAACAGGCCGCACCCACCAGATACGTGCCCATATGCAACATATAGGGCATACACTTTTTAATGATTCCCGTTATGGCGGCGACCAGGTGCTGAAAGGTACCACATTTACGAAATACAAACAGTTTGTTATGAATTGCTTCGAGTTATGTGCAAGGCAGGCTTTGCATGCGCAGTCACTTGGTTTTGCTCATCCTGCTGATGGACGGAAGATGTATTTCGAAACCGAATTGCCTGACGATATGAAATCCGTTATTGAAAAATGGGACCGGTATGTGATGAAGATTGATCCGGATGATGAAATGGAAATCGGGTAGGAAGCGAAAAATTATTTCAAAGTCTTAAATTTTTAATGCATTGCCCCTGTGCGCATCTATCAGTGCCTGCCTACCTTCAGTTTATTGTATTAAATGGATTAAGAATAAATTATATATCGGCTGTATTATATTTTGATGTGCTGGAAAGGTTAAGACATCATAATAGTTCCATGCTTAATTCGAAAATTGAATTAGAATTTATTTCTTTGTCCTTTTCCCTTGATGGAAAAGTACCAAAAGATCAAGGCTTTATAACAATGCTTGCGTTTCTAAGCCAGAGGTATCTCCTCGCAATACAAG
>JBBQUX010000090.1:0-13989 GCA_038212135.1 Bacteroidales bacterium | reverse complement strand
AATATGAGAGTGCGAATATGAAAAAGCTCCGAATCCCTCCTGCCAGGCAAATTTGCCTTTTACCAACTTTTTCTCATTAATGAAATTGGTTGAGTTATTTTTAATGTCACGCACCAAATCCGAAAGGCATATTGAAGGTTTCAGCCCAATAAACAAATGAACATGATTAGAAACACCATTTACAATAATTGACTTTTGGTTTTTGCCTTTGATAATTCCAGCCATGTATTTGAAAACATCATCCCGCCATACCTTCAGCAGGAGATTTTCCCTTCCTTTTACTGCAAAAACAACCTGGATATAAATTTGCGAAAAAGTTCCTGCCATTTTTTTCTCCCTTCTTTGCTAATAATTATTTGAGTTCAGGCGAATTATATAGTAATCCCTTTGCGGTTCACTTTAGTTTATCAGCTTTTCTTCAACACCACCTCCCTGTACTTCTTACTGTTCCAGCTATTGATCAGCATTTTAAATGTTTCATACTTCTCAACCGGCACATAGGTGCTTAAAATATTGATTTCCCGTACAATATGAAGCTGGTTCCCTTGCACCGAAACAGAACATTCAATACTGCCGAATTCATTATTCATTTTCAAGTCGGCGAATGGCGAAATAAGCGTCATCCCTTCTGGAATGGCAATAAAAATATCGTAAGATTCATTAATAGCGAAAGGGATTTCGAGCGGCTCGGTGCGTTTACTCAGAAGTTCAGTCATATGCCAGCTATCCGAACCGGAAGGAACAGCCGGAAATTTTAAAAACACATGACCGGCCTTTTCATTGGCAAATGAACTTGAAGCTGCATTAAAACCAAATGACGAAAGGTCAATATCCGTTTTGCCCTTCATAATATCACTGATTTTCCCGTTTCCGAAAACAGTCGAAAGCATAGACGCCGCATAAGCTGTGTCCTTTTGTAATTTAAGCCAGGGATTCAATCGTCCGCCAAGTTCAAGGTTCATCTTTCCCTTCAGACTCAAATCATCGTTCAGCTCGAGATTTCCTGAAAGCGTTACTATATTTTTAGCATCAGCAACAACTTCTGAAGGCTGGGGTTTACCCGGAACAAGTGAAATTAAACGTTTTCCTGCAAGCATGAACCTGAAATCCTGCTGTTCCGGCTGGGTGGAAGAAAGGAAAATTGGCTCCAACCCCTGCAGGCTTACTTTCACAAGGAAACGTTCAATCATTGCAGCACTGACTGCTTTCTTATTGTAATATCGATCGGAAACCACTGCAACCGGTTCAGCCTGTATTCCCTGCGAACGAAGCATCCCCGTTAGCAGCACCGCTTTTTCAGCATCCGTTCCGCCATTGCTTCGCCATATTTCAGGAATAATTCTTAATTTATAGCCCGAATATTGCGATGGAACCTGCCAGGTATTCAGTTCATTAGCAACCATTTCCTGTAACTTTAATGTTTTGAGTAAAGGGTTGGAAATTTCAGAAACCACAGTTGCTGCTTTCTCCTTTAAATCATCAGGTAGTGCGCATTTGAATGCTTCCTGCGAAGCAAATCCTGCCAGTAAATCCGACGGCTTATTACTTGCTGCAAATACTATCCTTGGTCTGTTTTGCTGTTCTTTTGGCCTGAAATCTTCACGCAAGGCGGCCGGAACATCCGTAAGTTTCCAGGTATAGGTTGTTTTGCCTCCCGATTTTACAACCGAAGGCTTTGCCTGCATATTGAACTGCTCATAATTCAGTGTTGCCCCAGCAGGAATATTTATAATAAAAGTAAGATCCTTCACCGGCGAATTCATAAGCAGTTGTTCATTTCCCATTATTGCTGCCTGGTACCCTTTGGTTGTACTTATTGTGTAATCGAAATCAATAATGGCACCTCGCTCCAGTGCCGTATGCGTAACCACCATTTCCCGAAGACGGTTCCAGTATGGAATATTGGCGGCAAAACCCGGGAGTACTTCGTTGTAAGCATTCGCAGGAGAAGCCACTATTTCCCCGTCAGCCATAGTGGTTATTGAGCGATTTATTTTTAGCTGCTGAAAAGGCGGGTCGTAAACTATAAAATCCTCACCATACAGGTTGTGAAAGGCAAAATAAGTATTTATGAGCAGATTATGGCTGTAATGATAACTCCAGCCGCCATCCTTATTTAGTGTATATTCTTTAGTCTGCTCCTGGTATACTGCATCCGATTTTTCGTCCTGGGCCATTGACGCAAGACTTATAAAAATAACTGCCGTGAGAAATACTATCTTGTTAATCATGGTTTGAATTTTGCTGATTTTAATTTATTGGTTTATTTACGATTTACGAGGTACGATTGCCTTGAAAACTTTACTATTCCTGCTGATTTCATTTAACTCGTAACTCGTAAATCGTCGTTCGCAATTATCATTCGTTATTCATTATTTGTTATTCATGCGAATCAAGGGTTGAATTCATGTTTTGTCTATTGAGGCGTTATACTCTTCCAGAGTTTTAAACTCCGTAAGAGTTCGCCTGCCAGCTAATAAGTTACAATTTCAACTCTTGATTCGTATTTTTCATTATTCGTCATTCGTCATTCGTAAATCGTCGTACTTATCTAACTTTAACAATCACCGGTTCCGTCGAAAAAGATTCCTGACCTTCAACTGCTCTCCTATACGAATCCCAGTCTTCTGGCTGGTAGATACGTTTCGGGTAAGTAGCATTAAAAGCAAATTTGAGGGCATCATTCTCCCTTTTTACAATTCCGTAATACTGAGCCCCGCTTCCATCGCCTGATGAAGGTGCAGGAGAATACACAAGTTCTTTAAACCCCGGCAGGGTAATTTTTTCAGTAATCTCAACAGTATGCGAGGTGCGGTCGCGGAACGGATATTTGCGGCTTTTCAAACCGGTATCGAAACCAGTATGCGGCATGGCACGTTTCATAAATCCTGTTGCAAGGAAAGGTATAAATATAAGCTCTTCTCCTGCAACTGTGGCATACCCGGGGATTCGGATACGGAAGTGAATCTGAATAGGTCCTTTAAGATAATCGTACGGATAATCGTAGGCGACTTTTACCAACTGAGCCTGCGGAGCAACCCGCAGCACTTCCTTTTCAACATTGGCGACCCAATCAGCAACATAAGCGCGTGTAAACATTCCACGAATGGCAGCGTCAGTCTGTCCTTCGGCCATAACATCATATTCTCCTTCCAGGGTGCCGTCGGCTGAAATATTGGTCATACCGGTCATACGAAGGAAATGATTTGATGGATTTGAAATTGGAGTTTCGGCCAAGTCAGCACCTTCGGGAACGCCCATCAGGTAGTTCTGCTGCTGCTCTGCACTCGACCAAAGCTCACGTACAAACGGAACCCAGGTAGGATCGAGCAGGTGATATTTTCCATCCTTTCTGCTTTTTACAACGGTAACGCAATGGTTAAACTGGTCGGCAGGGATATAATCAATCCGCGAACCAGCCATTGTCATTGCCGGGTACGATTCGAAACCTGCAGCCCTGAGCATCGTAATAAGCATTCCGGCTTTATCCTTGCATACTCCGCACCGATCCGTATAATTCATTTCGCCGCTGTGCAGTGTGTATCCTTCTCCTTTACCCATACTGATCCCGGAATAACGGATCTCATCACCGGCCCAATGGGTAAGTATGGTAATTGAATCCAGTTCGGTGCGTGCATTGCGGAGCAACTCTTTAACTTTTGCACGAATGGCATCGGTTGCCTCAAAGCTTTTATAATCTTCGTTTACGCCATAAAACCATGTGCTTTTCGATTGCCAGTCGGGGCTGGTGCTCATCAATAATTTAGGTGCAATATCCGAAGCATCCACCGAGCGCGGCTCGGCTTTAAAAGGCATCATATCTTTTTTTGCAAAAGTGTAAACTAATCTGTCGCCTTTACGCCACATTTTTGAAGTTACTTCACCGTTGTACACTTCAAACTGCAGCATTTTGGTATCAGGAACACTGATCTGATATACTTTTACAAGCACAGGATCACTGCTGTAAAACGGAACGATATCATAAAAATGGCCTTTCATGGGTGGAATATACCTTTCGTCATCGCCTTCGCCGGTAAGCAAGGCATATGTAAATCCCTTGCGGTAAAGGTGAACCTCCAAGGCATCGCCGGGTTCGAGGTGCCCGACTTCAATCATTTTCTCCCTTGCGCCCCAGTATATGGCACGGGCGGGCTGTGGATAATCGAGAACTTTTGAGGTATCAATAACCGTCTTCGACCCATCAGAGTGATAAATAATTGCACCCCGTATTTCGGACCAGGCCGAAAGCGGATCGTAATCGAATTTTATGACCGATAAAGTTTTTGCACCTTCGGGTGTAAGCACTTTGTAGAGCCGGTGTATGTAGTTGTGGCTTAGCCCGGTTTCCATCATTTCAACACGGGTGCTGTCGAAAATCACCAGCACATTCGAGCCCGGAAACGACTTTTTATCACCTGCTTTTTTGATCAGATCATCGTAACGGCCGGCAAAAACAGCCGAAGCCGACAAACAAACAAGCAGGAATAATAAGGATATTTGTTTCATAAACAAAGGATTTTAACATTGTGATAGAGGGGATAAAGGTATAAAGAAGTTGTTACTTTGTGCTTAATTTTAAAGATCAGAGATATGTAAATTTATAGGTTATGTTAAATAATGTGATTTTGTCATTATATTCGCTCTTTATTCTCAAAATCAATGAAAACGGCCGGAATATCTTTTTTAGGTTCAATCCTGATTGTATTTTTACAATGACAATAAATGTTAGCTCACCAACAATCCAGATTAATACTGACTTTACCAGGGATACCATAATTTATCCTTTTAATGGAATTGATAAGATATTTTCTCTTAAAATCAATGGTACTTTCAGGTTCTTGAGTGATACAAGTCTGGTGAGGATAATTGTTATCGATCAAACCGGAAATCAATTTCTTGCATATGAAGCTTATCCCCTTATTACTTTAGGTGATACCTTTTCTATCCGGGCTGGATGTGATGAAACTTGTTATTCTGACGGATTGCACCCTGCAAGTTTAAAAATTGATATTATAAATTGTAATATAACTATTGATAGTTTACATATAGTTACAACAGAAATAGTTGATGCAACTCAATTACAAATTGCCATAAAGCATTATAATGATTCAATCAAAATATCTTTAATGAATCAAAAGATTTTTGCATATCATATGTATTGGCGTGCTGGAAAAACCAATTTTATAGATTGGACATATCAGGAAAAGGAGAATTTCTTTGGGGTAAAATTTAATCTATTAGGTTTTGATTATTATAAAGGCGGGGTATATGAACTTATAAATAGAAGGAGTAATACTCAATCAACCTCATCATATATTGATTCATTCGACTGGCGAAAAAGACACGGAGCCGATAATCCTGAATCTCCTTATTATGATAGTGATGTTCATTCTGAAAAGTCGGGTTGGTTGACTGAAATAAGGAATCAAGGGAATTGTGGATCGTGCTACATTTTTGCAGCTATTGGTGAGGTGGAAGCAAGAGCTAATATTTACTATAATGCTCACAACTCAATATCAAAAACACATTTAGATTTAGACCTATCTGAACAACAGATAATTTCCTGTCCTTCACCGAGTTTAGGGGGTTGTGATGGAGGACTTGCTTCTGATGTTTTGCATTGGTTGACTGCGCATAAGGTTACGGAGGAATCTTGCTTTCCCGTAGATACTTTAACTCAGCAAACACTAAATTGCAATTTATGTACAGATTATGGCACTCGAATAAAAGTCGGAATAACATCCTATGATGGAAGTAATTGGAATGAAGAAACAACTAAACTTAATTTAATCAATTCTGGACCTTTAGGAGTAGAGTATAATCCAATTAACCATTCTATGTTGTTGTGTGGTTACCAGGTAACAAAAGCGGGAGATCAGCTTTATGAATTAAATGGGGAAAAAATTGTTGTGCCGAACGATGCGTCAATTATAGGAACTAATACTTGGGTGTGTAAAAATAGTTGGGGTTATGGAAATCCACCATTTTACTACATCAATAGTTCTGGAGTCCCATTCTCCGCTATTTCTAAGATTAATGGCCCACTTACAACTGAAAACTTTAATCTTGCTATAAAATGCTCCGATGAAGACGGCGATGGATACTACTGGTGGGGAATAAGCCAAACAACACCCTGTGCATCTTGTCCACCCGGAATATCACAGCTGGAGGATTGTGATGATTCGAACCGTGATCTTGGACCATACGATGCAACCTACGCTTGTACTTCGAATTGTGAAGCTAATGATCAAACATTCTCGATTCCAACTGGAACCATGTCTATTGATACAACTGTACATAGTACAACACATATAGTTGTTCCTTCCGGAGCTACACTGATTGTAAATAGCACCCTTTTTATGGCTCCTGGAAGAAAAATAACGGTCAAGTTGGGTGGCAAATTAAAAATTTCAGGTACTGGAAAAATAACCTCTGCATGTACTCAACTTTGGCAAGGCATTGAAGTTGAAGGAACAAACTCTCCTCAATCTAGTTTAAATCATGGTACGATTGAGATTCTGTCAGGAGGAGTGTTAGAAAATTCAATATGTGCTATAAAGACAATTTTAGCTCCTCTTCAACAACAAAGTGGTTCAATTTTAAAACTTACTGGAGCTATATTTAGAAATAACAAGACATCAATGTACTACTCGAACTATTCAGAAAACATCGATCCGAATTTATTCAAAATTGATAATTGTATTTTTGAAACTACGGGTGAATTGCTTGATGGCAGTGTGCCGATCGATTTTGTGAAACTTGAAAATCTTTCGAATGCGAATTGTATTAAATTCCGAGGCTGTTCCTTCACCGAAACCGATAACCTCAGAAAAATTACCGGCATCAGAGCCTATAATGCTTATTTTCAAAGTATAGTAAATGGTTCTACACCTACTACTTTTAACAACCTATTATATGGTATTTATGGTAGCACTGGTTATGCGCCATCATCTGCAATAATTGTTAACAATTGTCAGTTTATTAATAATTATCGCGGTATCTATTTAAGCGGCTCCGAAGTTCCGCAGGTTACAAATAACACGATTATAGTTCCGAATATTGATACACACTGGATGCCAATAGAAGGATTTACAGCTTATGGTATTTATCTTGATGCCTCAACTGGTTATAAAATAGAAGATAACAACATCCAATGTGAAATTTATGGTGACCAGCTACCTGTTTATATCAACACATGTGGTATATATGTCCGTAACTCAGGTGCCGAAGCCAACGAAATATACCGTAATACTTTTAATTACTTGCACTGCGGTATTGCATCTTTTGGAGTAAACCGCAACGGGATCAATACCGGTCTAAACCTTAAATGCAACACTTACTCAAACTGCGGTACCGATATTGGTGTTTACAGGGGTACTTTGACACTTACTGCCAACATGGGCATCAGGCGCGACCAGGGCGATTACAACACCACCGACCCCGCCAAATCAGCCGGTAATGTGTTTTCCTCACTAAGTTTTCAGTACCATGCCAGCGACATCAATAATGCTACCTGTATGCCGATTAGGTATAACCATCATCGTACTCAAACGATTCCTCCGTATATAAGAATGATCCCCTTAGCTGCATTATCACCTGGCATTACAATCAATCAGAATACACAATCATACTATAGTTCATCAGCAAGTTGTCCCCCTTCATTAGGAGACAACCACAGCGGAAGTGGCTGGATGCACCAAGCTGATTCATTAATCGAAAAAGCGGAAAGCCTCGAAACCATCCTGTTGCAGCAGGTTGATGGGGGTAATAGGGTCGGCACAGCACAAGATGTACTGAACAGCACTCCCGATGAAACGATTGCAGTTTATACCGACCTTTTAGACAAATCGCCTTACCTAAGCGATACTGTGATGAAAACTACCGTGATGCGAGAAGATTTATTACCTGAGGTAATGCTGCGCGACATACTGGTGGCCAACCCCCAGTCGGCCAAATCGGATACCGTAATCAAAGCTTTAGATAACCGCTTTGCCCCTCTCAACGATACCCTGATGGGCGATATCATGGCCAACGAGTATATTTTGGGTGAAAAGGAAATACTGGAAATGCAGCGGGCTGAAGCCTGGCAGCAGTATAGTACTGCGCTCAACAACAGAATACTTTCCATATTAACTGACACAACCGTCACCCATACTTCCGACAGCCTCGCAGCCGTATATACTATGAGCAAGCGCCTGCCCGACAGGTATACCTTAGCTCTGCTGTATGCCCAAACCGGCAACCCTGCCGCAGCCAGTGCAGTTATGAATAGCATTATGCAAGCAGGATATCCCAATAACTTCAGTGCAACAGAACATAACGGCTTCATTAATTGGATTGGCTTAGTGAATCGAGCTGTTTTAAATGGGGCTGAACTTGCATTCGACAGCCTTCAGGTAAATTCTCTGTTCGGGATATTGGCAGCTGATACACTCTGTAATTATTATCCCGCGGTTTATGCCCGCAACTGTCTTGTTCATTCCGGCCTTATCACATACCAGGAACCATTGGTTTTTGATCAGGAATTGAAATCAGCTAAAGTAAGGAAACACTATCCTAAAGTCGTCATGGCACATGCTGGACAGGGTTATCTAAAAGTATTCCCTAACCCGGCCAGGGATTATGTGATTATTGAATATAAATTGAACGAAAGATGTTCTGATGGTCTTATTCAGGTATATTCAATCGATGGGAAAAATATCCTTCAAATTCCGGTTCTCAGCATTAATTCTGAGGTAATTCTCCCACTTGGCAATAACTTGGGAAGTTTAATTATCTCGCTACAAGGTTGTTCCGGGTTAATTGCTAGACAGAAAATTGTTGTCAACAGATAATAACGGATTTTTATGCTCAGGGTATTATTCTTTATATGGGTTATATTGCTTGCTATAAATAGCACAGCTCAGACTTGGCCCAGAATTTTTGGATTGGAGCAACAAGCCTGGGGGGCTGATGTTATGGAATGTTACGATAAAGGCTATTTGGTTCTTAGTCAGTTAGATTCCGGGTGGGGTGGTGCAACCAAAATGCAAGCCTGGCTGATAAAAACCGATATTAATGGAAATACACTTTGGGAAAAACGGGTATATAATCCTTCATACCACAATGCCTTTAACGATGTAACAATAACCTCTGACGGTGGATGTATTATGATAGGAAGTACTACCCGGCTCGATCCTGGCGCCTTCGATATTATGTTTATGAAGTTGGATGCTTGTGGTATGCGCGAATGGTGTACCATTCTTTCAACCCCGGACAATCCCGATTATGGTATAAAAGTGCTACCTACCGATGATGGATTTATTGGATTGTTAAGTTACTATCAGGATTTGGATAATAAGCGGGTATGGACAATCAAGCTTGACATGGCGGGCAACGTGGTATGGCGGAAGGTGTATTTTCAGGACGACCCGGGCTACAGTAACGAAGATGCCTGCGACATGATTGTAACCCCTGACGGGGGGCTGCTGGTAACAGCCTATGGTTATTACGACCCCCAGGGAGGCTGGAATGGCTGGTTACGGTCTATCCTAGTAAAAACAGATTCGCTTGGTAATGAAGAATGGGTAACCCGTTGGGGTGAAGATGATAATTTCTTTAGCCTTCTTCCAATGAACCCATCGCTTGCGTTGAATGGGGTTTTCTATTGTGCAAACACGCATTATTCAAAATTACCGGTTGAAGGGTATGTCCCTGCATTTATTCGCACCCGGCCCGATGGACAAGAACATGGTTATATTGATTTGCTAACTGGTACAGAGTCGGCTATTGTAACCACACTGCATTTTCTGTATCCCGACACCCTAATCATGGCCTGCGGCTGGAAATTTCCTTTGCACGATTACAGCCAGGGGGTGGCCAAAAGCGATACGGCCGGTAATTTCATCCAGGTAAAGATATTGATTGACAGCGTTATCAATACTTTTCAGGGATCAGCCATTACTTTCGACAAGAAGATGGTGTTGGTAGGTGGTTTTACAAAACTCAACGCCACATCAGATGTGTACCTCTTCAAAATCAACAGCAACCTAGAGTTAGACAGCGCCTATACCGCCCCGCGCACCTACGACAGCCTGTGCCCGCACCCCATTGTTTCCGATACCATGGATTTGGAAGGATGCGGCATTTATACATCCATGCCTGATCCAATCCTTCAGCCGGATGTATTTAAACTCAAAGCTTTCCCGGTTCCGGCAAAAGATAGGTTCACCATTCAAATTCCTGAGCAATTGCTAGCTGCGAGCAGCATGGGTGGCGTAAATATCAACACTGTTTATCACCAATGGGATAAAACTACCCTGCAAATCAGTGATATTACCGGTAGAATTGTATTTGAAAAGGAGGTGTTTTTCAATGAAAAGGAGGTGGAAATTGACTGTTCACACTGGCCGCCGGGGTTTTATGCCGCCCGGTTGATGTATAAAAACATGAAAGTGGGCGGGGTGAAATTATTAGTTGTGAAGTAATAGAAAACGAAAAAAATATAATATGACTTTTGCTACCATTAAGGTAAATAAAACGTGTTTAGTTCCCGAAAGGAATCAGTGAATAACCCAATTTGGATTGAAGTTTTTTTGTTTGAAACAATGCTAGAAAAATTACATATCTTCCAACGATAAACACATTTGTTCGATACTGTATCCGGGCAGTGCTTTGTGCTTCAGATGCTCAACCTTAATTGTAAATAAATCAGGCTTAAAGTTTTTCTTTTGCCGTTTTACTTCGGCGGCAACAGCTTTATCTTTTTCCATTTTCAACACAACAATGTCAATTTCGTATGCATTTCCCCTCGCTTGCCACCACGATCCTATGGCTCTGTATTGCTGGCTCTCGGCAAATTTCTGTTTAAAGTATTTTTCAAGAATTTTGCCCGAATAAGTGGGATAATCAGCTGTGGTTATTGAATGCAATCCTTTGAAGTTCTTAATTTCAATCAATGAGCGGTGGCGGTCGAAATAATTAAACCAGAATCTGATAAAATTATCCATGATCTCGAATCTCACGGTTTGTCCGCCTTCCTTTGCCAGGATCGGACGAAAACGCGAAATTATTCCATATTCCTCAACCAGCCGCTTTATATGCCCGCCGATACTTTTGTCGCCAAGCGCAGCTTCAATACCGGGTTGTGTATTAATTCCCCCTGAAATGGCACTCAGTATCGAAAAATAGGTAACATAATTCTTGCCGAATTCTTCTATCAGAAGGTTCTTACCCTCTTCGGTAAAAGGAGAGTTTTCCCTGACCATGAAGCTTATCATTTTGTCAACTGTCAACGCGCTATTATCGCAGAACAGTTCAACATATTTTGGAATACCTCCCGTAAACGTGTATAAAGCCAGAAGATCATCGTTGGTGTAAAGGGAATGGTGATCGCGCATGATACTTTTTAATGTTTCAGTATCAAACGCTGATAACCTGATCATGTTGTCGGCCCTTCCGAACAGGGGTTCTTTTGAGTTCTGAAAAATTCTAAGCATCAACGAATATACCGATCCACTGACAATCAGGTTCATACGTGTCCTCTTCCGGTTTGTATCCCAAATGTTTTGTATATCACTGTAAAGGGATGGATTGATGTTAAAAAACTCCTGAAATTCATCAATTACCAGATTAAACGGGCGTTGTTCAGCTATTTGCATCAAGTATTGAAACAGCGAACGGAAAGTGCGGATTTCATTCGGGACAAAAACTTTGAGCGCTCCTGAGATTTCGGGTATAAACTCTGCACAAAGTGTTGCTTCATTTTTTCGGCCTACGAAGAGGTAAACCGTTGGTGAATTTTCAACTGATTTCATAATCAGGCTTGTTTTACCAATCCTCCTCCGGCCAGTAACTACTGTCATTCGCGAATAATTACTGAACGACAGCTCCTGAATCCTTTGTAATTCAGCTAGTTCACTTTTCCTATTGTAGAAATTCATATGAATTATATATGTTTAGTAACCGCCGTTACCGTAACGGCGGTTACAAAGGTATATAAATTTTGTAAAAAACTTAGCACAAAGATTTTGTTTTGCTGATATTTTCACCGGAGTAAAGTAAGTATCAGAATATTTAACATACAGCCGCTACTACCTCATATTTGCCAGAAGATTTTTTTACATAGCGGAACCTGAACCTGAATCAGGTAATTTATGACTTTGTGGGCGTGTTGGAATTTCTTCGGGATTTTTCCCGCTGAGCGGGACGAGTGGGGATTAACTACAATGTGTTTTATTAACACTTATCAGGGCTGATAGAGTACCGCCTTTTTATTACACCATTTTCAAATCCTTAAACCGTATCAACCTTCCCGCTTTTGCATCCCACAATTTCAGGTTTACATATTTAAACCCCTGCAGAAATTCTATTGGTTTAATTGTACTGAAAATTTCGTTTTCATTATGGCATTTCTCCAACCTGTAATTTGGTATTTTCGAACTCAGATGGTGCACATGATGAAAACCGATGTTGCCTGAAAACCACTGTAGAATTTTCGGCAATTTATAATAGGAACTTCCGTGAAGGGCAACGGTTTTAAAATCCCATTCCTCATTGGTGTACCAATGCGTACCGTCGAATTGATGCTGTAGGTAAAAAAGATAAACTCCCCCGATAGCTGCAAAATACATTACCGGCAGTTGTATCAGCAAATAAGCTTTCCAGCCAATGGTAAGGCTGAGTGTGGTTGCCAGCGCTGCAATTCCCAGATTAGTGGCGTAAACACTCATTTTCTCTTTTCGTGAAAAAGATTTTCGGGTAAACCGGTTCCCAACAAGGAACAATAAGCCTGCACCAAGCCCGAACATGATGAACGAATTACGGAATATTCGGTATGCAAGCTGTTTACGCCTCGGCAGAGCGAGATATTCATCAACCGTGAGGGTCCATACATCACCGATTCCACGTTTATCAAGATTTCCAACGGTGCGGTGGTGCACCAGATGCGAATGATGCCAACGGTGGTATGGCGTAAACGCAAGTACACCGAAAATATATCCGACAATTTCGCTCAATCGTTTCGAGTTGAAGAAAGAACCATGACCGCAATCGTGAAAAATTATAAACAGCCTCACCAGAAATCCTGCCGAAAGCAAAATTAATGGCAAAGTAATCCAATAACTGTAATTTAAACTTATTACCATCAGCACCCATAATGCCACGTAAGGCACAAAAGTGTTTACGATCTGCCACCAGCTATGTAAGTTATCTCCGTTCCGGTAAGGTGCAATTATTTTCACCCATCGTTCCTCAGTGTTTTCTTTGGTCTTATTAAGTACTGACATTCTGTTACCGTTATATTTTAATTCTATTAAATTCTGTTATTCCTATTCAGAAACAATCAGGGATATGGATTTGTTTCAGTTTTTGTGGTCGATATCCTCATTCATCCTGCCATAAAATCCATTGGCGAAAATAATATTTTTTATCTGAATTAAGAGATTCTGCCCGTTTTGAAACAGAAATCTCAACTCATTCCATTACATTTAATACTTTTATAGCGTTAAATACCAACATCCCATCCCATGAAAAATCTAATTCTTCTGTTTTTGCTAATTGCTTCGAATCTGCAGGCTTCTGCATCTTTCGACGAATGGTTTATATACAAAACCCTGCGGATCGATTATTACCATACTGGCAACTCGGTAAGTGAAATATATTCGCTCGACCAGGTGAAATCGGAACCTTTCTGGGGTGGATCGCATGTAACTCTTATTGATACGCTGAGTTACGGTGAGTATTATTTCAAGGCTTTTGATACCCAATCCAATACCTTGATTTATAGCCGTGGATATTGCACCTTGTTTAACGAATGGCAGTTTACTGAGGAAGCTAAACACACAACCCGCACTTTTTCCGAAACGGTTTTAATGCCATTCCCGAAAAAGGATGTGCGGATTGAGTTTTTGAGTCGCAATTTTATGGGGATTTTTGAAAAGAAATTCGAATATACCGTTGACGTAAAAAGTTACTTTATTTCGGACGAAAGGCAAATGGTATATCCTGTTT
>JBBQUX010000089.1:0-14457 GCA_038212135.1 Bacteroidales bacterium | reverse complement strand
CGCATGTTTCATTAGATGAAGCCAGCATGATACCGGACATAGTGAATATAAGCGAAGCCAAAGTAAGTGATAGGCGTGGTGTTGACGATTTTCGTTACCAGAAAGATACAATTATCGTTGATGACAGGGGGTATTTTGATGTCAAGCTATTCAAAATCAGAATAGAAGATGAGAATCATTTTGTAACCCGAATAAAAGACAACATACTTTATGAGTCGATTCGGGAGTACGACCACCATCGACGGATACCGCGATAATTTATTTATAAAATTGAATGTTAAAAACCGGATTGGGCTAGTATTATATGCTATTAAAAACGACATTTTTCTTCTCTGACTAAATCCTCAACCCAGGATATAAAAAAAACAGCGGAAATTACTCCGCTGTTTTTATACTCACAGCATTTCACTGTGTTTCCCTTTGCCAAAAGAAATATTGTAATGTATCAAATCAAACAATGATGGTTATGGTAGTATAAAAATCATGCAAAAAAATTATGGAAACGGAAGAAACACCCAAAATTATTGTATAAGTTGTGGAAAATATTCTTTAATGTTTTGATAATGAATAATATATATTCACAAGATTATTTTTAAATAATTTTTTCTTTATGCAGGGATAAACGTAAAAGGATACAGGCTTGTACCAAAATGGGAATTTGTAGCCAATTTAGAACCGGATTACTTTCAAAGCCTTCCCTGATTTCAAAAACCCTTTTATGATTTGCTGTACATCGCGGTTATCGTTATACCGGGTAATACAATCTTTTAATTGTGTGGGATCCGCAATGCCTTCTTCCTTGCTTATCCATCCGAATCCTGCAAATACATTATTTTCGATCAGAACGACTGACACTTCATCTTCGTTCCGGCCATTATCAATTATAGCCATATCCGACCATTTGTGCTCAAATCCGGCTAATGCTGCTTCTACCCGCAGGTTATATGGTTCAGGCGATTCCTTTCCTATACATGCCCCGGCGCACTGACCTATTGAATGTTGGAAACAGGCGCCGTGATTCTGGTATAAACCACACAGTTTCTGACAAAGATCATATTTGGCAGCCAGACTATGAACCAATACCAAAGCTTCATCAAACGAAGCAAAAACGGTATGAGGCGTTCCTGTGGATTTTATTTTTTCAATCTGAATTATATGGTAACCTGCCTGGGTAAAAAATGAATATAAGCCGTATTTGTATAGCGTTCGTCTCTGAAGCCTGTTGTATAAAGGTTTGTGTTTTTTTATTTCAGCTGATTCGTGTAATAAGGCAATCAACTCGCTGCCTGTTTCTTCATAACTGATACCGGCTGTATTCGAACGCATTTCGATAGCCCTGTTGGTGCTGCTGTTCTGAAAGTGTGATAAAACCCTTGCATGGATATTTTTACTTTTCCCAACGTACAGTAACCTGCCGTTTTCGTCGTGAAAATAATACACCCCGGCGGCTGTAGGTAAACGATTGAATACCGAACGATCAAGTTTTTCGTGCAGTCCGTCAGTCGGAATCTGGTTAAGGGTAGGATCAACGCTGAGTAATCGTTCGAAAAGTATTACAGTAGCAAGGGCATCACCCGAAGCACGGTGACGCGAAGTTATCTGAATCCCCAGGGTATTACATAAATTCCCCAGGCTGTACGATTTATGCCCGGGAAGGAGTTTCCGCGACATTTTAACAGTACACAATACCGGCCTTTTGTATTTATAGCCCAGGTTAAGAAATTCCTGCTTTACAAAACTGTAATCGAACGCGGCATTGTGGGCCACAAATGTGCACCCTTCGGTTATCTCGACAATATCGCGGGCAACTTCATAAAATTTTGGGGCATCCTTAAGCATTTCATCGGAAATGCCGGTAAGGCGGGCAACAAATGGCGGGACTTTACATTCAGGATTGATGAGAGTGGTGTATTCATTCACTATCGATTTTCCATCGTGTATATAAATGGCTATTTCTGTAATCCGCTCCCGGCTGGCATTACCTCCGGTGGTTTCAATATCAATTATTGCGTACACTACAAAGTATTGTAAAACTTCAAAGATACTTTACAAAACCATTCAACACACAACTAAGTTAAACATAATTGCATTCAGTAATTTGAATATGAATATTTAGTCAGTTAATAATCAACTAAATATATAAAAAGGACTTTTAATATTTCTTGCTGAACGCAAAAAATATATACCTTTGCAACTCTTTTCAAAAAAAATCAGGTTATGGCACAGGAAGTTAAAATTTTTTCAGGCAGGGCAACACGTTACCTGGCCGAGAATATAGCACTTAGCTTCGGAACAAAACTTGGTGAAGTTCAGGTTATTGTTTTCAGTGATGGAGAGTTTACCACCTCATTTGAAGAGAACCTTCGTGGAAACGATGTATACATTGTTCAATCCACTTTTCCTCCTGCAGTGAACCTGCTGGAGCTTTTGCTAATGGTTGACGCCGCCAAACGAGCTTCGGCCAGGCAGATTACGGCCGTGATTCCTTATTTTGGCTTTGCACGGCAGGATCGTAAAGACAAACCGCGGGTTCCGATTTCGGCTAAACTTATTGCTAACCTGCTCACTGCTGCAGGAGTTCAGCGCCTGATAACCATTGATCTTCATGCTGATCAGATTCAGGGATTTTTCGATGTACCTGTTGATCATTTATATGCTTCGTCCATTTTTTTGCCTTTTATCAAAAAACTAAACCTGCCCAACCTGGTTTTTGCATCACCCGATACCGGTGGTACCCGCAGGGCAGCCTCGTACGCCAAAGCCCTTGATACAGGTTTTGTTATCTGTTACAAACAGCGTTCGAAAGCTAACCAGGTAGATTCGATGGCACTTATCGGTGATGTGAAAGGCAAGGATGTAGTATTGCTCGATGACATTATTGATACAGCAGGAACCATAACCAAAGCAGCCCAGATTATGATTGAAAATGGTGCGTCAAGTGTAAGGGCATTCTGCACTCACCCCATTTTATCAGGCGAGGCTTTTGAGCGCATCGATAATTCAGCCTTTACCGAAGTAATTGTAACCGACACCATTCCTTTAAGACACGAAAGTCCTAAGGTAAAAGTGCTCAGTACAGCCACACTGCTGGCCGATGTAATTAAAAGGGCGCACAATTACGAATCCATATCGTCACTTTTTAAAATCAAATAATAACAATTCAAAATCAATTCACATGAAAACAGTATCTATGAGCGGTTCGCTTCGCGCGAACGTAGGGAAAAAAGATGCTAAAATGAACAGGGCCAGCGGTCAGATACCATGCGTATTATACGGTGGTAAAGAAGAGCTTCATTTTGCGATCGAGTCGAAAGTTCTCGACACCATTATTTTCACACCTTACACCTACCTGATCGACCTCGACATCGATGGAAGAAAGTTCACTGCAACCTTACAGGATATTCAGTATCACCCGGTTTCGGACCAAACCTTACATGCCGATTTTCTTCAGGTAACGGCAGGTAAGCCGATTATTGTAAGCCTTCCGATACGTATCGAAGGAAATTCGCCAGGAGTATTACGGGGAGGTAAAATTGTTAAGAAATTCCGAAAGCTGAAAGTTAAAGGTCTGTCTGAGCATATGCCGGAAGAAGTTGTAATCAACATTTCGAATATGGAAATTGATGATGTTGTCAGGATCAGCGATATTAAAATACCTCAAATCGAAATTCTGGAAGTTCAGGCCAATATGGTTATTACTGTAGCTTCAACCCGCGCTGTTGATCCAGCTGCTGCTGCTGTGCCAGGGGCAAAATAATCCGGGACAGCATATAATTGCATAATGAAGAAAGGTACAAGGTTCTGAACTTTGTACCTTTCTTGTTTTTAGTAAAATGAGAACTCATGACCTCTTGTAATTTAAATTAGCGTTATCATTATTTTAATTAACAGGCGAATATCTTAATCCGCTTTTTTAAACCTTTTCAATTAAAACCGTCAAAGTTTTCACGGATTTTTTTACTTTTAGCAAAACACACCCAATTCAAAAATTGACATGAAGCAAATTTCTACATATGCATTTATTACACTGATATTTAACCTGGCATTCATAAGTAAAACAAAGGCTCAATCATTTTACGATATCAATACTATACAATACATTTCGATTACATTTACCCAAAGCAACTGGGATTACCAGCTCGATACGGCAAAAGCCGGGAGTGAAGGTTATATTATGGCTAAATCGGTTTCCATTAACGGGATGGTGTTCGATAGCGTGGGCGTGAAATACAAAGGCAACAGCACCTACAATGCCAACCAGGCAAAAAACCCGTTGCATATTGAACTCGATACCTATAAAAAACAGGATTACCAAGGTTACACAGACATAAAACTGAGCAATGCCGCCAAAGACCCTTCGTTCGTGCGCGAGGTGCTTTCGTATTCTCTTTTAAGGGACTATATGGACGCATCACTATCCAACTATGCCAATGTTACCATTAACAACAACCTGATTGGTTTGTACGTTAGCTCCGAATCTGTTTCAAAAAAGTTTGTAAACAATCATTTTTACTCCAACGATAACGCGTTTTTCAAATGCAATCCCATTGGCGGTGCGGGTCCGGGCGGATCAGTTCACAAGCCAAACCTGGTTTATTTAGGAAGCGACAGTGCCAGTTATTCCACAGCCTACGAAATAAATTCGGATTATGGCTGGGCCGACCTGATTAATTTATGCAATACCCTCAAAAATAACGTCATCGGGATTGAAACAATTCTGGATGTGGACAGGGCCTTGTGGATGATCGCTTTTAATAATATCCTGGTGAACCTGGATAGCTATATCGGCGGATTTACCCAGAATTATTACCTGTATAAGAATGATAACGGGAGGTTTGCAAGCATTTTGTGGGATTTTAACGAGTCGTTCGGGACTTTCAGCCAGACCGGAACCATCCAGTTACCTAATACAACAGCCAAAAGCCAGATGACACACCTGTTGCATGCCAGCGATGCAAATTGGCCTTTGGTGCAAAAACTTCTGTCGGTTCCAACGTATAAAAAAATGTACCTGGCGCATTTGTATACAATTCTGAATGAAAATTTTTCAACCAACAGCTACTATACCTCTGCCCAGGCTTTGCAGCTGATTATCAATGCTTCTGTTCAGGCCGATCCCAACAAGTTTTTTTCGTACTTACAATATCAAAGTAATCTGAATAACGATGTAATTGCAGGAATGACTTCCGCACCTGGGATCACAAAACTGATGGATGCTAGGTATACGTATTTGACGGCACTTTCTGATTTTACCACTACCAGGCCATCCATTTCGGACGTTGCACCCGGCGTAACCAATCCTGAACTGAATACAAGTATTTTCATTACTGCAAAAGTGCTTAATACAAATACGGCTTCCGTTTATCTTGGTCACAGAAATGCTATTGAAGATAAATTTACCAAAACACTGATGTACGATGATGGTGCTCACGGCGACGGTGCTGCCGGCGACAATGTTTACGGTGCCTCCGTATTTATGAGCAATACATTTTTGCAGTACTACATTTATGCCGAAAATAACAACGCCGGTATGTTTTCGCCGGTTAGGGCCGAGCATGAATTTTATACTGTTTATGCACTTATCACAATCCTGAATCCCGGCGACCTGGTTGTAAATGAGCTGATGGCTCAAAACACAAAAACAGTTACTGATCCAACAGGAGATTATGCCGACTGGATTGAGCTATACAACAACACCGCGAATGTTTTGAGCCTCGATAACCTGTATATGAGTGATACCTATTCGAACCTTCTGAAATGGCAGTTTCCGGCAGGGACTACCGTTGCTCCTGACGGCTACCTTATCGTTTGGGCCGACGAAGACCTGGAACAGGAAGGTTTACATGCCGATTTTAAACTTTCGGCCAGTGGTGAGAGTGTAATTTTATCCTATCCTGACGGAACAAAAATTGAAGAAATAGCTTTCGGGCCACAAACGGCTGACAAAGGTTATGCGCGGGTTCCTAACGGAACCGGGGCTTTCGTCATTCAGAATCCCACATTTAACCTGAACAACGATTCGCTTCTTGGCATCGACGAGGGAGTTGCAATGGAAATATCTGTATTCAAAAACTTTCCCAACCCATTCACACAGCAAACAATTATAACCTACCAACTGGCTGAAGTGCTGTATGTGCAACTGAAAGTATATGACCTTTTGGGCAGGGAGCTGACCACACTGGTTGATGAATACCAGCAGCTGGGATCCTATAAGGTTTCATACAAAGCGCAGGAAGATATTTCACCTGGCGGCATTTATTATTGCAGGATCATAGCAGGTGGTCATTCGGAAGTAATAAAAATGGTGTGCCTGAGGTAATCGTTGCAATCGTCAGAGAAAAAAACAACTTCACAAAAGCATCACAATCGTATTTTGTCCTTGTGATATCAGGTTTTCAAGAGACTGCATTAAACAATCTTCCTTCATTTTTGTTTTATCAAGTTGAAGTCTTACGGTTCTTCTCATTTATTTGGTGACGCACACATATCCTTCTGCTGGGAGAATATCTAAATCACTTGATATTCAGGTAGTTCCCAAAGCCGAATTGCATTCAGCACTAATTTCCGATTTAATCAATCAAATGGACCTTTCAGAACAGATAGCTGAGAAAGCTCAGCAAAAAACACTTTCGCACCTGCCTTTTTTAGAATTATTACAAAATTTCAGAAATAAATTAGACGTTGTTTTTCACCAGAGGACAGATATCAATCAGCTGGAAACCCGTCGCGGCCTTCCTCCGTTTGTGATGCGTGAGCTGCTTTCGGCCGAACCGTTTTCTGCTTTCATTCCCACCCAATACGGGGGACGTGGGGCACATACACACGAAGGCATCGAAATAATTTCGACTGCATCGTACGAATCGTTGGCTTTGGGATTGACTTTTGGTATCAACTGGGCTCTGTTTCTGCAGCCGGTAAATAAATACGCCAACGATAAAGTAAAAGCTCCCGTTTTCAAAGGTTTTATCACCGACAAAAAAATGGGCGGACTCATGATCACAGAACCTGGTCATGGCAGTGATGCTCTGAATATGAGGACATACTTCACCGAAGAGCAGGATCATTATCACCTGAAAGGAACCAAGCACTGGGCTGGTCTTACCGGTTGGGCCGATTACTGGCTACTTACCGCGCGCAGAAGAACAGCCAGTGGTGAACTTATGCGCGACATCGATTTCTTTATCTGCGACAACAACAAGCCCGGACAGATTATCGAAGTGGAAGAATATTTCGAAAACCTTGGATTGTACATGATCCCTTACGGGCGCAACAAAATAAATGTAAAGATTCCACATTTGTACCACCTCGAACCTGAAACTACAGGTATTTCGATGATGCTCGATACCTTACATCGCAGCCGGATGGAAATTCCTGCTATGGCTCACGGTTTTATTAAACGTATGCTCGACGAAGCTATCAGTCATTGCGAAACCCGGTTTGTCGGCGGCAAAAGCCTTTTCAATTACGACCAGGTTCAGCAGCGGCTGGCCAGCATTCAGTCGGCATTTACCATTTCGTCGGCTATTTGTGCACACAGCAGTGATAATGCAGGTGTTGAAAAAGACCTGTCGCCACAGGGCATCAAAGCCAATTCCTTTAAAACGGTTGCCACTGATCTGATGCAGGATGCCGCGCAGCAATTGTTCCAGCTTGTAGGCGCAAAGGCATATAAAAGCAACCATATTGCAGGCCGCGCTATAGTCGACAGCCGTCCGTTCACCATTTTTGAGGGATCAAATGATATTTTGTACGCTCAGATTTCGGAATCAGTGATGAAACTGATGAAACAGGCCAAAGAAACCAATCTTTTCCAGTTCCTGAAAAACTATTCGCTTACATCACAGTCGGCCGAACACCTGAAAGAAATCCTTAACTTTAACCTTGATACCCAGTTGCCTCAGCGTAAGCTTGTTGAATTAGGAAAAGTAATCGGCCGCCTTGTTTCCATGGAAATGGTTATTGATCTTGGTGAGAAAGGATTTCTGCCCGATCTTATCGCAAATAGCCTGGCTGTTTTAAAACAGGAGCTGAACGCTCTTTTATCCGCCTATACAAGTACAAATCTCACGCTGGTTCTGGCCGATTATAAGGAGGATAGCCACTGGCGGAGCTTTGTGGGAAAATAGTTTATTTTATTGACCAATGTAAGTTGCAGAATGGTTTTACTTCTTTTGATTGCACAAAAAATCAGAGGATGTTAACAAAAAACATCATTGAAGAGGCACTGGTTTTTGACAGTACTTTTTTGTCATTTTTTTGCAGCAGAATGCTGAAATAGCAGGTAGATCTGCGATACAACAGATGCCTGTAAAATCAGGATTGGTACAGTTCTTTTTTTGATGCGTTGAAAATAGTTTAGGTATTCTGTTGAAAATTAAAAACTATAAAACATAATGTCGAGAATCGTTTTTATATCACTTTTTGTTTCAATATTATTAGTTTCTGCTACTTCAATAGCTGGCAAACCCGCTATTTTTATTCCCAATAAACCCAGGCAGGTTGTTAAAGAAATTGATTCACTGATCGGTTTAGCTTGGGAAAATATGAACTTAAATTTTGCTTCGGCAAGCCATTTTGCCCGGCAGGCACATAAACTAGCTCTCGCGAATAATTACCTGACAGCAATCGTCGAAAGCAACTGCATTATAAGCCTTGTGCAGGCAAACACCAATAAATGTTCAGTTGCCTTAACAACTCTTACAGGAATTTTGCCTTTAGCGTTAAAATCCAATAACTCCAAAAGCATCGGGAAAATATATTCAATAAACGGAATTTGCTATTACTATCTGGGGAAGTATGATTCTGCCATCTATTTTCACGAAAAGGCAATCCGTGTTTTTTCGAAAGCCAAAATTGCTGATCTTATTTCGGCAGAATATAACCTGCTGGCAAAAGTGTATATTAAAAAAGGTGATATAAAAAAGGCTGGTCTATATTACGAAAAGGCGGTGATTGCCAGCGAAAAATCAGGCAATAAGGAGAATAAAGCCTGGTCCCTGGATATCCTGGGCGAAATATACCAGTCGCAGCAATTGTTCCAACAAGCCACATCTGCTTTTCACGAGAGTTATCTTGCATTCAAATCTATTGATCATAAACCGGGAATCGCCGGCACATCGCTGCATTCTGGTAATGCTTATTATATGCTGGTTATGGACGATAGTGCGAAAAATCATTATTATACAGCACTCGAAAACTTCACACTATTGGGCGACAGCAATGGAATTGCCATATGCTATTCCAATTTAAGCCGTATTTTCCTGGAAGAAGGCAGGCACTCCCTGGCCATTGAGTATGCAAACAAAACACTTAAAACTATACATGGAAGTGATTATAAGCTTATTGAAGCAGCCACGCTGCAACAGTTAGGCGATATTTATGCTGAGCTGAAACAGTATGATAAAGCACTCATTTATATAAATAAGGCACTTATTCTTGCCCAAAATATCAACAATAAAATAAGCGTAATGGATTGCTATAAATCGCTTTCCGAGATTTATGCTTCCATGAAAAAGCCGGATTTGTCGTATAAAAACTTATTACTGGCATACCATTATAAGGATAGTTTACAGCCCCTTGAATACAGCAAGCAACTGGCTGAAATGCCTGCAAAATATGAATCGGAAAAAAAGGAAAACCAGATAAGTTTGTTAAAACAGAGCACTTTGTCGAAAACGCATGAAATCGAAAAGCAAGCAAACCAGATCCGGATGCGAAACATACTTATTGCCCTCACTGTATTAACATTTATTCTACTATCAATAGTGGTTGTTTATGCTGCACAAAAGCAAAAACTGAAAACGGCTCTGGAGAAAGCAATAGTAGTAAAAGCAACCGAAGAACACGAACGACTGCGTTTTGCCAAAGACATTCATGATCAGCTTGGCTCCGAACTATCGAAAATCAATTTTTTAAGTGAATTAATAGTGAACAGCCCGAACGAAATTCCCGAAATCAAAAAAAGCGCGGCATCTATATCCGAAACAGCAAAAAAACTGGTCGACAATATGCGCGATCTCATATGGGCGCTGAATCCTGAAAATACAACGCTGGCTAATTTGCTGGCGCGTATTCGCGAATACTCTTCGGATTATCTCGAAGATTTTCCGGCTGAATTAAAATTAACCTTTCCCGGCAATGTGTCCCAATCACCTATCACAAAGGAGGGTCATCGCGAAATTATTATGACTGTTAAAGAATCCCTGAACAACATAGTAAAACATTCGCATGCCAGCACTATCAGCATAAAAACATCTGTTTGTTCCAAATTGCTTTATATTTCCATAAAGGATAACGGTGCAGGCATTCCGGGCAAAAAAGCGGATAGCGGAAATGGATTGCGTAATATGAAAACCAGAATCGAATCCCTCGGGGGCGTTTTTAAGCTGGAAAGCCACCCGAAAAGAGGCACTTTATTGGTTGTAACTATTCCTCTTGCAAAAATACTCAAATCGTAATTACTACTAAAGTGGTAAATTAAAAACGGATTCCAGGCTTAATTTTGTAGCATGAACTTAAAAATAGGTATTGTTGAAGATGAACAGCAGATACGGGATGGCATTTCGATGCTTATCAACGGAAGCGAGGGTTTTGTATGCGAACACACTTTCGAATCCGCCGAAGAAGCCAGTGAAAAAATACCGTTGCTCGGTCTGGATGTTGTTTTAATGGATATTCACCTACCCGGCAAATCGGGTATCGAGTGTATTACCGAACTCAAACCACTTTGCCCAGATACTCAGTTTTTAATATTCACTTCGTACGAAGACTCCGAGTCAGTTTTTAACGCGCTTAAGGCAGGCGCAACCGGCTACCTTACAAAAACCACACAACCCTCCAAAATCCTGGATGCTTTGGTCGATATCCACAAAGGCGGCTCGCCCATGAGTAGCAATATAGCCCGGAAAATCGTCAGCTCTTTTTCATCAGGTCATAACACTGAATTACAAAAGCTTTCGCATCGCGAGAAAGAGATTCTGGATTTGCTCACCAAAGGATTGCGTTATAAAGAAATTGCCGACAAGCTCTTTTTAAGTACCGAAACTGTCCGCACCCATATCCGCAATATTTACGAAAAGCTACAGGTGAATTCGCGCACCGACGCAATCAACAAGGTTTTCCCCAAATAATTTCGCTCTATTCATTTCATTTCAAATTACTACTATTTGGTGATTGCGCACCTGCGTATTAGCAATTAATTTGGCAGTATTCAAATCGATTGCTTCTGTATCTTAACCTCAAAAAAATAAAGGAATATGAAAAAGAAATTAGTAGGATTATTGGTGATTTGTTTTGGCTTGATCTTGAGTGTACATGCTCAAAAAGTCGTCACTTCATTAAATGGAGAATTTGATAAGAATGGCGCTTTTGATAAATGGACAGAATGGAAGTCAGGTGAATTTCCAAATGGAGTAAAAGTTGAATGCAGAGCGATGTTATCTGCTTCAAAAAAGGGATGCAAAGTTACTGTGGAAACAAAAAATGTATCAGGAGATAAAATTAATGTATTGGTGGTATTTACTTACGACATTCCAAATGTAACCACCGAAATGACAGGCTTTGAAAAAGCTTCCATCAAATCCGGCGAAGTGATAAGCACAACTTATGTTTCCAGTTATTGCGGAGGCAAGGGCAACGATTACCAGGCATGTTATGATTGTGGCCATGTATTTAAACTGTTCTTAAAATAAAATGTTGCCTCACTAACAACAGGTAAATATTAAAAACATGAAAATGTCAGCGTTTTTTTTCTTGTTATTCAACTGCCTGTGGGCAAAATCACAAAGTGCTTTTATATCAGAAAATAAAACTGTAAAATTTATTTTACCTACCAGCATTTGTGAAGTTACCATAGTAAAATAAACTGGGGGCTATAATTTCGAGGGGAAACAAATTGAAGTGTTTGCATCGTTTTATTCATTTAAGGATGAATGGTATTCTGGTGGAATGTTGCCGGAAAGATTATACTCCTATAAACTGATCAGCAAAGTGGGTATTTGGGAAACCGGGAAATTGGTTATTCAATAGCCGTCCGATTGCTATAAAATATATTTCGAGGCTGGAAACAAGGCAATTAACAGATTTCAGAATCATTGTATTAGCTCAAAATACTACTAAGCTGTTTAAGCTAAAAACTATAACTATGAAGAGGAATTTACACTTACGGAGTAATTATTTGATGCTGACCATGCTTTTTATATTGTCAGTGGCACCAATGGTTATACAGGCACAAAAAGCGCCCTGGGGCTTTACGCAGATGAACTTCGGCCCTCAGCTTTCGTGGTCGAAACAATCGGAGGACTGGACTTCCAACGGATACCAGTTATACAACCGTCACAACAACCTGGGTATGGGCCTAAATGGCCGCATCCAGTGGTCTTTCCTGGATATGTTGCTTTTCGGGGAGGATAATTCTCTGTCGGATGTAAAATTCAGGATTGTGGATGTAGTAGGCTTCGAGGGAGGAATGGGATACCTTACGGATAAAGCGTCGGCGTATGATCAGGTCAGCCAGTTCGAAACGACAGATAAATCCCTCTGGTACAATTTTGGGATTGATGCTGGTTTGGCGGCAATGTACCGGTTTCTGCCTCAGCTCGACCTGGGCATTAAATACACTTACGTAGCACATGCCAATGCCACATTTGGCGAAAACGGTCACATACGCTACGACAACGGAAGCCTGATAGAAGGAAATTCGGGTCGCACACTTAAGCCTTACGGCAACAGCAGCAGTTGGGGCGGCATTGGGCGATACGGGAAGTTTTACGGTGAATTTCTGATTATGAAAGCAAAGCCAAACTATCTCAATGTAAATATTTTCGACCTTAAATACTGCCTCGCAAAGTCCGACAGCCATAAAACCTGGGCTCCGTATGTGGGCATACAGATTGGACTGGGCAAAACGCTTTCGGGTGATAACTATAATGGATCGTCAGGATACCAGATGGGGGCATCATCCAGTTATACCAGCAACTGGATACAATTTACTATCGGAAAGATGACGAATTATTAGACCCGCAATGCATTCAACCTTGAAATTTCACTACAGATCTGACAGGTGAAATACATTTATTTAATCAAAAGTAAAATTTAATAACGTTAATTTCCCCCTAACTCCATTTATATGAAACCTTTAAATCGTGCAAGCACCAAAATTTCTTTATTCACAGGCAACCCTAAACAGGTAGGTAATGCGCCTGAGAGAACCAGTCTGACAGTGGCATTCATGTCCATTCTGCTGTTGTTGATACTTATCTCGAACGCTTCCTATTCACAGGATGTAAAATCAATAATTAATAAGCATATCGCAGCCATCGGCGGGAAACAAAAACTGGATGCCGTTACCTCATTTCAGTTCGAAAGCACATCCGACAATAAATATGCAAAAGGAACTACCAAATTTTATTTTAAAACTCCCGGCAAATGGAGAAAGGAATACTTCGAAAACGATAAACTGAATCAACTAACTATTATTTCAGGTGATAAGGGCTGGGTTGTTTTTGATGACGGAGCTATAAGTCCACAAAATGGATTCTCCATAATTGACGACGAATTCAGCAATTATCTGCCTGGCTATATTCTGATCGCCGAAAAGCTTGGCTGTAAAATTGAATATTCAGGAATGGATGATGCATCCACGTCGTACATTATTAAAATAACACCCCCCGGGAGCAACATTATGGATTGCACATTCACCTATTATATTAACACCACTACTAACCTGGTAACAAAAATTATTGAAGATACAAGTATGAAATCCTTTACCTTTTTGTATGATGATTATACTTCGGTTGCCGGTATAAAAATCCCTTTAACAGTGATCAGGGTTGACCAGGATTCCAATAAACAGGTCGTTACACTCAGAACCAACGTCAAGATAAACAGCGTATTAAGCGATAAGCTTTTCGAAAAACCTGTTCAGGGAAAGCCATAAAAATTCAAGTATCAGTCGTCCAGACCACTGAACAAAATACCAGTCTACCAGAACTGTTATTTATTCATGATCAATTGAAAATCAGATAAAAAAAACAAATTATGAAAAAACAAATCCTTTTACTTTTCTTGTTAGCAGGATTAGTAAATTCCCAGGCTCAGAATTTAACACGATTTGAGGATAAATCAGGAAAATATGGTTTTAAATCCTCAAATGGCACAGTAGTTATTAAGCCAATATATGAAGCTGCCTGGGAAAATTTTACAGCAGGTCTTGTTGGTGTTTATCAAAATAAGAAATGGGGCTATATCGACAGTACCGGAAAAACCATTATTCCCTTTAAATACAGTGAAGTAAGTGAGTTTTTGCCTGATGTAAAACTTGCCAGGGTTTTTATAGGGGATAAAATGGGTTATGTAAACACTGTTGGAAAAGAAATAATTCCTGTTATTTATTACGATTTAGGCGAAAAATTTTATAACAATGTGGTTAGCGCGGGCTTAAATAATAAGTATGGAGCT
>JBBQUX010000088.1:0-14576 GCA_038212135.1 Bacteroidales bacterium | reverse complement strand
AGATTGTGAAAAGGTAAGTTGTCGGAGATATTGCAGGTTGAGGTTGAGGTTGAGGTTGAGGTTGAGGTTGAGGTTGAGGTTGAGGTTGAGGTTGAGGTTGAGGTTGAGGTTGAGGTTGAGGAGGGGAAGATCGATCTTAATCTTTTTTTTTGCTGCCTTACAGGGCTCATATTTCAGGAATTATGCTGTTTAAAAAATTATGATCTTATATAGCTATGGCTATTTAGTGTCAGTAAGAAAACTCATCATTTTGTGTAAACATGCTCATTTTCCTTAATTTTAGGTTTGGTATACAAAACTCAATCTTCTGTGTATGGGGACTTTCCCTTTCCGGCTGCTGAGCGATGGTTGGTGAGCGTAGGCTGGTGAGCGTAGCCGAAGCAAGCCGAAGCAAGCCGAAGCAAAGGGATGTGCACAGGCAGAACTCATTTTTACTCGTTTTCTTATTTTGACACTATTTATGCACTTCTTAACCTTAACATCAACCTTTGCCTGAACCTAATTGATACTCATCTTTAAAAGATTCATCTGAGCGTTGTCGTTTTGCACCTTGTAGCTGATTAACTGCAAAATAAGAGATGAAATTCCCAAAGTCAGAAATTTGCATTTCTCACTCCAGTCCTCTCACCTCTTGATTGGAGGAATTTTGTTTTAAAAGGATATATGTTCCTTTCAATCATTATTACTCCAGTAATTTGAAGAGTTCTTTCAGGTCAGGCGATAGGATAACTTCGGTTCTGCGGTTGGCGGCACGTCCTTCGGCGGTTTCATTTCCTTTTACAGGATGAAAACTGCTTTTTCCTGCAGCAGTAATACGGTTTGGATCAAAAGCATTGTCTTTGGTTAAAACACGAACAATGGAGGTTGCCCTGGCTGTGCTGAGGTCCCAGTTATCTTTGTATTTATTTGTTTTAATAGGCATATTGTCCGTATGGCCTTCAATTAATACAGTAATGTCTGCCGTATTTTTGAGAACCATGGCAAGTTTACCAAGTGCTTCTTTCCCTTTAGGGTCAACCACATCGCTGCCCGATTTGAAGAGCAGTTTTTCCTGCATCGAAACATAAACGTTACCATCTTTTATGTAAACGGTCAGTTCGTCAGCCGTATAATTCAGCAGCGCGTCGGCTATCGAATTTTTTAGTTTATTCATTACATCTTTCTGTGCCTGTATCAGGTTCTGAAGATTTTGTAATCGGATGGCCTGGTCGGCAATAGTCATCTTTGACTGGGTATTTATTGCCTTAAGGTTATTCTGGGCGGCAGCATTTTCATTTTGCAGGAGGGCTTTTTCTTCCTTCAGGGTAGTAACCTGACCGTAACAATCTTTCAGTTGATTATGCGTATTGGCACTGTCTTTCTGTAGTTTATCAACTCTTTCCCGCGATGCCACCAGCTTTTTACCTGGACCGCATGACGTAAATACCAGGCTTGCAACAAGGGTGAGTGAAACAAGGATGTAAAATGGGTTTTTCATTTTCAGCTATTAAAGGGTTTATCAGAGTGCAAAAATGAGACCCTTTCCTATTATTTTTGTTACACAAATAAATAAAAAATTTACATAATTCACATGTTTTTACAGACTGTTCAAATTTTACAGTTTGTGTTAAAAGAAAGATTATGTTGTCCTGACTTCTGACAATTAGTGTGGTTGAAGATTTAAAGATGCACTTTTAACAAGTTCTTCTTTTACTTTTTTTTTAAAAAAAAAAGTAACAACTTAGTGAAACGATCTCATGAGCTCCTTTAAAAATAAGCAAGGGGCGAATAAAAATTCAAGGCTTTATAAAACAGGATAGCTTTTAATAAGTCATTTCTTTTTTTTACGGGTCATATCGGATACGCCATGATAAATAAGTCTGACTTTTAAAGTTAAAGCACTCATCATGGCTATTTCTACGTCAGGTTTTTGCCACGCTACGCAAGCCATTCGCCATGTTGATTTTTTACCTTATCCTTGTTTTGGTAAGTTGGCTCGTATCTGCATGGCTTGAAATGCCCCACGCACTAAAAACCATCCTTGAAAACCATTTCCTGTTTTATAAGGCCAGTCGCTCCGATGCATGATTACCATAAAAGATGGCGTTTACTCCCGGCTTTCCCCGGATAGGAAATTTTGCTTTGAAAGGAGCGTCCTATTAGAAATTTCATAACAGCTGTTGCTTCACCAGAAATGACAATGAACAGCAGGATAAGCGTAACGCAAAACACCAGCTTATCTATACTTTGCCTGCTGAACAAAAAACAACCGGTGTAAGGATAACCTGCCATAAGGTAAAAAAACCATGCACATTACCGATTTGTTTTTCTCCGTGAGGGGATATATAGTAATAAAAAAATACAGCAACAAACCAGATTCCCCGTTAGGGGATTAACATATATCATTGAATGTTAATGTGCTACGGACAATTTTGTACTCATAATCGTGATTCTATTTGTGATTCCCTTCGGGAAAACACTAAGACATTTGATTTTTGTTTTTCAGCAGACCCTAATTAGTGCCACTAAGAAAACGCATCATTTTACGTAAAAATGCTCATTTTCTTTACTTTTAGGTTTGGTATACAAAACTCAATCTCCTGTGCGCGACGGCTCTCCCTTTCCCGCTGCCGAGCGAAGGTTGGTGAGCGCAGGCTGGTGAGCGTAGCCTAACCAAATCGAACCAAGCCGAAGCAAAGGGGTAAGCGTGGGCAAAACTAATTTCAGACTCGTTTTCTTATAAGCACTAATTAACAGATATGCTGGCATTTGCGGCCAAATTTACTAATTACAAATAAAGTAAACATTTCCAATTAATTACGACTAAATCACTTGATTAAAAGGGATAAACAGTCAGCTTAAATTTAAACCATTCACTTAAACTTGCCATATCTCAGCTGCTGCCAGGTATCACAATCTTATTTTTTATACTTCTCAATGGTCAATCGGGCCATAAGGTAACTTACAGTAGATTCCGCACCCTGGTTAAGGTTAACATGGGTATCCTCAAGTCCGTCGTAACAACCACCGGTACTGGGATTATAAATAATCTGGTGCAGCCGGTTGTCGCCAAGAAACCAGTTAAATGCTTTTTCCATCTTCCTGCTGTATTCTTCGACATGAAACTCATCGTAGAATTTACTTAGCGTCATAATGGTGTAGGCCACATCGATAGGTTGTTCGCCTCCAAAACCAGCTTCATTTCCTTTTTGCAGCCATTTTTTGTTTGATATTACTTCGATCCCGTTTTTATTAAACGTACGCGACAGCAGAAAATCAAGTGATGAAATGGCGATATCTTTATACTTAGTATCATTTGTCAGCAGCCAGGTGTATAACATGGCTTCGGGGAGTATACTGTTGGCATAGGTAAGATAGCTTTCGAACCATTCCCATTTAACTCCCGATTCGTGCCTGTACATCTGAACCAGGCGGTCGGAAAGTGTTGTTATGAGCATGAGCTTTTCGAATGACTTTAGTTTCGTTTGGTAGTAATACAGCCCTTTAACTGCAAAAGCCATTGCCCGGCTAGATATTATTGTGCTGATATGGGGCAATGATTTGTCAATAATAATGCAGGCTTCAGAAATAATTTCTGCAGGCAGCTGACCTTTTAATGATATTAAATATCCTAATGCCCACACAGCTCTGCCATTGGAATCGTCGAGGTTGACATCTTTGTTCTGACTGGTAAATTTGAGTTCTTTATCTACATAATTTAAGAAATCGCCGTCGGGTTGCTGGCAAAACTTAATAAAATGGAGATATTTTTTTATTTCGGGAATAATCTTCTTTTCACCTGTAAATTCAAAATACATGCACATAGCGACCATGGCTCTCGCATTATCGTCAAGCGTATAACCGGTTTTAATATCGGGCAGGTTGACTTTTGAAAATTGCACAATACCAGTTTGGGTAGTCATCAGCTTGAGGTGGCTCAGGTTTATTTCAGGGAGATTGAAGTGAGTAAGGATTTTATCGGCAGTAATTTTTTCGAAAAGCATGGCGTGGGCAACGGCTGAGTTTTCCCAGGCAGTAAAAACAATATTCTGCAAAGTGTTAATGCTCATATTTTTTCGTATTTTATCTTTCTTTAATAAACGGATAACGGCATCTGCCAACTGCTGCGGGTTGCGGAAATCGAAAATTATTCCTGTATCTTTTGTCAGCAATTCCTTGGCGTGAGGTATAGGTGTGGAAATAATGGGGC
This sequence comes from Bacteroidales bacterium, assembly GCA_038212135.1. Classification (GTDB taxonomy): domain Bacteria; phylum Bacteroidota; class Bacteroidia; order Bacteroidales; family UBA4417; genus UBA4417. The sequence continues at coordinate 10,387 of JBBQUX010000088.1, read as the reverse complement.
AGGCGCAACTCATGGCATATACAAAAGTGCCGCTCACTGCCTGGTTAACATCGGTGGCGGTAAAAAGGTAAATATCGGTAAGTTGCAAATATTCGAGCAATTCGGGCAAGGGTAAATAGCTGTTTACAAATCGTACATTATTCTGAAGAGAATATTCTATTACTTTTTGTTCGAGCATTTCCCTGTATTTTTCGCCTTCCTCTTTTACCACCTCGGGATGCGTTTTCCCGATTACAAGAAACATAACGTCAGGGCATGTTTTTACAATGGAAGGCAATGCTTCGAGGGTTGTATCGATTCCCTTTCCTGAATTAAGCAGTCCGAATGTTGTAAGAACTTTCCTGTCCAAAAGCCCGTATTTCTTTTTCAATGCTTTCCTGCTGATACCGGGTACTAAATGCGTACCATGGGCAATAACTGATATTTTTTCGCCTGGTATGCCATAGTCACTGATTAAGATATCAGATGATGTGTTTGTCATTACTACAATGGATTCGCAAACAGCTATAATGCTCCTGACCTTAGCTCTTAATTGCTCATCCGGACGGGGCAGGACTGTATGAAAATTAATAACTACCGGTTTGGTCAGGTTGTATATAAACTGTAAAAAAGCCTTTTCCTGTTCCCTGTAAAAGCCAAATTCGTGCTGTATAAACACGGTTTTAACGAGGTAATCGGAATTGATTTTTGAAGCCAAAATTTCGTAATCGGCTGCTATTGAAGTTTTTAAAACGTATTTTACCTCATTGGGATACGTATAACTTGTTTCGCCCGACTCCAGGGCGCAGACTTTTATTGACAATGATTTGCTGAACTGCTTGTTAAGTGCCTTTATCAGATCCTGCGAATAGGTTGCTATACCACATTCCCTCGGAGGGTATGAGGTTATAACTAATATTTCAGCGAGGACAGGAGTCTGTTGCGGTTTGCTTATTTGAAAATTTATCGCTGGGCTAACTCCCGTGAGTTCTTTATTTTTGAGCCCAATCAGCGTATTATATTGAATTACGTTGTTGAGCGGAGCGGAAAAGGTTCTGTTTTTCATAGCATTTGGTTTTAATTAACAATTGGGCAATAGCCCGGGTAAATACAGCATAGTGCGGTCATTTCAGTGTAATCCTTCGCTTTGCGACTCATATTCAAACTCAGGATCAGCAAAAGGCATATTCCATCTTTCAGCTTGAGAGATCGGGCTTTTCAAGGTATGATAACCCATACCCGAATAATTACTTCCCCTGATGGATTTTTTCGAATCAGGATTGCCAATTACTTCACCATTAACAGCACGATTACGTGCGTTTCCTTTATCCGTATTTTTCATTGGGTTTCTTTTTTATACGTTTAAGCGGGTTGGTTTTGATTATAAGTATTTGAGGCATGGTGTCGCCTAACAATAATCCCCAGGGTTTTAATCCTTCGATGTGATCGAAAATAAGCTTAATAATTGCCAGCAGCGGGATGGAAAGAAACATGCCGGGCACGCCCCATAACGCATTACCCGCTATTACCACAATTATTGAAAAGAGCGCGTTGATCTTTACTTTTGACGCCACAATTTTTGGAACGATGAAGTTATTGTCAATTAACTGTATGATATAGTATATTACCAGTACGTAAACCGCATACCAGGCTGAATCTTTGGTAGCCAGGGCAATCATCATGGGTATCACAACTGCCACAAGTCCTCCGATATAAGGGATTACATTAAGCAAGGCACCCAGTATGCCAAGCATTATTGCGTATTCAATTCCCAGAATCAACAGAGCAGCAATTTCCAGTACTGCAATTATTGCAGCTTCAATGAACAACCCGACCAGGTAACGTTGTATTACAGTTTTGGTTTTGGTTACTATTTCGCTTACCTGGCTTTGATTTTCAGTGCCAAAAAGATTGCGGATAAAATCGAGCAGAAGTGGTTCGTAGAATAAGATTAAAAAGATGTAAACAGGGATTAAAAACACGACCACCAGTCCGCTGCCTACATTAATAATTGTCTGACCAATTGCAGAGCTGCTGTTATTGAGCAGTTCATCTTTGGCATCCGTGATCCAGGAATGGATTTTTTTTGGATCAATATCGAAATAGCCTGACGACCAGGTGATGGATTGATTAAATACCTGGGTAAATCTGTCAACCAAAGCCGGCCATGATTCGCTGAACTTGCTAGCCTGCGAATACAAAAGCGTACCTAATCCGGCAATCAGCAAAATAGTGATCAGCAGTGAAATTACTATGGCTACAACCCTGTTTATTCGCAGCCGAACCAAATAATTTACAGCAGGGTGGAGTACAATGGCAATAATTAAAGCAAAAACAATAGGAACAATAATGCTTTGAGCAATATACAGCATTGCTATCAGCGTAAACAGCCCTAAAAAAAAGATGGTTGTTTTCGCGTAAAACGGAATTTTGAACTCTTTTTCTGTCATTTCAGGCATGTGTTCATTTCTTTTTTTCTGACGATTATGGTTCCACTGTATTAAAATCAAAAATCAATATGTTTTTACCTTGCTTTGATCCTGATCTGCTGAGGGAACATAGTGTTTTTTCATTTTAAAACCTCTGTTGAATGGGTTAAAAACTGAAAAATCATATTGAATTCTATTCAGGTAAAGCAGAATCAAAATACAGATTAATAATCCGGAACCTGATAAAGGTGTGTAAAATGAATGTAAAATAAAAAAAACATCAGAGTCAGGCATGAGATAAGGACCCGCATCCGATGTTTTTCAAGGGTTTTAGTATGCTATAAAAGCAATTAATTTCTGGCGGTGTTCACGTCCTTTTTCACTTCTGCTGATTTATCTTTCACCTGTTCAGCAAAACCGGAAACATCGTCCTTTACCTTCTCAAATTTTTCGGTAATGCTTTCTTTAAATTCGTTAAATTTATCTTTCAGTGAATCCGAGTAGTCCTTCCCCTTTTTCGATATGTTTTTCCGGGTATCCGATCCTTTTTCCGGGGCGAGTAAAATCCCCAATATGGCTCCGGTAGCGACTCCGGCCAAAACGCCTAATAATACTTTTCCTGCACTCATTTTTTCTGTTTTAGTGGTTTATAATAAGATGATAAGCAACAGGGCGATAAGTATAAGTGCACCAACTGAAACGTACACATAACCACCCATTTCGTGAAGTTGTTTCTTGATGGAACGAACTTCTTTTCTCAGTTCTCTTTTTTCAGCGGATTTCAAATCCGATTTGTCCAGTTTTTCTATAGTTTCCAGCCTGGCTAACAGTGCTTTATACTCAATTGATTCTGTAGGATTTTTAACAACTAACGAAGTTGGCGTAGCATCTTTGGCAGGTGTAGCAACTGAATGAAGCGGGTAAAATGCGACTGACAAGAATATTGCCATCACAACAAATGTGATTTTTTTCATGATTTTTGTTTTTTAATTGGTTAAGTTTAAAGTACTCTCCTGCCTTGAATTACGCGGAAAATTACCGCGATAAGTGCGATGACAAGAAGAATATGAATAATGCCTGTTGCACTGTAAGCAAAAAATCCAATGGCCCAGGCAATGACCAGAATAACTGCGATGATGTAAAGTAAGTTTCCCATAACTTTAAGTTTTTTTAATTGTTTAATTGTGTTTTTAAGCTGTTGTTTTTGGTATTCTTAATTCTGTTTTGTGAACTACCAATTACAGCAACAAAGGTATATCTGGCTATTTAATGAAGCGTTACACAATTCAGATGAAATCTTACATCATTCACACATTGCTCATTTTGTTCCGGCCGGGATATGGCCGCTTCAACAATTTCTGAAACCATTCGCCTTTAATGAATATTTTATGTTCAGCCATTGGTCTGTTTACTTTTAGGGACTTCCTGGTTTAACAATACATTTACAATGCAGCCGTTATACTCTTATACTTTCAGTGCGCGCAATTCCCCTTTAAGATTTAATGTTCACTGTATCCGTTTGCTAAAAATAATTCGCAGATAGTGCCGGAATGGAGTATTGCTTATTTGAATGGTTTCAAAAACAAATATTTTTGGTTAAGCCTTGAGTTTTTTACCAGTTGTCAGTTCGAAAGTACAAGGTAAAGCCGGATCCTGTTTGCGAGGAATTATTGATTTGATAGAATAAAAAAGAGGTTGCCTTAAAAGTCTGTTTCAGATATAAAGAATGACTATGCTACGACAAACGGAGTAATGCTGCTCAATTTTGACAATGTAATAGTAATGTAATGTCAGGTTGAGGGCCACCCAGGCCTGTCTTTTTTGTGGAGTCTGCAAAGAGTCGGTAGTAAAGTCAGTTCATTCTTTTAAGACAACCTCTTTTTTAATTAAACTTATTGGTATGGGAACGTATATTGGTACTATAAATTCCACCACAAAGGTGAGGCCATATGGAACAAAAACTATTACAAAATTCCGGAAAGATTTTACATCATTTACAGGTTCCCCAGCGTGTTGCGCTTCCTGCTTTTCAGATTCTTAAAGTGGGTAGGGGTGAGCCCGGTCATTTTTTTAAATTGATTCGACAGGTGAGCCACGCTGCTGTAATGAAGCTTATTGGCAATTTCGCTGAGATTCAGTTCATCGTAAACCAATAGTTCTTTTGCCTTTTCAATTTTATGCGACAGGTAAAATTTCTCGATGGTCGTCCCTCTTACATCAGAAAAAAGATTTGACAAATACGCGTAATTGTGATTGAGTTTTTCACTTAAATAATGGGACAGGTTTACTTTAATTTGCTCATCAGTATAATGCACGAGTTGAATTATAGTAGTTTTTATTTTTTCAACCAATATACTTTTTTTGTCATCAATCAGTTCAAATCCATCCTTTTTCAGAGCAATATTGAGTGATCCCAACTGTTCTGCTGTCAAGTCTTCCATAATTTCGGCTTCCCCCAATTCTATAGTGGTATGATGCAATCCCAGTATATCCAACTCGGATTTCACGACCATTTTGCATCGGGTGCAAACCATATTTTTAATATAGAGCTTCAATTGATATAGGATTCAGGAGATATTTATTATGATAAACAAATATACGACATTTTTATATAAGTTATTTGAGAGATTTCTCAGACACAACTATATTTAGTTTCAATAGGAAAACTCGTCAATTTACATAAAAATGCTCATTTTCTTTAACTTTAGGTTGGGCAGGCAAAACTCAATCTTTTGTGCGCGAGGACTTTCCCTTTCCGTCTGCTGAGCGGAGCCGAAGCAAAGGGGTGTGCGTGGGCAAGAGGCTGGATTTTGAGAATAGAAGGAAGCTGCCGATACCTGCGCAGGAAAAACATGTAAATAATGTAAAATTTATTATAAATTGTGTAAGATTTATTGTTTCGGTCTGAAGTAATTTTGACCCAGTTTTTAAACACAGGGTATTCACTTCCTGCTGCAGTTTAAAAATAGGACAGGAGCCTGAATTGAATAATTCCGGTTGGTATCCATTGTACCGATAAGGTTGAATTTGTAACTCTTTTGTGGTTTTAGTTGATAGTATTTGAAATCATTAAATGATTTACTAATTCGGAGAGAAATCTTATAGTTGTTTTGGAAGAGGTTAATTTTACCAGCCATTATTGCCTGCAAAGTCATGTCCTAAATTACGGTAGCAGGAAGTGATACTCTTTTTTGAATACAGACAGCAAGGGGACGGGGATAAAAATTCACTTTTTTAAATTCCAAATTCCAAATTCCAAATTCCAAATTCCAGCTTCCAAATTCCAAATTCCAGATTCCAGATTGCTATTTTGATCAGCAATAGATACGCTGAAAAAGCAAATGTTTGCTTCAAATGAGTTACTTTCGTAGAAATCAGAAAAATCTTAATTCATCTGTATCCTTCAGGGGTTTAAAGCAGAACTTTTATTTGCTAATGAAAGTTTATCAAAACCCGGAGAATCGGCAAAAAACCTTATCCCATGCAAGTAGCAGTAACCCGTAAGAAGTTTATTTTTATGCCGGATCCTTCCCGGGTAATCGCCCGCTTTCTTTATGTAAATGACGAAAGGTCGGCTGATATTATTCGCAAAGTACTGGCCATGCCCGAAAAAGAAATTAACATTGCCATGAGCCAGTTACTGAGAGGCTATTCGAGGCGACACAGGAACATTTCAAAGATATTTGAGAAGCATTTTAGCAAGATGGCTCCGATATTCGACAAAATAGAAGTGAATGAAGAGGACCTTAGCGCAGCCCAGAAAGCACTGATAGGCTCCTATTTTACTATGGAGTATTCTATTGAATCAGCAGCGTTTTTCAATCCGTCAATTGTCGAAAATCCTGATCAGTCAGAAACACGTTCGGGTGAAAAAAGAGTAATTTTCAGTTTCCGGGCCACCGGCGAAGGGCATATATCTTCGGTTGTGTTCCGTTCGGGCGTTCTTGATAAAAACAACAACCTCACATTGGAACCTGTTGGTAAAATGCTGGCTGAAGCCGATGTTATTAAAAGGAATGTTTACGATAAGAAAGCTTTTCGTAAAAAACTGCTGGAACTACGTGTACAGGGTAATTCTATTTCGCCGGCAATACTCGACAAACACGATGAAAAACCTGACCAGGGAAATATTATTCCCCCTGTAATTGTTGATAAAATTATCAAAAAACAGGTTCCCCAAAAGACGATATCTCCGGCATTTATCTTAGATAAACTTCCCGATAATTTTACGTATGGCGAATTGATGAAGAGCCTCGAAGCAGCCAGGAAAGATCCGCAACTTACAGAAGATCAGGTAAAAATGATGAACCATATGATGTGGCTGGCTTCTTCGCATTACGAAATTTATTTTTCAATTGATTCAGCACTCTCCGAAAGGGTTATCTTTCCTATTTCGGCCACTGAGCAACGAGGAATTGAGGACGCCCGTTTTGTAAAATTTACTGACGAAAATGGCGAAATAACCTATTATGCTACCTATACCGCTTACGATGGAATGGCTATAATGCCCAAGCTGATCAGTACCAAGGACTTTTATAACTTCAGGATATTACCTATTAATGGCGAGATTGCCCAAAATAAAGGGATGGCCTTGTTTCCGCGCAAGATCAATGGTAAATATGCCATGCTCTGCAGGATTGATGGTGTAAATAATTATATCGCATTTTCGGATAGTATAAATATCTGGCGCGAAGCTACACTTATTCAGCAACCCCAGTACCCTTGGGAACTGGTACAAATCGGCAATGCGGGTTCGCCTATTGAAACCGAGGATGGCTGGCTGGTTATCACCCATGCAGTTGGATCGATGCGGGAATATACCCTGGGCGCTTCATTGTACGAAATCAATGACCCGGCGAAGGAAATCGGAAGGCTTACGGCTCCTTTGATGGTGCCCGATGAAACCGAAAGGGAAGGATATGTGCCTAATGTGATATATTCGTGCGGCTCGATGATCCATAACGAGGACCTGATTATCCCATATGCCATGTCCGACCATTCATCGACTTACGCAACTGTTAATCTCAGGGAATTGCTTGATGTGCTGAAGGCTTCGGGAAACAATGGAAAATAGTGCTGAATCCGGTGCGAATGTTTGTTTATGCATGATAGGTAAAACTGTGTTTTATTCTAAAAAAAAGGATATATCTGGCAAATATTAAATCCTCGGTTCCAGGTTTTAAGTTGCAGGTTCCAAATTTTCCAGGTTCCAAAGAAAAAGACATCAAGGATCTATGAATTTTACAAGATCTGGAATCGGTCTTCCGTCTTCGGTCTTCCGTCTTCCGTCTTCGGTCTTCCGTCTTCCGTCTTCTGTCTTCCGTCTTCCGTCTTCCGACTTCCGTCTTCCGACTTCCGTCTTCCGTCTTCCGTCTTCCGTCCTCCGTCTTCGGTCTTCCGTCTTCGGTCTTCGGTCTTCCGTCTTCCGACATCCTACAATTTCAGTTTACCCGCTAAATTAACAGCAGATCCAATTCTATAAACAATCTTACGTTTATAACATTCAGTAGTATAGTGTGTAATGATGTTAATATTAATTTACATTTGCCTTTCTCCAATTCAAGGCAGTTACTATTGCGATGGACATCAATTAACTATTGATACCATTCAAGTAAATAAACACCGCAATGCACGTTAAAGTAATCAGAAAAAATTCGCTGTTTGAACCTGATCCCAGCCGGATAATTCCCCGTTTTATATCTACAAGCGAAAGCAGGAGTATCCAAATTGTTAAATCAGTTCTGGCTATGCCTGAATCTGAAGTGATAAATGCGATTAATCCGTTGCTCAGAGATTTTTCGACCAGGCACAGGAATATTACCCGGATATTTGACAAACAGGTTGAGAAACTGTCGCATATATTTGAACATCTTGAGATTGACGTGAAGGACCTGAGTTTAGCCCGCAAGGCACTTATCGGTTCCTGTTTTACTTTGGAATATTCAATTGAATCGGCCGCATTCTATAATCCGTCAATCATGGAAGATCCCGATCAATCCGAATTAAGGCCTGATGAGAAAAGGGTAATTATCAGTTTCAGGGCTACGGGAAAGGGGCATATTTCGTCTATTGTTTTCCGTTCAGGAGTCCTTGACCGCGATAATAATCTCACTCTGGAGCCGGTAGGCAAAATGCTGGCCGAAGCTGATGTAATCAAACAGAGTGTGTACAATAAACAGATTTTCCTGGAGAAAATGGGTGAAGCGCAGGATATTGAAAATGACATTACGCCAGCTGTGATCCTCGAAAAATCAGGAGATAATTTTACCTATGACGAATTAAAGCAATGCCTGGAAGAGGCAAAACAAACGTTGCCTTCATCCACCGAAATGATTATCAATCAAATGATGTGGCTGGCTTCGACTCATTATGAAATTGATTTTTCAATTGATTCGGCCATTTCCGAAAGGGTCATATTCCCGATTTCCTCAGCAGAGAAAAAAGGTATTGAAGATGCCCGTTTTGTAAAATTTACGGATGATAACGGGGAAGTAACCTACTATGCTTCTATTACTGCAAATGATGGCACAACGATAATCCCGAAATTAATAAAGACAACCGATTTTTACCATTTTAATGTTTTGCCTATGTACGGCGAAATTGTCAGGAATAAAGGAATGGCTTTATTTCCCCGTAAAATTAACGGGAAATATGCTATGCTTTGCCGCCCCGATGGAGTAAACAACTTTATCAGTTATTCGGATAATATAAATATCTGGCGCGAAGCTAAACTTATACAGGAGCCTAAATATCCATGGGAACTTTTGAAAATAGGGAATGCCGGTTCCCCGATTGAAACGGAAGACGGCTGGTTGGTGATTACATTTGCAGTCGGCCCGATGAAAAAAGGTGTTATCAGTGCTTCACTTTTCGAACTGGATAACCCTGAAAAGGAAATCGGAAGGTTAAAAAGCCCCCTGATTATGCCCAATGAATCGGAAAGGGAAGGGTATGTGCCCAATGTTATTTTTTCGTGTGGTTCAATTATTCATGGAGAAGATTTGGTTATCCCTTATGCCATGTCTGACCATTCGTCGACTTACGCAACCGTAAATTTGAAGGAACTTCTTAACGAACTGAAAGGTTTCGAAGGGATGAGTCACAATAGGAATGCAGATCCTATTGAAAGAAGAGTTATTGTTGTGAATGAAAACGAAATGAAAGTTGCCTGAGCAATTAAGCTTTCGGATGGCCAGGGTCAGCCCAGGAAATTAATATATGCTGACTATATGCGTTTTGCCTGCTATTCAAACAATAGCCATTGCAACTTAACTTGCCTTTTGGTTCATAACCGATGCACATTACCAAATTAATTTATCTCAATAAAAAATTACAACCACAAACCCCCTTTCCCCGTCAGGAGATTAACATAAAATATTGAATATTAATGTCCTACGGACAATAATGTGTTTCTATATTCATCATCCTATTGGTGTTTATTCCCTACGGGAAAACAAGGAACTACGTTTTTTTTAATCTGGATTCCTATACTCAATACTTCGTTAAACTTTGGCATTATACTGAAAATCAAATAGATATGAAAACAGTTTATCCAAATGCTTGAAAATCAATTCTTTGCGTCATTGCGTCATTGTGTCTTTGCGTGAAGCAAAAAAAATAACGGACTATTGTTACTAAGAGAAACTTACAAATTAACTTCCTCAAGACTTATGAAGAGCTGAGCTTCATTTTCTTTACAAACTTTTTTATGTTAATGCCCTACGGGCAATGTTCCTATTCCTGATTTTCTTTTATTGATATTGAAGTCCTACTGACTATAGCACCTAACCTGGACAAGCCAGAACAAAAAAGAATAATTCAAAATTCAAAAAGCAAAATTCAAAAAGAGTGTTCAAAGAGTAAAATATTTTTAAAGCAGAATAAGAACATCTGTTGGGGAACAACTTCCTTGAAGGTATAAATATGAATGTTTTGTATGACCAAAAACTTTGAACTTTGAACTTTAAATTTTGCTTTTT
>JBBQUX010000087.1:0-14623 GCA_038212135.1 Bacteroidales bacterium | reverse complement strand
CCCGGGAAATGGTTCGAGGCTCTCAAGGAGCAATTCAGGAAGCGAATGATCCGATGCCAATGTGGCAAGTTTCTCTCTCTTTAGAAGATAACCCAGCGATTGAATATTCTCAGCCATAGTTTAATGATTATTTTTTGTGATACGCCTTTGTGAATAAGGTAATTGAAGCCAGTATGGGAATTCCGGATTTATGATGCTTTATTGCTTTCTCCGGGACTGAAATCCAGATAAACAAAAATATAGACTTTTTCAGATATATGCAAATTTAAAAGCAAATTCCTTTCTATGTTAAATATTATTTTGATGTGCTGAAACTTGAATGCATCTAAATATTGTATGGCACATTTTTTCTTATATTTTTTTTTCAAGCCTAAAGGACGAATCATACGAAAAAAAGTATGGTAAATAATCAGGTTGGTTTTACTTTCTTTTGCCTTGATGCAAAAGTAAAGTAACAAAGAACTTAGCGGAGCGATCTCATGAGCTCATTTAAAAATAAGTAATGGGCGAATAAAAGATCAAGGTTAATAGAAATTTTTCTTCAGGTGACAATATAGCCTGGCGAATCAAAATAATATCCTGCCCCTTTCTAATCTGTCCTGAGAACTTTTGAAATCATATTAGGAACAAACCGGTCAACAATTTTGTTAATTTTACCCCTTGCTAATTTTAACAAACCTATTTTGAAAAAACACATTCCAAATTTTATAACCACACTGAACCTTTTCAGCGGATGCACAGGTATTATTATAGCCCTGACTTACCGCATTGATTATGCTGCGTATTTCATCCTTATTGCAGCCTTGTTCGACTTCCTGGATGGCCTGGCAGCGCGTTTGCTTCATGTAAAAAGTGAAATAGGGAAAGAACTTGATTCCCTTGCCGATGTGGTTTCGTTCGGCGCATTGCCCGGAATTATTATTTATCAGCTTATGGCGGCAAGTCCGAATACACCGGTTGCCGGATCGTATATCAGCATCTTTTCATTGATTGCTCTGATAATCCCGGTGTTATCGGCTGTGAGGCTGGCTAAATTTAACCTCGATACACGACAAACTACTTCGTTTATTGGCTTGCCGGTGCCGGCAAATGCTTTATTCCTGGGTTCGCTGCCATTAATAAAAATGCAGGCTGGTTTCAGCGATTCACTTTCGTGGATGACCCTTATAACCGACAATTATTACATACTTGCCTGCATTGCAGTGGCAATGAGTTTGCTGCTGGTTTCGGAAATACCTTTGATCTCACTTAAATTCAGAAACCTGAATTTTGCTGACAACAAGGCACAGTTCATACTGGTAGTATTTGCTGTAATTTCATTTGCGGCATTCACTTTTACAGCAATTCCTCTTATAATACTGGCATATATTTTATTATCTGTACTTTTTAAACCGGGAAATGTGCCAATGCAATGATAATCATCCATTTGTGAATAATATACCAAAAGCAATCAAATGACTAAATAACAATTTCCTGAAATCAGAAAAACACAAGAAAACGAATGAAATACTACCGGCGTAATTCGAAATTACTTCCCAGGTAAACCTTACGCACCTGTTCGTCTTCAGCCAGTTCTTCGGCTGAACCGGATTTAAGAACAGAACCTTCGAACAGAAGGTAAGCACGATCAGTAATATTCAGGGTTTCGTGAACATTGTGGTCGGTAATGAGTATGCCAATATTTTTAGCTTTCAGCTTAACAACAATATTTTGTATATCTTCAACAGCAATAGGATCAACACCGGCAAACGGTTCGTCGAGTAATATAAATTTAGGATCAGTTGCAAGTGCCCGGGCAATTTCGGTACGCCTGCGTTCGCCTCCCGAAAGTTGAATGCCCATATTTTTACGTACGTGATTTAAACCAAATTCATCAATTAACGATTCGAGTTTTTCGCGCTGTTCGGTTTTTGTCAATTTGGTAAATTCGAGAACTGCCCTTATGTTGTCCTCAACAGTAAGTTTCCTGAAAACAGAGGCTTCCTGTGCCAGGTAGCCAATACCAAGCTGGGCTCTGCGATAAACGGGTTCGCGGGTAATATCGCGGTCGTCGAGAAAAACTTTTCCCTGAAGCGGCTTAATAAGACCCACGATAATATAGAACGAAGTGGTTTTACCGGCACCATTTGGCCCAAGCAACCCAACAATTTCGCCTTGTTCAACCTGAATGGAAACTTGGTTCACGACGGTGCGCTGGCGGTATTTTTTTACTATATCTTCTGTACGTAGGATCATTTCAATACGTTGAGGCGGTAAAGGTAGTAAAATTTGTTTGAAAGGGTTTGAAGGGGTTTGAAGGGTTGGAAGGGTTGGAAGGGTTTGAAGAGTTTGAAGAGTTTGAAGGGTTTGAAGGGTTTGAAGGGGTTGCAAGGGTTGGAAGGGTTTGAAGGGTTGGAAGGGTTTCAGGTTTATAGGGCACTGAGCCAAGTAAAAAATGGCTGAAGGTGAATGTTCAATCCCATCAATCCTTTCAATCCCCTCTATCCTGTTAAAAATCAAAATTCATCGAAACCATTATTCCGAAAGGTTTAATATCGGGATGCTCGTTATAAAATAACCGCCATACGGCATCAATACGTATAAACCGGAAAATATTCTCAATCCCCACACTTGCTTCCATATAGGGTTTGCTAATATAGCTCCTCTCAGGTAACAGGTTGTAAAATTTATTTCCATAAGCAGTATGCCCTACAGCACCTTTGAGCGCAACCACTTCGCGCCATTTCAGTTTTCGTAAAACAGGAACATGGTTGAGGAAAAAGCCTTGCATATGGTAAACAACATGATACGAAGCGTATTCGTCGCTGATAAATTCGTAATAATTCATCAGGTTAAATGCATAATCGTCGTGATAGAAAGTCTCGTTTCCGGAATAAATATTCAAAAGAGGGAAAGGCAGCGTACCCCATATTTTTCCTGCTTCTATCGAATATTTCAGCCAGCCGGCCGAAAGGAAACTGAACCATTGTGAAGCATTGAAACGAAGGTTGTGGTATTCGTATTCCCCGTTAAATAACTCTTTTACTCCAAAGGAATATTTCAGATTAAAAACAGGGTAAGGCGAACTTACCGCAATTCTTTCAAACTCTCCGGCTAAGACTTTTTCGCGGTAGCCATAATGCAAATCGAGCGATAATTCGGTAGTGGTAATCTGTGTTCGTTGTGTATAATCCTGAATAACAGGATCATAAAAATTTATTCCTGAACCTTCGAGCGTGAATATACTCCGGTTGGTAACCGTAAATGTATTTGAAAACCCTGTAAACCATTCGTGTTTATATGACCCTTTGTATTCGGAAACCATCGAAAGTTTATCCTGAGGATTCCTCCGGAAAATGGAATTCAGGATAAAGTCCTGCCTGAATGCTCCTTCGGCCATTCCCAATTGTTCCACATCATATTTATACGAACCGCTGAGAACACGATCTGGCAGTTTACCCAGCATATACACAAATCCGGCATGATATTTCAGAACCTGATCGCGGGTACCATAAGCCAGGTAACCATCAAGCATCAGGCGTGTAGAAAAATCGTTGCTTGTGCGCCCGCCCACCCTGAAACGGCTGCCTTCGAGCTGATTAAAGCTATAGGTTGATGCGTAGGGTCCCCATTCAAATTTACCTTTTACATAATACCCGGTTGCAACCATTTTAATTACATCAAGGTAGGTATTAAAGAGGGGCATTTGTTTTAAGGTATCACTCAACCAGTAAACTGATGCTTCCCGGTGTGTAAGTGCCTCGGGCCGTGATGTTTGCCAGAATTCCCTGCTTTTACGGTTTGCGTCGTCCATTACAATTATATTATTGGGCATCGAATATATTTTTTCATCGCGTACAGGCGAAAAATCAAAATTCGAATATAGTACTGTGCGTGTGCCGAAAAATCCCATAGTAATTTTCGCATCTTCCACAACATTAAAGTCTGCAATGGTTTGCTCCCTGGTAAGCATCCATTGTCCATTGTCTGTAATTTCAAATTCCTGGGAGATAACCATATCGTTTATAAAATTGATATTGGCATCACCTATCATTCGCATCTCCAGTTTTTTAATGGCGAAGGAGGTATCATTAACCCAAAAATTGCCTGTAAATGCAAATTCCTGCTTTCTTCGTGGCTTGAACATGACGTTGTAGCACCATTTATTCCCTATAAATGTGGAGTCAATCAGGTAATACTTATAGTAGAGCAATCCAAAGTTTGAAACAGGGCTGACAAAATTTTTCTGAAACAGGTTAATGAAATTGTCATACACTTTAACATCCTGGGCCAGATTACCGACAAACTGCGACATACTTGAATTTTCAACCCCCGAGATCTGTGATGCTTTGATTATTTCTTTCCTTTCGCGTGGCGACTTGCGAAAATACAAGTCAGAGAATGTTTCAGAAATCATCACCGGGAGATACACCTTGCCGTTCACTACGCTTGTATCCATCTGTTCGAAAACGAACTTAAACGGGTCCATAATCCTTCTGTCGCGGAATTTATCCGTGAGGTTATTTACATCAAACTGCATTTTTGTATATGCCTGGCACTGAAACGACTCAACTTTATCAGGATCATTTAATGGTTTGTGGTCAATTATTTTTCGCAACAGCACTTCGGCAGGATTTTCGCCGGGACGAATAACAACGCCCTGTAGTTCGTACCGTTCGGGTTCCATTTTTATATCTACCAACTGGAAGCGATTACGTTGTATGGGCAGGTAAACCGTTGTATAGCCTATGTATGATGCCACCAGGGTATCGGTAGCTTTGCGCGATTCGAGTGAGAATTTTCCATCAAAACCGGTTGTAGCCCCAATTTGTGTATTCTGAAAATATACGCTTACAAAAGGAAGCGTGTCACCTGTTTGCGCATCGCGAACCATACCCATGATTTTGGTTGCTTCCTGAGCCTGGGAATAGTTAATTGAACCTGATGCTATAAGGAGCAGGAGGACAATAAACGGTGTACCTGATTTTAAAAAAAAATTTTTATTCATACATTTCACCCCGAAACAAAGCACGTGCCACAGTGGATAAAGATTTGAAGACCTGAATCACATCCGTGTTTATGCTGAACAAAATCAAAGCTTAACAAATATTTTGTTCCTTGATTTATGTTTTACATTTTAATGCTGCAACGAAAACATTAGTGAGGATAAGGACAGAATGGCATAACTACACATCATTCCTTCATATCGTCCCAGAACTCAACGGCGCGACGCAGATGAGGCACAACGATGGTTCCACCCACAAGTGTAGCTATTCCCATTACTTCGAAAAGTTCTTCTTCCGATACATTATTTTCTCTGCACTTTAACAGGTGGTATTTGATACAATCGTCGCAACGCAATACCAGCGATGCAACCAGACCCATCAACTCCTTTGTTTTGACAGGTAAAACCCCTTCGGTATAAGCATTGGTATCGACGTTGAATATTCGCTTAATAACTTTGTTGTCGACCGAAAGAATCCGGTCATTCATCTTACCGCGGTATTCATTGAACTGATCAGTTTTTTCACCCATGTTATCTATAATTTCATTTGAATGTTAATACCTATTTCCTCAAATCCAGTTGTCATTAACCTAATCCCTAAACTCAAATCCTTTTCAGATAATTCCTTCCTTCAAAATATCATGAAGATGAATCACGCCAAGGTATTTACCACTATTAACAACCAGAAGCTGAGTAATGTTCCGCGAACGCATCATATCGAGGGCATCGCTTACCAGAGCATCCGATGTTACTGTAAGTGGATGAGGCGAAAGAATATCTGAAGCTTTAAGGCTTGTAACATCAGTATTTCCCTGAAGCATACGCCTTAGATCTCCATCTGTGATTATTCCGATTAATCTCTCATTTTCAGCTACCGCCGTACAACCCAAACGCTTTGACGATATTTCGAGAATAATTTCCCGGATTCCCGTACCAGGCTCAACCACAGGCTTTTCGTTAATAATGTAAAGATCGGCGACACGCAGATACAATCTTTTTCCCAAAGCCCCCCCCGGGTGATACCTGGCAAAATCGCCGGCAGTAAAACCGCGGCATTCCAGTAATGCAACAGCCAGGGCATCACCCATCACCAGTTGCGCTGTGGTACTCGAAGTTGGTGCCAGGTTGTTAGGGCATGCTTCGCGCGGAACTGTTGTATTAAGTATAACATCGGCTTGCAGTGCCAGATACGATTCGATATTGCCAACCATGGCAACCAGTTTGTTTCCCATGAGTTTTAAAAGGGGTACAAGCACTTTAATTTCTGGCGTGTTGCCGCTTTTTGACAAGCAGATGATGATATCTTCCTGCCTGATCATCCCCAGGTCGCCATGAACAGCATCGGCAGCGTGCATAAATACAGCCTGCGTTCCTGTGGAATTAAGGGTAGAAACAATTTTAGCAGCAATATTTGCACTTTTCCCTATGCCTGTAACTACAACCCGGCCGTTAGATTGAAGGATAAGCTCAACGCATTTCACAAAATCGTTGTTGATACTATTTATAAGTCCTTCGATAGCTGAACTTTCTTCGGCTATTGTTTGCTTTGCAATCTGCTTTATTTGTTCCGGAGTTTTCAAAATTTATCATCTGAGATTGAAGGGGCAAAGATAGAAAGAAAAAGAAAGAGTTGTTTTTATGGACTTATCAGAACTGGAAAAGGCTGTTAAATTTTCAGAATTTTTCATAAACAAGCTATTCTGTGCATGTCGGAAAGCCTGAAAAGTCAAGTTCTCAATTCTTTAAATATCCGGAAGAAGGCGGTCGTTTACCTATAAAAAAAACCTCAGAATGAACTACCTCTTCACGAACGGACAAGGTTTGCATCCGAAAAATATTTCATTCATTAAAATGGAATAGATTTTATCGTTTGAGGGTATAATAAGTGGTCCGCTGTTAACCAATCCGCCACAGGCGGACGGGTTACGAGCTTTCAATTATGCACTTCACCCGCCATTTGTTATATATTGCTGTTCATATTGTTTGTATGAAAGTTGAAGCCTTTTCATAACCCTGAACAAAGTTTCGTAATTGCCCGCCTTTTGAATTTTGTAATCAATGCCTGTTAAAGCTGCAAATGTTTGCATATGAATTTTTTCACCATCGTCAGTGCGGTCGAAGCGTTTTGTTAAAAAGTGAAACCGATCATTTTCTTCATACAAAGTACTTTCTGACATTTCAATCCCAGCCTCTTTAGCTAATTTGTAATAAGCATATTCTATTTTACCCATGCCTTCACTGTCACTCAGGCTTTGTTCATTTGCTCCATCTATTTTCAGTAACCAATACCAATAACAGCACCAGTAACCACTGCAACACTCGCTCCGCAACCCAGCCTGCTGGCTCCGGCACGTATAAGTGCGATAGCCTGTTCTGACGTTTTTATCCCTCCACTGGCTTTTACACCCATAGTCGGGCCAACTATACGGCGCATCAGGGCAATATCCTCAACGGTTGCTCCGCTACCTGCAAAACCGGTACTGGTTTTAACAAAGTCAGCACCTGCTTTTTTAGCAATTTCGCAGGCTATAATTTTTTCGGCATCCGTTAATAAGCCTGTTTCAAGGATTACCTTTAAAATAGTTGTGCTCCGGCAAGCCCTTTTTATTGCTCTTATATCCTCTTCAACTAATTTCAGATTTCCGGATTTCAATGCACCAACATTGATTACCATATCCAGTTCGGTGGCTCCACTCGCCATGGCACTCCTGGCTTCAAAGGCTTTGCTGCGGGTATCCATTCCGCCTAAAGGGAAACCAATGACCGAACATACTGCAATTCCGGTACCTCTCAGTTTTTTGGCAACAAAGGGCACCCACGATGAGTTTACACAAACTGATTTAAACTTATAATTGACCGCTTCGGCACAAAGTTGCTCAAACTGCGATTCAACTGCTTCAGGCTTCAATAAAGTATGGTCAATGTATCCTGCCAGTTCGGCTTGTGACATCCGTGAAGCAGCCGGCTGTGGCTGGTCGCTATCCTGACCTGCAACTTCCTGATTGCCCGACTTTTCTTTAAGCCGCTGCATGACTTCTTTTGCAATTTTGTCAATTAATTCTTTCTGATCCATAGTATTTTTAATCTCTTTCTAATGACATCATTTTATTTATTCGTGGCCAGTGCCTTCCGCCTTCGAACCTGGTTTTGAGCCACAAAACTGCCATGGCACAGATATCTTCAGGCTTATGTTGTGCTGTGCCCATGGTGAGGACATTCGCGTTGTTATGTTCGCGGCTGTTGGTAATAGTTTGCGGGCTCCAGCAGAGTGCAGCACGAATACCATGAACCTTGTTGCAAACCATAGAAGAACCGATACCTGCGGCGTCGAGCATGATTCCGCGTTCGCATTCGCCACTTACCACTTTTTTGGAAACGGCTATTGCAAAATCAGGATAATCCACTTTCTCTTTATTGTTGAAGGTTCCAACATCCACCATTTTGTAGCCCACCGTTTCGAGATATGCTTTCAGCATTTCCTTTGAATCGAAGGAACCATGATCGGCACCTATTGCAACTCTCTTTACCTGGTCGTCAGTATTCATTACATATTTTCTTTTAAAATCTCGCAAATAATACCTGTAAATCCGGTTTCTCATGGGATGTTCTGCCTGCAAAATTACACTGTTATATGATCCACAATACCGGCAACGATCGCTTTTATCGTAAAAGTCTCAGGCTCATTGAGTATCATTCTTGCCGAGCCGCCTTCTTCGAGAACTAAAACGGTATCACCCATGCCTGCCTGAACCGTATCAATGGCAAGAAAAGATGATCCTTTTGATGTACCGGAAGGATCAACAGGCTGAACGATCAGGATTTTTCTTGATTCGTACCCTGCTTCCGACACCGTGGAAACTACATTCCCTATTATCCTGGCAAGAATCATTTTTTACCCTCCACTTCCATAGTATCAACAATCCCAACAATGGCGGCATCGCATGGATTCATAATTGTTTGCAGAACCCTGCCGGCTTCCTTGCTGGTTTCATAATAAATAAGGTCGCCAACTCCGGCCTGAATGGTATCGAAAGCAACAATCGGGTCGCCAACCTTTTCAAGTTTTTCGTCGAGAGGTTGTACCAGCATCAGTTTGATCCCTTCGAAGGATGGAACTTTTATGGTACTGACGACTGTGCCTGTTACTTTACCTAGTTTCATCTGAGGGCGTGTGGGTTAATTATTATTGATTATTTGTTCTATTCAATCAAATAATTTTCGAGGCTATTTGAAGGTGGGTTTATGCAGTACTCAAATTACTGGTTAGTATAATTTTCACAAAATGCTAAATCAATCACTACTGCAATACTCCGCTCTTATTTTAGCTCTTAAAGTCCGCCGTTAATATCTTTTTGGTCTTTGAGCTATCCTTTTCAGTCTATTTAGAAACTCTATGTCGCGGTTGATAAATTCCTTTTCAAAACTGTTTGCATTATTAATTGCCATCTTCAAATCTCTTTCAGCATCATCAAGATATACTCTTGCTCTTTCCCAAGCTTTGGCTTTCATATGCGGACTAGTCTGATAATTCTTTCCGGTATCAATACAAATTTTAGCCATATCCATAGTAGCCCTTGCTTTATTTTCTAATAAAACTATATTTGAAACAAGAGAGGGTTTTTCGATAAATATTCTTTTAACATAATCAATCACTTCTTCACTTTTTCTTAGTTTATTTAAAGCTATTACAGCCCGTTCAATTTCTTTCTCTTCAAGAGAAGCACCTGTTGCATACTTACTGATTAAACTTGCATATTCTGCAACTTTAAGATTGTCTTTGATTGCAGAAATAGTTTCAGCAATATTGACTAATGTAGATGGATTTATTTTCTCTATCGAAACAAGAGAAGATGTAATAAAGTTAAACAGTAATTCTGGCTTGTTTTGAATATTGCTGATTTCACACAATAAATCTATCGCTCTGAAATTATATGAATCTAATTTTAAAATGTCTTCAATTCGTTTATATGCTTCTTCATATTTGTTTATGATAATATCATTTTCAATTTCCTGAAGGTTTTTAATCAATGTGTGTCTTGGATGAGCAGGCAAAATACAAGTAACACTTTCAGTTTCTATTTCAAATTTTGGGGCAGGACATCCTTCTTCCTTCATTGTCCGAATAATTGTAGGAATTCCTTGCCCTTCAGCTTGAGCTAATTGTAATTTATTGAAAAAATAAGCTAATGCTTGATTTCTCCAAAAGGGATTTGCCTTTCCGATAACAAATTTTTCTTTATCAATTGCTCGTGGAAGTGACCCTGGAGAGTGTATTTCAATTCTGTCTGTGAAAACTGTTATCCTTGTTGGCTCTTCAATTTCATAATCCCTATGCACAATAGCATTAATAACAGCCTCTTGTAATGCTCTTATTGGATATTTTAATTGATTAGGCAAGTTATCTTTTTTATCAAATGCCGTATATGTTTCAGTATTCAATATTTGAATCGCTTTTCTTGCTTGCCCAACAACACTTCCTGTTAATTGGTGTCTTTCAGCCGTGGGCTCACTTCTATCCAATCCTTTGTAAATAGAAACAACAGTGTATGCACCAGAAAAATATTTTAAAGGCTCTTTTGAAAACAGTAAAAGAGAGAAATTTCGCGGTTTTAAAATACCTGATAAACTTTCTTTCCCAGCTAATGGAGGAACAAAGCTAGACAAACTCTCAGCAGCAGATAAATAATCTTCTAATGCTTTATTAGTATCCCATAACGACATTTCCTTTAAATATTCTCTTAAAGAGAGAAAGTCAATATCATCAATAGTAGCGTTTGAATTTATTCTTTTATCCCAATGCTCAATCAGGTTTTTCTTGACAAGCAGTTCTCTTAAAATACCATTTCTCGCTTCTCTGGTTTCTCTTCCAATTCTAACATAATACGTTGAAGTATCTTTACCACTTGAACGATAGCTATGCGCATCACTTGTTGCTGGAATTATAAATACCAAAATTCTTTTTTCTTCAGTAAAAGGGATTTCTTCAGTCAGTGCAACAACAGAAGGAAATGTTTTATCTCTTAAATCAGAGAGTACCTTTCCTTCAATTTCTTTAAGTCGTTTAGAGGTTAAACCTGTTTGAATTAACTTCTGAAACCCATGTTCATCCTTTGCTTCTTTTGCACCACAAATAATATAGCCACCACCTAAGTTGGAGTAGTCATTAGCAAAAGCTACTGATGTTTTGATAACGTCTTCAATATCTGCAACATTTTCTTTCCATTCAACTCTCTCACTTTCTCGTTTAGACAATTCTATCAAGTCAATTTGGCCCATTTTCTTTTATTATTAAATTATAAATCAAAGGTATACAAAATAAAATAATGTATGTATAGAAACAAGTTTTAATGAGCAAATTTCTTTTAGCCAATGACTGTTAAGTTCTTACAACTTAAATAATCCTGAAATAATCCACCAACGTACATCGCCGTTCTCTTGTGAAAGTCCGGGCACGGGTTACGCCTTCACCAGTCGGACTGGCAATGGTAAATGAAGCAAAGCCTGCCCCACCATGGCCAAGACCTGCGTAGCTGGGTCCGTTTTTTATAAATATGGAGCAATTCATGGCTTTTGCCATTTTGCTCAGTTTGGCAATATTGAGCGAATGCATAATTGCCGTATGACGGAAACCATGTTCAACTTCAACGGCCAGGTCAATAGCTATATCAACATCTTTAACACGTACCAAAGGCATTACAGGCATAAGTTGCTCCGTCCACAACAAGGGGTGTTCCCTTCCGACCTCGCAAAGGAGCAGGCGGGTTTCGGGCGGGACTGTCAGCCCGATTTGTTTTGCGATGAAATCAGCATTTTTGCCAACATAATTTTTATTGGCTGCTCCTTCATTTCCAGGGCCGCCGGGTTCAGAAATCACGAGTTCGGTAATTTTTTTAATCTGTTCCTCATTGAGTTCGTAAGCACCATTTTTCTTCAGTTCTTCTTTCAGCCTGTCAGCTACCGTGGCAACAACAATAATTTCCTTTTCGCAGATGCAGATTACATTGTTATCGAAACCGCCGCCATCTACTATATCTTTTCCTGCTTTTGCGATATCCGCTGTTTCATCAACCACGCAGGGTGGGTTTCCGGGACCTGCTGCTATTGCTTTTTTACCGCTGTTCATAGCGACCTTTACAACAGCAGGCCCGCCTGTAACAGTCAAAATAGCTATTTTGGGGTGTGTCATCAGGATTTTAGCCGATTCGATGGTAGGTTCGGCAATACAGCATATTAGGTTTGCCGGACCACCTTCCTCCATAATCGCTTTATTGAGCAGACTGACAACAAAAGCTGAGACCTTTCTGGCAGCCGGATGCGGATTGAAAACTACCGAATTACCAGCGGCAATCATTCCGATCGCGTTGCTAATTATGGAAACTGTAGGATTTGTACTTGGGGTTATGGCTCCGATAACACCATATGGGGCTCTTTCGACTAACGTCAGGCCAAAATCATCCGAAAAGGCTTCGGGGGAAATATCTTCGACACCTGGTGTTTTACGGATTCCGAGTTCATTTTTAATAACTTTATCTTCCCACCGACCCATGCCGGTTTCTTCCTGTGCCATTTTCGACATGGTTTCCACGTTGGCCTGGCATACTTTCCGGATGTTGGCAATACAATTTTTACGGATTTCCAGAGTAAGTTTACCGAACTCCATGAATGCAAGTTCAGCAGCATCAATGGCCTGGTGAATATTGGTAAACACTCCCATATTTTTAACACCCTCATCCTTTGTCGGGTGAAGATCCATGCTATTTAATACTTCTTCGATGATTTGCCTTACATTTTCTTCCAGATTGTCCATAATTTTCACCTCTTATGCAGCATAGGTTGAGATAGTGGTAAAGGCTAAGGCTTTAGCTACTCAACCTTAACCTCATCCTTACCCTTTTTGAATTCTTATTCAAGTTATTCTATCAGTGCCAAATTGTTTATATTCAGGAACTATTGCATGAAAAAAGGTTTTGTTTCATGATGCGGTTGTGGAATAAGTGATGACATGCACAACAGCCCTTTCGATCTTGCTTTTGCTGTTCCGGCATCCATTGCGGCCTGCACTGCATCAAGGCTTCCCAGGAGTTTCACATAGGATTTGCCACCGAACCCGATTGCGAGCCTTACTTCAATAATTTTAACATCTCCGGTTTTTGCAGCCAGATCGGCAGCCTCGATGCCTGAAACAACTGTGTTAGTCTCGATAATCCCGATTGCTTCCCATTCATTTGTGAAAATAATTTTACCTATAGCCCTCATTGCGTCAGGGTGGATCAGCGGGAGGAATAAACTGTCAATAATAAATTCCTTACCTGTTTCAAAACCCTTATTGAAGGAATATTCAACAGCAGCAACTTCTCCGCTGAATACGATAAGGTATTTCCCCGGGCACATGGTACGGGCTTCGATGATTCTGACGGGTGCAATTTTGACCATCTCATCCAACGCCAGTATTCCAATGGCTATGCTACTGAATTCCAAAGCACCTAACGCGATT
This sequence comes from Bacteroidales bacterium, assembly GCA_038212135.1. Taxonomy (GTDB): domain Bacteria; phylum Bacteroidota; class Bacteroidia; order Bacteroidales; family UBA4417; genus UBA4417. Next base: position 1,145 of record JBBQUX010000087.1, on the reverse strand, counting down.
ACCTCCAATTATACCTCCTCATTTGCTGTAAACAACTGTATCATTTTCATCAATCAGATCAACTATACCTACTATTAAAGCATCAACCGGTTTGTTAACAGTAAGCGGGGTTTCTCTTGATGGGCTACCCTCAGTAACCATCACAAGTTCGTCATTTGCAGCCCCAATACTATCGAGAGCAACAAGGAAATCGCCTTTTTTTGTCCCGTGCTGATCCGTCCTATCAATCAGCAGGTAGCGCGATCCTTTTATCCCATCATTAATGGTACTGCATACGATGGTGCCAACTACTTTTCCAAGAATCATAATTTATTTGCCTTTCTGGTAGGTATAACTGCCATCTTTTTCAATATTATCAACAATGGCTATGATGGCTGAATCGGTTGGTTTCCCATCGGTTACAGCGGTAAACCTGGCACTGCTGCCTGAAACATAAAATACAATTTCACCCGTTCCGGCACCCACGCTATCCATGGATACAACAAAATCATTTTTTCCCTTCATCGTAACAGGATCAATTTTTTCGAGAAGCAAAAATCGTATCCCTTCTATCTTTGGAGCCTTATGACTCGAAACTACCGTTCCGACTACCCTTGCCAATATCATATTGTTTCCGTTTATTGATTAATCGTTACGAAAGCGGATGAGTCCGCATCGCTAGTGGTTTTCGTTTAAAATGCAGGCCAGTTTATTTCTTTGTATTGCCCCTGCCAAGTGGCAAAGCACTATCAACATTTGCGTGTGGCCGCGGAATAATATGCGACGAAACGATTTCACCCACTTTTTGTGCAGCCTGAACGCCGGCATCTACTGCGGCTTTTACAGAAGCAACATCGCCGCGTACAATCGCGGTAACATATCCACCGCCGATTTTCTCAAAGCCTATCAGTTCAACTTTTGCAGCTTTAACCATTGCATCCGAAGCCTCAACCATAGCGGCAAAGCCTTTGGTTTCAATCATTCCCAATGCGTCTGAAGTATTGTCATTCATAATTTATGTTTATTAGAATTGTTATTATTTTGTTTAATGTTTTTTGTTGTGCTTGGTGCTTAGAGAAACTTACAGATTAACTTCCTCAAAACTTATGTAGAGCTGAGCTTTGTTTTTTTCACAGCTTTTTTTATGTTAATGCCCTACGGGCAAT
>JBBQUX010000086.1:0-14700 GCA_038212135.1 Bacteroidales bacterium | reverse complement strand
GGTTTGAAGAGTTTCGGGTTTGAAGAGTTTCGGGTTTGAAGGGTTTCGGGTTTGAAGGGTTTCGGGTTTGAAGGGTTTCGGGTTTGAAGGGTTTCGGGTTTGAAGGGTTTCGGGTTTGAAGGGTTTCGGGTTTGAAGAGTTTCGGGTTTGAAGAGTTTCGGGTTTGAAGGGTTTCGGGTTTGAAGAGTTAAAAGGTTTAAATGCCTGCGGTGTTCAATTGCCTGCGGCGTTCAAAGTTGTATTTGTACTAAACCTGAAACACGTAACCTTTGACATGAAACAAAACATTAAAACAATAAAATTCTGTAAAACAATAAGATGAGTGACGAACAGTTTTATGTAGAAGTGAATACCGTGCAGAAAAACCACGACCTGGAGCGTATTTGCGGCGACAAATTCCTTTCGCAGCGTATTTATGAAGAAAACAGGATTATTGCCGTGCTTTCGGATGGAATGGGGCATGGGGTCAAAGCCAGCATGCTTTCTACTCTCACTGCAACGATGGCACTCAAATTTGCCGAAGAGCATAAAGATGTTCGCAAAATTGCCGAAATCATTATGAATACTTTGCCTGTATGCAGCGAGCGACAAATGAGTTATTCAACATTTACTATTGTAGATATTGATATTGATGGTGAAACACGAATTCTGGAGTATGATAATCCGCAGACTATTATTCTGCGGGGAGATACTCTGTTTGATCCGGGCTGGGAGTATATAATAATGGATTCGGAAAAAAATGCGGGGAAAGAGCTCAGGACATGCAGTTTCAGGCATCAGAAGGAAGACCGTATCATTATCTGTTCAGATGGAGTGCCTCAGTCCGGAATGGGAAGTCCGAAATTTCCTTTTGGCTGGGGCAGCGATGGCTTCGAACAATATGTGCATCAGCTTGTAAGTGCCGATCATACCATTTCGGCAACTCAACTAGCTGGTAAAGTGGTAAATATGGCAAATATCAATGACAATTTCCACCCAAAAGACGATACTTCCTGCGCTGTTATCTATTTCCGCGAGCCGCGAAAGCTACTTTTATGCACCGGTCCTCCATACGAAGAAATAAATGATGCTGCTCTTGGTGAGGCCGTCAGGCATTTTGAAGGAAAAAAAATTATCTGTGGTGCAACTACCGGCGATATTGTTTCCAGGCAACTCGAATTACCTATTGTGGATAGTTTTGAATTTGATGATCCCGACCTACCCCCCATTTCATTTATGGAAGGTATTGATCTCGTTACCGAAGGAATTCTTACACTCGGTAAAGTGTCTGATTTGCTAAAAAAATATTCGCCCCGGCTAAAACTTGGTAAAGGGCCGGCTGACCAAATTGTAAGGTTGTTGCTCGACAGCGATGAAATCCATTTTATTATCGGAACGCGCATCAATATTGCTCATCAGGATCCAAACCTGCCGGTTGACCTTGAAATCAGGCGGACTGTAGTAAAACGAATCCGCAGAACACTGGAAGAGAAATTTTTGAAGGAAGTGAAGATCAGGTATATCTGAAATCGGTTGAAAGAGACCATAAAGACATGCCATATCATTCAGCTATACTTGCAAATAATTTTATTCAGCTACCAAATTGGCACAAAACATTGAAATAAAAACACAAAGCACTAGGTGCGATCTTACAATTTCTATTTCTGTGTAAAACCTTACCATCGGCCTGTTTTCTGAAGTCTGGTCAACGATTTTAAATCTAACAACCTACTACTTTTTGGACATAAGATTCAATTATTCTATTTTGATCATCAGATAACTTTTGTGCACGAGTTTTGTTAATCTTTGCAATGCAATTTCAACTTTCCGGAATCTGATAAAATACTGTTTATGCAAAAACTGTTGATTTCCCTCTTATTGTCATTCCTTCTTTCAGTTTCTGTTAAATCCCAGGTAAATGGCAGCTTCATTTTCGATGGAATAAGCCGCTCATGGATTGTTTACCTGCCACAAAATTACAATACGGGTGATTCCTTTCCGCTTCTGCTTGCCTTACATGGTCTGACTCAGACGGGCCAGGCGATGATGAATTTTTCAGGCTTTAACTCAATTGCAGATACCGGAAACTTTATTGTTGCCTATCCCAACGGGGTCGGAAATGCATGGAATGTCGGGTTTTCCGGAGGATCAACCGCTGATGATGCAGGATTTATTTCAGCATTGATTGACACTCTTCATCAAAATTACAATATCAATCTGAACCGTGTGTATGCAACCGGCTTTTCGAATGGCGGATTCCTGAGCTACCGCCTTGCATGTGAACTTGGTGGCCGTATTGCTGCAATTGCCCCGGTAGCAGGTACAATGACTGATGGTGCCTACAATTTATGCTCGCCTGAACGGCAGATGCCGGTACTGCATATTCATGGTACAAGCGATTTTGTGGTGAGTTATAATGGAGGTTTTGGAAACAAATCAGTCGACCAGGTGCTCGGGTTCTGGAATAATTATAACAATTGTCCCGGGATTCCGTTAGTCGAAGACTTGCCCGACCTGGTTGCTGAAGGTTCTACAGTTAAACGGTATTCATGGTCGCCATGTGATAAATCCAGCGAAGCTATGTTGCTGAAAATTATCTACGGAGGGCACACCTGGCCCGGATCTGTTGGTGTTACAGGAATTGGCATCACCAACCGTGATATTTCGGCAAGCGGTGAGATTTGGAAATTTGTAAGCAGGTTCTCACTTGAACCAACAACCGGGGTTAAACAAATGTACCCTGATAAAATATTGGTATATCCGAATCCCGCAAGTGGAAATCTCTTGGTTATTGAATCACCAGGTTTTCTTCCGGGTTCTGTGATCTCTATTATTGCATCTGATGGTAAAGTTGTTATCGCCAGGGTAATAAAACAAAATTCCTCCAGAATAGTGACCGACATTACAGAGCTGATACCAGGATTTTATTTAGCCATGATAACGGGTTCAGGTAAAAGGATTGTAACGAAGTTTGTAATCCAATAGCAGTAAAATCAGGCCAATCTAAAATATTAACCTTTCTATTTGAGTTTCAACTTTTATTTCTATTTTTACCTGTCTTAATTAATTGGGGTCAATACGTTTACCACTACCACTTAAAATATTGATTTGCAATTACTTACAAACCTGCCTTGAAAAAAATAGAACTTATAATTGTGGGTCTAAGCTATAGCCAGGCCCAGTCGAATTCGTATGCACTGGTGCTGGGCGAAGCCAACGGTAAGCGCAGGTTACCTATTGTAATAGGTCATTACGAAGCACAGGCAATAGCACTGGAACTTGAGAAGATGAAGCCTTCGCGCCCGTTAACACATGATTTATTTTTTAATTTCGCTCAAACATTCGGAATAAATATTACAGAGGTACAAATCACGAAATTTCATGAAGGTATTTTTTATGCAACGCTTCTGTGCGATAATGGCATTACCATGCAGGAAATTGACTCGCGTACATCGGATGCCGTTGCTCTCTCAATAAGGTTTCATTGCCCGATATACACTACGGAAGAAATTATGGCACAGGCGGGTATCCTGTTCGAAGGGGATGAACATAATACAGAAAGCATTGATGATTTATCAGTTGACGACATCCGATCTTCATTCCAGAGTTTAAGCTTAGCTGAACTTGAGGTGGAATTACAGCAAGCCATTGAAGATGAGGATTATGAGAAAGCGTCATTGATCAGGGATGAAATCAGGAAAAGAGAATAAAAATAACGATTGGTTTCCATGATTCATTCAATAGTTTTTGGAGCACTAAAAGTCCATTTTCCAATTTCATCATTCACAAATCAGCAATTGCATTCATTCATAATATTGTACCCAAAATAACTCTCAAAAACTACTCTATGAATATCAAATTTCGCTTAACTGTTATGAGCTTCCTGCAATTCTTTGTTTGGGGAGCCTGGCTAATAACAATCGGTACCTATTGCTTTAATGCCAAAGGCTGGACTGGAGCACAGTTTGGTGCAATTTTTTCGACCCTTGCCATAGCTTCTCTTTTTATGCCGCCCATTACAGGAATTATCGCTGACAAGTGGATAAACACCGAAAAGCTATATGGAGCTCTTCACATTTTATACGGGTTGGTTTTGTTTTTTGTGCCACAAGTGAATGATCCTGACACACTTTATTATGTTATTCTGCTGGCAATGATTTTTTATATGCCTACCATTTCGTTGTCGAACTCCATTTCTTATTCCATTTTGAAAAGCAATAAGTATGATGTGGTAAAAGTATTTCCACCGATACGGGTTTGGGGAACCATCGGTTTTATTGTGGCCATGTGGATTACTAATCTCACTGGCAGTAAGGCTAATGCCAACCAGTTTCTGATCGGGGCTGTGGCTGCCATTGCGTTGGGTATTTATTCCTTTACATTGCCAAAATGCCCGCCTCAGAAATCAATATCTAAAAATGCTCCGCTGATTGAGCAATTAGGATTAAATGCATTTAAGCTGTTTCTCAATTATAAAATGGCGCTGTTTTTTATATTCGCCATGTTTTTGGGTGCCGCATTGCAATTAACAAATATGTATGGGGATTCGTTTCTTGATGATTTCAAACATATCCCGCAATACGCTGATTCCTTTGTTGTAAAATATTCAACCATCATCATGTCAATTTCACAGATGTCGGAAACGCTGTTCATTCTTACAATTCCATTTTTCCTGAAACGATTCGGCATCAAAAAGGTAATGCTGTTTTCAATGATTGCCTGGGTTTTGCGTTTTGGATTGTTTGCATACGGAAACCCTACAGATGGACTTTGGATGATCATCCTTTCGTGCATTGTGTATGGTATGGCATTCGATTTTTTCAATATTTCAGGATCCCTGTTTATTGAAACAACCACAGATTCAAAAATCCGTTCGAGTGCACAAGGATTATTTATGATGATGACAAATGGTTTCGGGGCTTTCACAGGAAGTAAAGTAAGCGGATATGTTATTGATAAATACTATACACATGCCGAAGGAAAAGACTGGCATGGGATTTGGCTCGCTTTTGCAATATACGCGCTGGTTGTTGCCATTCTGTTTGCCGTTTTCTTCAAGCATAAGCATGATCCGAAAACCATTCAAAGCGTTGCACATTAATTAGTAAGGGGTTTGGTTTTGGGGATTAGGTTTTAGGAACCTACTGGGTATTTCCGTATCTGAAATCCGAAATCTCATAATCCGAAATCCGAAATTAGCATGAAACAATACCACGACTTATTAAACCATGTACTTTCAACCGGAGTAAAAAAGGAAGACCGCACAGGCACGGGCACTGTTAGTGTGTTTGGCTATCAGATGCGTTTTAACCTGGCTGAAGGGTTTCCGGCCGTTACTACAAAAAAACTTCACCTCCGCTCCATTATTCATGAATTATTATGGTTCCTGAAAGGTGAAACCAATACAAAATACCTTCACGACAATAAGGTTTCCATCTGGGATGAATGGGCCGATGCGAATGGCAACCTTGGACCGGTATATGGTTATCAGTGGCGTTCGTGGCCTGCTGCCGATGGAACTTATATTGACCAGGTTAGCCAGGTAATTGAAACCATCCGTAAAAACCCCGATTCGCGCCGCATTATTATCAGTGCCTGGAACGTTGGAATGATCAGGGATATGGCACTCCCACCCTGCCATTTGCTTTTCCAGTTTTATGTAGCCGAGGGAAAACTCTCGTGCCAGCTCTACCAGCGAAGTGCTGATATTTTCCTTGGTGTACCATTCAACATTGCTTCGTACGCCTTGCTTACCTTGATGATAGCAAAAGTTACAGGGTTACAGCCCGGTGATTTTGTTCATACTTTTGGAGATGCACACATCTATATGAATCACATGGACCAGGTTAAGCTTCAGCTTTCGCGCGATTTGCGTCCGCTTCCGGTAATGAAAATAAATCCTGATGTGAAAGATATTTTTAGCTTCCGGTACGAAGATTTTGAACTCACAGGTTACGATCCTCATCCGGCAATAAAGGGACAGGTGGCAGTGTGAACATTGGTGAAAAGTGTGCCTTCGCTTTGCCCGGAATGACGGTGAATAATGAATAATGAAGAGAGAAGAATGAAGAGTGAAGAGTGAAGAACTTTTAAGGAATTGTATAGGATTAAGGGTCAATAGAGAAAATTCAAAAGATAAACATTTATACGTGTCAGAAAATAAAGAAGCTCAAAGTGAAAAGACTTAAATATAAGGCACTTTTTGTACTTTTGTTTCTGTGTTCATAGTTTATAAATTCTGATCAAAGTGTAATGATACTATTCATGCCCAATACAGGCACACGGAGCCACTTCTGCTGCGTAACAGCATTCAAAAACCTATTATTATAAAACAATGAAACCAAATATATCTATCATAGTCGCAATTGCCCAAAACAACGCCATTGGTAAAGACAACCAATTACTCTGGCATATTCCGGCCGACCTGAAAAGGTTTAAAAAACTTACAACCGGGCATACCATTGTGATGGGAAAACGCACATACGAGTCATTACCAATCAGGCCCTTACCAAATCGCAGAAGTGTTGTAATTACCGATATCCCCGGCGAAATTATCGAAGGATGCACTATGGCTTATTCCATTGATGATGCCATCGAAAAAATGGAATCAGAAAATGAGAATTTTATTATCGGCGGAGGTTCGGTGTACAGGCAATTTTTACCTTTAGCCGATCATCTTTACCTTACCATTGTGCAAAAAGATTTCGATGCGGATACATTTCTTGAAATTGACCATACCGAATGGGAAACAATTGAACGCGAAGATCATACGGAAGAAGAACTTCCTTATTATTATATAAATTTTAGTCGGAAAAGATAAATTTCCGGGTGTCGGAATTCCTGGTGCCGCTGGTTAAATTAGGGTTTACGAAGAAAATCCTGAGGTGGTTTCTGGCAAATAACGCTTCAGGCCGCTTTACTCCGCATATACCGGATAATGCTGTAAGTAAATATCCCGAGTCCAATCCAAACCAGTCCGAAACTAATCAGGTAAGCTGTACTGAATGGCTCCCTGAAAACAATAATACCAATAAGCAACTGCAATGCTGGCGACAGGTATTGAATAAATCCAAGGGTTGATAAAGAAATCCGTGTAGCAGCAATCCCAAACCAGAACAATGTCAATGCAGTTATAGGTCCACCCAGAATTAACACATCTCCACGAACACTGGGAACATGATTTACTTGCTTCCAACTATGAAAGGGCAACCGATCAGCACTTGCCAACCTGACAGCATCAACAGGTAAGCGGTTAGGAGTCGCGAACCAGAGACTTGTTTATTTGAATTCCGGGATTTAAAGCAATAGCAATTCAGCAAGTGCATTCCTTATGCTTTCACCTGCAAAATATCCTTAATTTATTTTATGATAGTACTATATCTTTACGGTTAATCCGTTTTAAATAACGACTTTTTGCTTCAACAGGATCGGCATCCAAAGCAATATAGATAGTTGTCTTGTTATCAATTGTAACAGCTTGCAGTTTGCCCAAATTGGGTGATTCGCAATTATGGCCTCTTTTTTCACTCATAACAGTTGTTTTAATTGGGCAGTATTTAACCCCTTATTTCTCAAAAAGCTAAAGGTAATATTTTTTACTTACATACTCCGTTTATTTTAATAAATTGGATAATAACGCTAAAAAAAAGGCTATCCAAAAGGAAGTAATGAAACTCATATTCAATAATTCCTTATTTTCGAAATATTTTTTAAAACAAAATGACTGACCTGCAAAGCACATCTGTAAAGAAATTAATTTCCGATTTAGCTTCTGAAGGCTTTTCATTTCACGAAGACTTCGAAGAAATTGACGAATATCGCTTTGGGAAATTATACAGAAGGCGGAATCTTGAGAATGTTGTCTTTGAAAAAGAAGGAGTTACTATTAAGATTTACAATGATTTATTTTTCAGGATATCAGGTTTATCTTACACATATGATGAAATTATACAAAAACCCTCCAAAGTAACAAATGATGAGTTTTATGAAATACAGAAGCTTTTAATCAGACATAGTTATGAACAACAAAAAAAACGATTAAAAACTTCCGACAGCCAAACTCCAACTCCTCTACAATCAAAAGATAGTCAATAAATTAGACCTTCAATATGGCATGAGGCAGAACGACTGTCCAACTCATCATCAGTTTTCTTTAAACTAAATATTCCTTAAAATAAAAAAGGCCTTCGTTTCAGGAAGTCCTGATTTCATTAAGTTATTGCGCGTGTGGCTAATATTTTCGGATCACATTCATTTTTTGGGGAGAATGGTGCACAAAGAATCAATGAAATTGAGACAAAAGCTCAAGGCATTTACTAAAGTCGAGGTATTCGGAAAATCTTTCATTAACTCTTAGCTTTTTGCCTGATCAAAAAGTAGCCAACTTAGCGAAGCGTTCTCATGCACACTATTAAAAAATCAATTAATACGTGCATAAAAATCAAGGCTTTATAACAATGCTTGCGGTTCTAAGCCAGAGGTATCTCCTCGCAATACAAGGCATGAAAGAGTACAACAAATCCTGACATTTTTCCTTGCTGGTGTATTGCTGCACACATGCCATCCGCACATACCTCTGTCTAAGAACTGCTGGCGCATTTTTATAATGCCAGTCCCTGCAAAGAAAGTTTTTACTTATGGCAATAATTCGGGGCATCGATTTGGCCTCACAGCAGGATTTTCGGGGTGTAGAGACCGACATTATAAAATTTCAGTAGTAGTTCGGGGAAGGGTTTATGAGCGTGGGGCATTTCAAGCAATGCAGAAGTGAACCATGAAGATATTACTTTATTTCCTAAATCTACTTTATAGTAAACGGCTTGCGTTGCATTGCAAAAACCAGACGTAGAACTACTACTGAAATTTTATAAAGTCTTGATCTTTTATTCGCTCATTGCTTATTATTATAGGAGCTCATGAGACCGCTTAGCTAAGTTGGTTCTTTTGCATCAAGGCAAAAGAACATAAAACAATCAAAACTCCTATTCTTTTTCTTCCTGATATAGAGAAAATGAATCTACTCCAATTAAATGTAAAAAGAAACAAATGACATAATTAAATGGGTTGATGATATGCATAAATTTACAATTTCGCCCCAACTATTTAATGTGACCCTTTTCCTGCAAACACTCTATTCACATTTGAGTGAATGAGCCGGTTTTTTGTCTGCAATTTGTTTTTGTGATATACCTTTTCCGACTGCGTATTCCTTAACCTTCGACCTCACTCAGGGTGACCATATGCTATGGAAACATCCGGCACTGCTTGAGTGGGTGCGAAGTGATTAGTATTGAATTGCTTAGCCCAAATTGTTCGTACGGGAAGATGCCTGTACAGGAATTATCAGTAATAATGCAAATATCAGATGAAGAAACAAGCGAATAATGGGTAATAAGGTAATTGTATAATATTTGTTTAGAACTATGTAACACTTTTGGATTTCGTTGAAGATACTTTTGTTTAAATTTTATTTAAACTTAAATGTTATGACAAAGTATTCGAAAAAAGCCCAGGAAAAAATCGGGGAAGTGATGCATGAGTTTCAGGAAGGAACTTTAAAATCGGGGAAAAATGGTATTGGCGGTAAAGTCAAAAGCAGGAAACAGGCTATTGCCATTGGCATCAGCGAAGCGAGAGAAGCAGGATTAAAAGTTCCTCCGGAAGAAGAATCTAAATAGTTGGTTCCCCTGTTAATTAAGCGGGTATATTTATTTTGTCGGAGGTCGGAGGTCGGTAGACGGAAGTCGGAAGACGGAAGACGGAAGTCGGAAGACGGAAGACGAAGACGGAAGTTCCCCTTAAGACTTCATTTATTTGTGAAAGAAGGCATTTTTTTGACCGTGCCTTTATTCGTGTATATTCCATTAATAGTACCAAACCTCAAATCAGCACTTCCTTTTGTCTTCCGCCTTCTCTCCTCTGACTTTTTAAAACAATTTCCATTCAATGTGTGGAAGAACCAAATAATTCCTGGTTTCGATGAAACTATTAATCCTTATTTTTAAATGACAATTTATAACCGCATTTCAGAGTAAAAATATGGGAATCATGTAAATCATTCGCGTAATTGTATAACATAGGTTGGTTTAAGGAGAGTGACCTTTGCATTTTTAAAAACTAATTTAATCCAAAAACCATGAAAATGAAAAAATCATTGATTATTATGTTGCTTGCCATAGCCGGAAGCTTTGGTATGGCGAGTGCACAAACACCAGCAGTTATGGTAAGTGATGCAGCAGGCTGGCACAAAATCGGCGAAAAAACAGTTGATTTTAAAACAGAACGTGATGAAATTTCTGTTATCGGTTCTGACAGGTTCTCCACTATAAAATTTAAAGTTACGGAAGCACCAATTAATCTGGTTTCGCTTGAAGTAACATACGAAAGTGGCGACAAACAAGACGTAAATATTAATCAGGAAATCAAGACCCCTGGTGAAAGCCGTACCATTGATTTGAAAGGTGGTTCAGAGCGTAGCATTAAGAAAATAATTTTTGTTTACAAAACACTTCCCAACAGTAAAGATGAAAAAGCCCACGTAGAAATATGGGGATTAAAAACCAATGCAGTAAAGAAGTAATTCCTCTATATTCAAAAGCCGTCTTGTCTCAAAGCAGGGCGGTTTTTTTTGGTTAGTAATTGTATGGATTTGCGGATAAATGTTACAGATTGGAATATGATAATTATGTAATTTGTTTTCAGAACTATGTAATACTATTCTACTCAAATACATTCAACTTTGAGCTCTGATAAATCACTAACAGTTTTAAAATTCATATTGAACGGGATCGTAAAAAACAATGGTATGATAACAGCAGACAATAATCAGAACGAACAGGAAAATATTTCATCAGGACATAACATAAATTCATGCTGCGGATGTGGCGGAAACAATCAACATAAAAGTAAAGACCAACAAGAAGGCAAATATCAGTGTCCTATGAACTGTGAAGGCAATAAAACATACAATCAGCCCGGAGAATGCCCGGCTTGTAATATGCAACTGGTTAGGGTTGGTCAGGATGAACCACGAATCCGGATTGAATAATTTTAGAAGTAAGATTTATTGCATCTTAACATGCAGATAATCTGACGTTTATTGCTTTACGCGTTTGCGGTAAAAAAACTAAGGGAGTATTGTTATTAAAAGAACATTAAATAAAGGACGAATAGTATGATGAATGGTTTTGAAGGATTTAGCTGGGGAATGGGCTGGGGTTTACTGCTTGGCATAGCTGTTTTCGTTATTCTGATAGGGATTTATGTGAAGGCGAGAAAAAATAAGGCTTAAAATACAAACTGAATGTAAAAACAAACAAGATGAAAGTATTTAATGAAAATGATGCAAAAAAAATCGGTAACGCTCTTCAAATTAACTGGGAAGAGGTTAGCCCCGACCAGTTTACCAAAGGATTGAATGTTGAACTTGAGCATGGATCAAAAGACCCGCAAACCAATGTTACCGACAATGATGGTAAACTGACCGGCGAAATAGCATGGGCTCATTTAAAGGAGTTCCCTGATTATTATACCAGGCTTGCAAAAATGGAAAAGGTAGCTAAAGATCATTTTAAAAACGTTAATAAAACATAGCAATATGAATAATTTATTCAGAGGTCTATTATCAGGATACGGAGCAATGAAATTAGGTGGCGGTTGTTTCGGCACTATTGTAGTTTTTATAATTCTCTGGCTATTGCTTGGGCAATGTAGTTAATATAAAAATCATAAAATCTGTAAATAATGAAAGCCATGAAAACTCAGAGCTTAGTTAAAAACTTTCCCATAGTTTGTGTGGGTGGTTCTGCCGGCGGTCTTGATGCCTATATCCGGTTACTTCAAAAACTTCCGTCTGACCTGGGAGTAGCCATTGTTATTGTTAATCATCTGAGGACGGTAGCTACGTTTTTACACGAGATTCTCCCAAAGCACACAAAGATGCCGGTGGAATTGATCACTGAAAAACTCGATATAGAACCGAACCATGTATTTATAATACCCGAAAAGCGTGATTTGCATGTTCTTAATGGAGAGTTTCGCCTGAAACCGATTTCGAAACCCAGGGGATGGCCCGATGTAATTACGGTTTTTATGCGCTCGCTAACGGAGAACTGGGACGGCAAACTAATAGCTGTTATTGTTTCTGGTTATGACGGTGACGGTGCAGATGCGCTATGCGGTATTAAAGAGGCAGGCGGCACTACTATTGCTCAGAAACCAGACACTGCATCTCAACCGGATATGCCTGAAAGTGCCATAGCAAGCGGATGTATAGATTTTATTCTTTCACCAGAGGATATCGCCATTGAAATAAGGCGAATTGCATTAGCTGTTTCAAAAAACCAAGATGTGTCTGCTGAAAAACAAATATCTAACGCATAATCAATATAATAGGTACTTCCCTTATAAATATACTCCAAGGGGAATGCACAATCTATTCAAAACCCTTGCATTGTAGATTTCGGTGTTCTGCACCTTTTGTCTTATTATTCTATTTTTTCTACAGCTATCACGGTGCTCTGCACCTTTTATTTACTTTATAAAAGGTGTAAATGAAAAACCACAGAGTGGCAACCTATTTGTAACCTAAGAATAAAAGCAGAAGTTTTAAGGTACAGAGCACCGGAATCTAAAAGAGATCATTTGAATGGGCGGGTTTTCAGCAAGCCCTAAGTATCAGGATAATCTATTTTGAAGCTACTTATTGCGCTGCAATAATAGTTGTGATTAGAGGTATTTTAAAAAACGAATATTGGGCTAAAATATATAACTAAGGAATACAGGGAATAGTAAAGCTGAAAGTGCTTCCTTTTCCTTCTTCGCTCTCAACCCATATTATGCCATTGTGCTTTTCAATAAACTCTTTACATAAAAACAATCCCAAACCTGTACTTAATTCGCCATCAGTGCCTATTCGGTTAATTTGCTCGTTAAGGCGGAAAAGCTTGTTTTGAATATCTTCATTCATACCGATACCCGAATCCTTTATAGATATTTCCACTCTGTCAACACCCAAATATCTTGCTGAAATAGTAATTTTTCCTCCCTTGGGTGTAAATTTAGTAGCATTGGAATATAAGTTGCTAAGTATTGACCTTAGCATTTTGGCATCAGCCGAAACAAAAATATCCAATGGAATATCAAAGGTTACCTTAATCTCTTTGTCTACAGCAGTTTGCAATTCGGATGCCAAACTTTCTTCTGCAAATGAAAGCAAACGGAAAACTCCCGGGTTATAAGGAATTAATCCTTGCTCCATCTGGGACCATTGCAGTAAATTTTCTAACAGTTTAAAGAAGTTGCTTGCAGAGCGCCACATAACTTCTCCCATCTTTTGAATTTCGCCTGTATTAAGCGTCGATAAGTGATTAGCAATAATTTCAGTCAAACCAAGAAATCCATTGAAAGGGGCTCGAAGGTCATGAGCCATAATTGAAAAGAATTTATCTTTTTGCACATTTAGTCTTTCGAGTTCCTGATTCTTTTCAATAAGGTCGGTAGTAGCTTGTTTTTGCAACGTAATATCAGCAGCGGTTACCATACATTGGTCGCCATCATTAGTAACAATGCCGGTTAAGTTAACTATTAGCAATGATGAATCAGTTGTAAGAATAACTTCACAGGTTTCCATTGCCGAACTGCTGAATATCTTCGAGATAAAAAGATTGAAGGCTGGTTTCGTGTCATTGGATACATAAACAGCAAACATTCTGTTAAGTAACTGTGAGCGTTCTTTGTTCAGTAAAGAGGCTCCACTAAGGTTTAGTTCATTTATATAACCCTCTTTGGTGAGTGTAAAATAACCGATTGGTGCAAAATCGTATAATTCACTATACTTTTTGGAAGCAGTTTCTGCCCGATCCGTTGCCTGTATCAGTTCTTCGTTCTGAAGTTCCAGTTCCACCCGGTGTACCTGAAGCTCATGAATGAGTTTCAGCATATCACCTTCAGGATAAGAGGTTTTAGTGTTTGAAATATATTTTTTCAATGAATCTTCAGCTTTCTGGCGAAGGTTTTCAGATTTTGATGTTGTATTCTTTAGTTCCATGCTGATTTAAGTTGTAAAAAAGCATATAAACAAGGATAGTGAATTAACAAATGTTTTGTCAAATTAATCCGGGCCTGATACCAGGCAAACTGGTTTATAAGCTGAAAGCGTGTTTATTTATATTGCAACTTCTGCCAGATCATGATCGGGAATTGCAACAGTAGGTTTCATTTAAAATTGAATTATTTTGGTATGTTCAAAAATGATTGATTTCACGGTATGAAAGTACAACTCTATTACAATGTGCATGTTACATAACTTTTGAAAGAAATTACATAATTCACACTTTTAATAGCTGTGATACCGGGTTAATCTCACAAATCAAACCAGTATAATTCAGCAATAAAAGACTGACAGACAATTGAGTATGAATAAAAAGAGAGTCTGTTACCCGAAATAATGTACATGTTTATTCAACAGGATATCCTATCAGAAAGGTCACGTTCAACCCATATCCGGATTTCATTTTACCTGCCTTCCAATAATAATTTTCGCTGGTAATTTCACTGGCAATCTGTAAAAGTTCGTTAGGACGGTATAAACGGATGATAGAAACTATGCCATCCCAAACCGTACAAACAGGAATAACAGGAATGATATATGTAAATAATAACCTTGAAAACCGGAAAGGCCTGAAGAATGGTGTAAACAGGAAAAATGCAACCGGATGAACC
>JBBQUX010000085.1:0-14839 GCA_038212135.1 Bacteroidales bacterium | reverse complement strand
GAAAGATATTTCGCCTAACCTGGTACTGGCAGTAATTGCATCGGAAGACAATAATTTCGAAACCCACTATGGAGTTGACTTTAAAGCCATCGAAAAGGCTCAGAAACTAAATAAAAAAGGAAAGAAAATGCGTGGAGCCAGCACCATTACGCAACAAACGGCAAAAAATGCTTTTCTTTGGCCTGCCCGTAACTATGTACGTAAAGGTCTCGAACTCTATTTTACAGGTCTTATCGAACTTTTCTGGGGCAAAGAAAGGATAATGGAAGTTTACCTGAATGTGATAGAAATGGGTGATGGTATTTATGGTGCCGAAGCCGCATCGCAAAAATATTTCAAAAAACCTGCCAAAAATCTTTCACGTGCCGAAGCTGCCGCTATTGCTGCTGTTTTGCCAAACCCGCGCCGCTGGCGACCTGATAAACCTACGGCCTATATTGCCAAAAAGAAATCGTGGATACTGTGGAACATGAATAATGTGGTGAAACCGGAGTGGTAATTGGGAATTTGAGAATTTGACAATTTGACAATTTGGGAATTTGTCAGTTGAATGGTGCCATGCGCCAAAATATTTTGGCTTAGTTTCCGTTACAATCCAACTTCCGCTTCGCTTCAGCATTTTAACATTTCAACTAATTAATACGGGAAACAGAGATGAATAATAATTTGCCTGATTAATAATGAACAATTGATTAAAATTTGGCTTAAAATTTGTACTCATCTCCGATAAGTCATACAAACCAGATATTACAGAACCAATACTTAAAAACAACAACCAAAATTAACCTTTATGAAACATCTACTCACACTCACTCTCGCGCTATTTATATTGGTAGCCGCAAAATCCCAAACATCGAACCTGGCATTTTTCACCGAAAACGGTGAACGTTTTTCAGTTGTAATGAATGGTATGCTGCAAAACGACCAGCCGGAAACCAATATAGTTGTTACTGACCTACCGGCTCCCACCTACAAAGTGAAAATAATATTTGACGACAAAAATCTGAAAGAATTCAGTAAAACGCTTTATGTGAATCCTGGCAGCGAAACCACATATGCCGTAAAATACATCAAGAAGAAAGGATATACACTTCGTATGATGAACTCATTTCCGGTTATACATGATCACGATATGATTCCCGGTCAAATGGTTGTTGGGTTTAATCCGCAAGGCGTGAGCACTAATACTGCTGCGGCAACAACTATCGTTAATACAACCACCATTAATAATAATGTAACTATTTCGGCCAACGGTGTTGGTAACAATGTGAATGTTGTAAACAGCAACGATGGAGCCGGATCGCAACAAGCCGGCAGCCTCACCGGAATTAATACCGAAACCGGTGCTGTGCATCCTGAGCAATATATACTTCCTGATTATTATGGGCCTTATGGCTGCCCACGCCCAATGGCGCGTGGCGAATTTGAGCAGGCAAAAGCAAGCATCTCTTCGAAAAGTTTTGAGGATTCCAGGTTCACCGTTGCAAAACAAATCATTCAGTCCAATTGCCTGCTAAGTTCGCAGGTTAAAGAAATTATGCTGCTTTTTTCCTTTGAGGATACACGTCTCGACTTTGCAAAATTTGCTTACGCATACACCCTCGACTTACGCAATTACTACAAACTGAATGATGCTTTTACATTCGAATCGTCCATTGATGACCTTGACAGGTATATTCAAAGTACAGGGAGATAATGTTTTGGCAAATAAGCCACACTTTTACCGGATAAATAAACGCATTGAGCTACTGGCACCCGGTGGGGATATTGATTCCATTAAAGCAGCAATCCTTGCCGGTGCTGATGCCGTTTACTGCGGGCTGGATAAATTCAATGCCCGGAACCGGGCTGCTAATATTGGCTTCGACGATTTAAACGGAATTTTATGGCTTGCACACAATCATAATTGCCAGGTTTTCCTCACTTTTAATATAAAAATATTAAGCATAGAGGTAAAATATTATTAAAATATCTTTTGCTACTGAAAAATAGAAATACATTTATCCCGTTAATTAGCATATAAGTATTTACTTTTTATTTTAATCAAATGAGGGCACTGAATTCTATAATTTTTCTGATCCTTGCCGGATCTCTTCAATTTATTAGTGCTCAAACATTTACCGTCAGTGGCTATATTCAGGATTCAGCAAGCAGCGAAGTACTTACGGGAGCGAATGTGTACGATATTAACAGTCACAAAGGCACCACCTCCAATACTTATGGTTTTTACAGTTTTACCTTACCAAAAGGGGAATACTCTTTAAGGTTTAGCTTTGTTGGGTATGAATCCCAAGTTTCCAATATCAAACTTGAAAGCAACCAGGTGCTCAATTTTCATCTGAAGTCTATGCTTACCCTTCAAGAGGTAAATATTACTGCATCAAGTGCTGAAAACGCAGAAACATCATCGAGAATGAGCAACTTCAATATCCCGATTCAACAGATAAAAAGCATGCCATCGTTTATGGGTGAAGTGGATATACTGAAAGCACTGCAGTTGTTGCCAGGAGTTCAATCAGGAAACGAAGGAACAAGTGCTTTGTATGTTCGTGGTGGCGGTCCCGATCAGAACCTGATTCTGCTTGATGATGCACCTATATATAATGCCGGTCATTTACTGGGTTTCTTCTCTGTATTTAATGCCGATGCCATAAAAAATGTTGAATTGATAAAGGGAGGATTTCCTGCCCGTTATGGAGGCCGGCTATCATCTGTTGTCGATATCCGCATGAAGGAAGGGAATATGAAACATATTAACTGCGAAGGGTCCATCGGGCTTATCAGTTCAAAAATCATGGTAGAAGGGCCAATTTTGCAAGACAAGACTTCTTTTATTGTTACAGGCCGTCGCACTTACATCGATTTCCTGGCAAGTCCGTTGGTGCAGGGTTTTTCGGGTGACGAATATTCGAAAACCGGTTTGTACTTTTATGATGTAAGTGCTAAAGTAAACCATATTTTCTCGCAACGCGACCGCATTTACCTGAGCCTGTATAATGGACGCGACGAGTACTACAACAACCAGCTGCCCTACGAATACCTTTACGACGGTGTAATTTACAAGGAACAATCACAGTCGTCACTTTCGTGGGGAAATCTTACCTCAGCCTTAAAATGGAACCATCAATACAATGAAAAACTATTCGGCAATCTTGCTCTAACCTACAGCAACTATAATTATACTGTTAAGGACTTCCAGGAATCGATCATTCAAACCGATACCTCTACTCAGAACAAAGTATATTCGATCAAATATTTATCAGGCATCCGCGATATAGCAGTAAAAGCCGACTTCGATTTTATACCGGCACCCGATCATTATATTAAATTTGGAATCAACAACGCTTTTCACAATTTTGAACCTGGTGTTTCATCCTATAAAATTGAAGATGAGAACACCTCTATCAGCGACAGTACTTCGGGTGATATTGGGATTCAAGCCAACGAAACCAGCTTATATATTGAAGATGACTATATGATTAATGATCACCTGAAAGCAAATTTCGGACTGCATTATTCTGCATTCTTTGTTCAAAATAAACTTTATCATTCTTTACAACCCAGGCTTTCTTTACGCTACCTGCTGAATAACGAATGGGCAGTTAAAGGTTCATTTGCAAACATGCAACAAAATATTCACCTGCTTACAAACTCATCAATTGGCCTGCCAACCGATCTTTGGGTGCCATCAACCGCAAAAATCAGTCCACAAAAATCAACCCAGGTGGCAGCAGGAGTTTCCCGTACTTTCAGCAACAACTATCTGGTATCGCTCGAAGGGTATTACAAATGGATGAACCACCTGATTGAATATAAGGAAGGCGCATCGTACCTCTCGAACAAAATAAACTGGGAAGATAAAGTAACCACCGGCAAAGGGAATTCGTATGGTATGGAAGTTTTACTTCAAAAAAAGGAAGGAAATACCAAAGGTTGGGTGGGATACACACTGGCATGGAGCAACAGGCAGTTTGCTGAAATCAATTCAGGTGAACCGTTTCCTTACAAATTTGACAGAAGGCACGACATTTCGGTAGTTCTGATGCAGAAACTGAATGATAAATGGAACCTTTCGGCAGATTGGGTTTTCGGCAGCGGCAATGCTGTAACGCTGGCCACAATAAAATTTCCGGGACTTGACGAATGGGAACTTCAAACCTACGAAAAACGTAATTCGTACCGTGCCGCAAACTATCACAGGCTGGATATTTCGTTTAAAAGAACCAGGATAACCAAATGGGGAATAAGTTCGTGGGATCTTGGCATGTATAATATTTATAACCGGAAAAATCCATTTTACTATTATTTTGGTTACGACTCCAGGGGCAGTGTTGCTTTGAAACGTGTGAGTTTGTTCCAGATGATCCCTTCTATAAGCTATTCGTTTAAATTTTCGGTACCAAAACACAAATAAGCAACTCATAGCTATGAACAAAACATTCACCACCTTTCTAATATTTTCCTTATCAATCTTTTTGTTTTCGTGCGAAAAAACCGAAAAAATTGAAAACTTTCCGATGTCGCCATCTAAACTGGTGCTTAATTGCCAACTGAATCCCGACAGTGTTATACAGTTATTATTTTACAAAAGCCTTTCGGTACTTGACAATGCGCCTAATAAAAACATCACTGATGCTAAAGTTGAGTTATACAAGGATAATATTCTCATCGCAAGCCTTCCAGCCGCAAACCAGCGACGCAGATATGTTTTCGAAGGTATAAAACCTGAAATTAATTATACATATAAAGTTGTGGCAACTGCAACAGGTTATGACCCTGTTTGGGCTGAAGTTGCTGTGCCAGAATTGGTTGTACCGGATAAGATAACCGCATCGGTAAGCGATACTTTCGCCTGGGTTGATTACTATTCAGGAGATACAACATATAATGCCACGGGAAAAGTGTCAATAACCCTCACTGATCCTGCGAAAGCAGGCAATTACTATGCGCTGATGCTATATACATTTTATACCTATTATGGGATGGATGAAAATGGCGACACTATATCTTTTTCGAACAAAGTCGGGCTTTATAATTACAATAATTCTGCAAGCAGCCCACTGATTGACTATATTCTTGGATATGGTTATTTCTTTACTGATCAGTATTTTAACGGCAGCCAAGTTACACTCGATGTACCGGTTATGAGTTCGGGATTTACGAAAAGCACTACAGTGTATGTTGAACTTATTTCGTTGTCGGAAGAGCAATATCTGTATGACAAGAGCAAGATGGTATTTAACAACAACAATGGCAATCCTTTTACCGAACCCATTCAGATTTATACCAATGTTAAAAACGGATTTGGAATTTTTTCGGGAATAAACGGCAAAGTGCAAACGGTTATGTTTAATTAAATCTCAAAATATTTCCGCAGCCGGCAGAATTCCAGGGATAATTTTTAAATAAGCCATAATTTTACCGGATGAATAAACGCATTGAGCTACTGGCACCCGGTGGGGATATTGATTCCATTAAAGCAGCAATCCTTGCCGGTGCTGATGCCGTTTACTGCGGGCTCGATAAATTCAATGCCCGGAACCGGGCTGCTAATATTGGCTTCGACGATTTAAACGGAATTTTACGGCTTGCACACAATAATAATTGCCAGGTTTTCCTCACTCTTAATATCATTATAATTGACAGTGAAATACCGGCACTTTTCAGCCTGCTCAACAAATTAGTAAATACAAGTATCGACGGCATCATTGTTCAGGATTTAGGGCTCCTGTATATTATATCCAACTATTTCAAAGGTCTGAAAATTCATGCATCCACCCAGCTCACGACGCATAATGAGGGTCAGATTAAATTTCTGAAAAAACTAAATGCAACAAGAGTCAATCTGTCGCGGGAATTAAATATGGGTGAAATAGCAGCATTAACAGCGGTTGCACATGAGTATAATATACTGACCGAAGTATTTGTTCACGGTTCCTATTGTATCTCTTTTTCGGGCCTCTGTTATATGAGCTCTGTTCGTGGCGGGAACTCGGGTAATCGCGGACGCTGCAGCCAACCATGCAGAGATCAGTATCAAACCACTCCCGAAGGAAACGATTTCCCTTTGAACCTGAAAGATAATTCAGCCTTTACTGATCTCAGGGAACTGGCTGAAGTTGGTGTTGATTCGATAAAGATTGAAGGACGGATAAAGAAATTCCATTACGTTTATACGGTTGCAGATGCCTGGCGGAAACAGCTCGACAGTTTTTATAGCAGCAATAAAGTCAGCACCGATAAAAGTGCCCTGCATAAAGTATTTAACCGTAATTTTTCAAATGCATTCCTGAAAGGGAATATCGGGAAAGACATGTTCATCGATAATCCAAGGGACAATTCCGCAATTCATTTATCGGAACTGAATGGATGTTCAACGGACGAAAAGCTGGAAAAAGCCAAAGGTGATATTTACGATTTACGGACAGAAATTATTACCACAGTCGAAAATAAGATCAATCAGTTAAGTATTGCGAAAGCATCTCTGATTCTGCGTATATCAGGTAAAAAAGGCTATCCTTTAAAAGTTTCAGTTAAAACCCATGAAGATTCGTTTGATGTATTTTCAGAAACCGACCTTGTGAATGTTGGTACTCAAAAACTGAATCGTGAAATGCTGTTAGCACGATTGAAAGCAATCAATGATACGGAATATTTTATTGAGCAAATAGACCTTAAAAATCTTCAACCTGATCTCTATCTCCCGTTTAAAGAACTCACTTCAATAAAACGAAAGCTGCTATTTTCCCTGAATGGTTCGCGCGAATTTATTGATCCCATCGATATTCCCGTTGTAAAGAAACATAACAACTCTATCGGTAAACCTTCCCTTTCCATATTAATCTCCTCCCAAAAGGATTTGCACCTTTGTGAAAAGTCCGATGCAACTGTTTTTTTTCAACTTCCCAATGGTATAAAGCATGAATATACGGAATTTATTGATCTTTTTGCGAAAAACGAAAAACTGATTCCCTGGTTCCCATCGGTACTCATTGGCGAAGACTACCATACTGCAGTACAATTCCTCAATCAGCTCCAATTCAGCTGCATAGTGAGCGATAATACCGGAATAGCTCATGAAGCCTGTAGAAGAGGAATTCCGTGGATTGCAGGCCCGGCAATGAATATTGTCAATTCCTTCAGTCTGCTCTGTTTAAAAGAAAATTTTAACTGCTTCGGCGCATTCATTTCGAATGAAATCAGTAAAACCCAGCTGAAAGGGATAAAGTGTCCTGAGAATTTTGAACTGTATTACAGCATTTATCACCCAATTGTGCTTATGACAAGCCGTCAATGCCTGTTTCACCAGGTTACAGGATGCGAAAAGCTTACAATTGATAATGCCTGCATCCCGTTTTGCACCAAATCAGCTTCTATCACGAATCTGAAAAACGAAACTTTCCTGATCGAAAAATCAAAGGGGAATCATCATCGTATCTATAACGATACCACCTATTTAAATACAGATGTGATCACTGACTTTCCGGATTTGTTTACCGGTTTCCTTATTGACTTAAGAGATATAAAAACGAAATCCAGCTTTGGTTCTGAGCAGGCTGAAATTATAGCACTTTTTAATACTCTGTTAAATGGAAATCCTGAATCTCAGGAAGAATTGAATCGAAAAATCAGCCCAACAACAAACGGACAGTATAAAAAGGGGATTTAAAGCACGTGCTGAAAAGAAATCAGAATTCCGGGGAGAAAAAAAACCGTATTAGTTGTGCATCAAAAACAATCAATATATAAAAGAGATTGCTTTATAAAATTATAACGCGAAATAAAAGAGTAAATATTCTACCCCATCCTCTCCCTTTTCACCAGATACGGCATTAAAATCTGATCAAAACCTTTATTAATATCCGCTTCGATAAAGTCAATTTTATACTGGGCGCATTTAAGTTTTAATTCATGGTGGAAGTTACCGATGGCTTCGGCATAGGTTTTTCGAACTTCAGCGGGCTGTAGTTTTATTTCGGTTCCGCTTTCCATGTCCACAAACCTGTAAGGACGGTTTTCGTAATCGAAGTCTAACTCTTTTGCCTTATCCACCACATGGAAAAGTATGACCTCGTGCTTGTTGTAACGCAAATGCTGTAAGGCATCGAACATCGCGGAATTATCACCACCAGCATCGAACATATCGCTGAAAAGAACCACCAGCGAACGTTTATGGATATTTTCGGCAATATAATGCAGTGAATCGGTCACCAACGAATTGCGCTGTTCTTCCGGGGCAATCGGGGTAAGAAGTTCCTCCATTTTACCCAGCAGGAATTTGTGATGCACCGAATTTGATTTTGCCTGGGTATGAAGGCTCACTTTATCGCTGAAAAGGCTAAGCCCGAGTGCATCGCGCTGCCTCCGGAGCAGTTGCATGATACAGGCAGCGGCATACACGGAGAAAGTAACTTTGTTCGGGTGATCGACATCCGGTTTTTCGCGCACCGGAAAAAACATGGACGAGGAAATGTCTATAACGATCTGGCAACGCAGATTGGTTTCTTCCTCGTAGCGTTTCACGTACATACGGTCAGTCCGTCCGTACAGTTTCCAGTCGATATGGCGGGTGGGTTCGCCGGGATTGTAAAGCCTGTGTTCCGAAAACTCTACTGAAAAGCCATGAAACGGACTTTTATGCAACCCCACAATAAAACCTTCCACTACAGTGCGTGCAAGCAATTCGAGGTTTGCATACTGCGGAATCCGGCTTTGATCGAGTTGGAATGGCATAAGGCTTTGGGGGTTGGTTAGGGGTTAGGGATACAAAATTCACACTTTGTAAAACTTAGTTTACAAATCAAAATTGCTTAAAACAGTTGAGGTTTTCTTACCCTAAATCCAAACCCCTAACCCCTAAACCCTTTTATCCAAGAAGTTTTTCCAACTTCCCTACTAACACGCTTTTGGGAACAGCACCCACTTGTTTGTCAACAATTTCGCCGTTTTTCATAAAAAGAATGGTAGGGATATTGCGGACGTTGAATTTAGCAGTAGTAACAGGATTGCTGTCCACATCCAGTTTGCCGATTACGGCTTTTCCTTCGTATTCTATAGCCATTTCAGCAACGATTGGTCCAACCATGCGGCAGGGGCCGCACCATTCGGCCCAAAGGTCAATAATTACTGGTTTATCTGATTTTTCGGCCAGTTCTGCAAAATTTGCATCAGTGAATTCAATTGCCATGATTTAATGTTATTAGTAATTTGTTATTGAATATAGTATCTGGTTCCTTTATTTATGCAACAATAAACCCACATAAAGCCGGGTTGTTCGTGATGGGGATAAATTTGCAGCAAAATTAGATAAATCTGCCCATTATTCAGGGCAAAAACAATCAATATTTTCAGGATTTTATTTTGAGGCTTATTCCAGGCAAGTCTTTGAGTTGTTTGATAGCTTTACTGCAGGTAACTTTGTGAGCCGAAATCGTTTCGACCTTGTAATTATTTGCCAGGTCAAACATCTCGATGCGCACTTTGCATGAACCTTTGCTTGTTTTTATTGCTTCCACAATTTTGGGAGTAATATTCTCCGAAAGGTTATCGAGCGGAATTTGAATAATAAGCGATTTTGCATGTTCGTCCATTACTTCGGCCAAAAGCGAAATGCGCTGAATGCGTGGCTCCCACTGATCGACAGTATTGTATCGCAATGCTGTACGGATTTTCAGAAATACAATGGTATCATCCACTAGCATATGTTTAAACCTCAGATAATCCTCTTTAAACAGTGATAGTTCAAGCGATTCGTCAAAATCTTCCAGCAGGAAGCGGCCATAAGGATTACCGTTTTTGGCTATTTCGTGGCGTACTTTCGAAATAATTCCGGCAATGTAAATATCATGATTTGCTGCTACGGCCATGTTCAGTTTAAGCTTTTTAATGGACGCATTACAGAATGAATCAATATCGAAGCGGTATTCATCGAGCGGGTGACCTGAGATGAAGAAACCTGCAATAGCTTTTTCGCGTTTCAGTTTTTCGATATTCGACCAGGGCTGGCAGTCCGGTAATTTCAGGTCGGGAACCTCAACCGGTCCAAGGTCGCCAAACAGCGATTGTTGCGATGAGGATAGCATACTCTGGAAACTTCCGCCAAATCGTATCAGTTTTTCTAAAAATGTGGAATCCTCAGAGGATTCTCTCGCAAAGAACTGTGCCCTGTGCAATCCTTCGAAACTATCGAAAGCACCGCCTTGTGCCAGAGCTTCCCACGAACTTTTATTTACTGTGCGTAGATTTACTCTTTTTACAAAATCAAAAATATTGAGGTACGGACCATGATTGTTGCGTTCCATGATCAGCGATTCGGCCGCGGCATCACCCATTCCTTTCAATGCTTTCAACCCGAAACGGATTTCTCCGTTTTTATTCACCGAAAAATTAAGCCCCGATTCATTTACATCCGGACCTAAAACAGGCAATCCCATCCTGCGGCACTCGTCGAGATAGGCTGTAAGATTTTCGAGCGTTCCGAGGTTGGTGGTGAGCAATGCCGACATATATTCAGCCGGGTAATGAACCTTCAGATAGGCCGTCTGGTAAGCAATATACGCGTAACAGGTACTGTGTGATTTGTTGAAAGCATAAGAAGCAAAATCTTCCCAATCGGTCCATATTTTGTTAAGCTTATCTTCGGGATGGCCGTTATCCACACCACCTTTGATAAACTCGGGTTTCATTTTATCCAGTTTCTCACGAATCTTTTTACCCATTGCCTTTCGCAACTCATCGGCTTTGCCTTTGCTGAAACCGGCCAGTTTCTGCGAAAGCAGCATAACCTGCTCCTGATAAACAGTAATACCATAGGTTTCACGCAGTATTTCCTCCATAATCGGGAGATCGTAGGTTACTGCCTCACGGCCATTCTTACGGGCAATGTAATTGGGGATGTATTTGATTGGTCCCGGCCTGAAAAGTGCATTCATGGCAATCAAATCCTCGAACTTATCGGGCTTCAGATTGCGAAGGTGCTGTTTCATCCCGATGCTTTCGAACTGGAACGTACCATCGGTATCACCGTGCTGGTAAAGCTCAAACGTTTTAACGTCATCAAGCGGAATAGTATCCAGATCTACTTTTTCACCATGATTTTCCTCAATCATCTGAAGGGCATCCTTCAGAATAGTAAGGTTCTTCAATCCAAGAAAGTCCATCTTGATTACACCTGCCGATTCGATAACATTTCCTTCGAATTGCGTCACCCATAAAGGGGAATCTTTAGCAGTGCATACTGGAATTAAATCAGTAAGATCGGTTGGAGCGATGATGATACCAGCCGCATGAATACCGGTGCCCCGAACAGAGCCTTCGAGTTTTTCGGCTTCCCGGAGAACTTTACGCTGCAATATTAACGATTGATCGTTTCCGGTATAATTATATATTTCTCTGATCTTACGGATATTATCCATATCGTCTGAACGGAGATCTTCTTTTTCTTCAAGCGATTTTTCGCCGTTTTTACCTGCCTCTTTAGCCGTCATGGGAGCAGTGAGAACCCTTTTCAGCTTGATCCCTGGTTTATCCGGTACCAGTTTAGTGAGGAAGTTGCTCGTGGTTAGGTCGAGATCAAGAACACGGGCCACATCCTTAATACTGCTTTTGGCAGCCATTGTTCCGTAAGTTACGATTTGCGCAACCTGGTTCTGGCCGTATTTCTGAACTACATAATCAATAACTTTTTGCCTGCCCTGGTCATCAAAATCCGTATCAATATCCGGCATGCTGATTCGTTCGGGATTAAGGAAACGTTCGAACAGCAAATCGTACTTCAGAGGATCGATGTTGGTGATAGTAATGCAATAAGCTACCACGCTACCTGCTGCTGAGCCACGTCCTGCACCGATATAAACCCCCATATCACGGCCGGCTTTTATAAAGTCGCTCACGATAAGGAAATAGCCGGCAAAACCCATGTCGTGAATTGTTTGCAGCTCAAAATCAATGCGTTCGCGCAATTGTGGTGTAATATCGCCATAACGAACATGCGCACCTATATAGGTAATATGCTTAAGGAACTCCCACTGGTTGCGTACATCAGCGGTAATTTCCTTTTGCTGTCCGGGAGCATCTTTACGATCGACAAAAAGGGATGTTTTATGAATTACAAACTGAGGCGGAACCGGGAAATTGGGAAGATTAATATCCCGTTGAAGTTTGATGATCTCAACTTTAGAAACAATTTCGTTCGTGTTATCAATAGCTTCGGGGAGGTCGGCAAACAGGGTGCTCATTTCTTCCGTTGATTTGAAAAAGAACTGATCATTATAGAAGGAGAAGCGCCTTCCCTTCACCATGGTGTCGTCATCACCGTATTCGCGGAAAGTAGGCGTACTCTGCTTCTCCCCGGTATTTACACAAAGCAGGATATCGTGTGCATTAAAATCGGATTGCTCAACATAGTGAGAATCGTTGCTGGCAATCATTTTTACGTTGTATTTTGCAGCAAAGCGCTGGAGTACCAGGTTAACTTCATTCTGCTCGGGGATATTATGCCGCTGAAGTTCAATATAATAATCCTCGCCAAAAAGATCGAGCCACCATTTAAACACTTTTTCACCTTCAGCCTCTCCTTTACGCGAAATTGCTCTTGGCACTTCGGCAGCCAGGCAACAGGTGGTAGCTATCAGCCCTTCATGATACTGCAAAAGCAATTCCTTGTCAATACGGGGATATTTGCCGTACATGCCCTGGATATAACCCAGCGATGCGAGTTTAACAAGATTCCGGTAACCGGTCGTATTTTTTGCAAGCAGGAGTTGATGGCAGCGTTGATCCTTTTCGCCACCGCCGAATTTCTTACGGTGACGGTCCTCAACCAGGTAAAATTCGCATCCAAGTATTGGAATTATTTTAGGAGTGCCACTTTTGCCATTTAGTTTTTCGGCTTCTGCAATAAACTGGTAGGCCCCGAACATATTTCCATGATCGGTAAGGGCAATGCCGGGCATTCCGTCGTTAACTGCCTTGCGGAACATTGCAGGAATTTCGGCTGCTCCATCGAGTAATGAATATTGTGAGTGTACGTGAAGGTGACTAAATTTAGGCATGCAGTACTTGATTATCAGATTTTTACCTTTCGACTAAGGAATTGGCTAAGATACCTGTTTTAAAACTGGCAAACCGGCTGTGTTGATAAAAAATAGCAAATCCTGTAGCCAAAACGGAAGTACTTTCAGGTCAGACAGATGACACAAAGCAGGCGATTTTATCTATCAGTATTATTATAAAATGTATCAAAACGAAAATAAAGCAGCTGAGTTGAACCATGTTTAAAGATAATTTTTAGCTTTGTTAACTCAAAACAAAGAAAAATGAAATAGTCATCCGGATTGTGAAATCAGGACTATATTTGAAGATACGACTGATATAAGTTCTCAAATAGGTTAGATTTCAATTTCTATCCGTGAGAAAATGAACTTAGTGAACTGTTCTTTTGTGTTCATACAAAGAATTATTAACTTTGTGAGTATAAAAATGATAACAGGAAATTGGATACAATGAAATTCAGAAGAAGAACTATCGAGATTTACTTATTGGTTTTTTTTGTAACAATTGAAGCTGTAGGAGCATTATATGGAGGCTTCAGCCTGATAAGTGATCCCACTGGTGAAAAAATCAAGTTACAGGCCGGATTACTGGGAAACACTGTTTTTCAGGATTATCTGTTTCCGGGTGTAATTCTTTTCTCACTTTTGGGCATTTTACCGTTATTCCTGGTTTATGCATTGCTTTTCAAACCAGGCTGGCAATTTCCTGATTTTTTAAATATTTATCCTGATTATCACTGGGCATGGACTTATACCCTTTATACAGCAATCATACTCATCATTTGGATAAATATTCAGATGATTCTTTTAAATATCGGTTCTGTAATCCAGGGTTCAACCGGTTTACTGGGAAGTATTATCCTTATTTTAACGCTCATGCCACGGGTAAAGCGTCAGTACAGGGTTCAGAGTCACCGAAAAAAGGTGTAATCATGCAGAAATGATCCCTCAGACTTTTTTTTATAATTCTGAACTCCAATGTTTTGAAAATTAAAAATAACATCCTACCTTTGCACCCTTAAAATAAAAACCTACAGATAAATATAAGTATATATCAAACAGTGGTTTACAAATAAACAATAATTAATACATTTTAAAATGGCAACAAAGATGAGATTACAGCGATTTGGGAAAAAAGGCCAGGCCTATTTCCATATCGTGATTGCAGATGGTCGTGCACCACGTGACGGACGATTTATTGAAAAAATTGGTGTTTACAACCCTATTACCAGGCCTGCTGACATTCAGCTTGATTTCGACCGCGCCCTTTATTGGGTAAAAACAGGTGCTGAGCCAACTGAAACTGTAGAGGCTATACTGAGATATACTGGTGTGGCATATATGCACCACTTGCTGAAAGGCGTTGCTAAAGGTGCAATGACCGAAGAACAGGCACAGGAAAAATTCGAAGAATGGAAATCGGTAAAAACCGGTAAAATCGAAAGTGCTAAGAAAGACGTTAACCAGAAATCAAAATCGGAAGATAAAAAACGTCTCGAAGCGGAAGCTAAAGTTAACCAGGCAAAAGCCGATGCATTAGCTAAAAAATTAGCTGCAGAAGCAAAGAAAGCTGCCGGAATTGTTGAAGTTGAAGAAGTTGCTGAAGAAGCAGTTGCTGAAGTTGCTCCAGAAGCAGTTGCTGAAGTTGCTCCTGAAGCTGCTGCCGAAGTTGCTCCTGAAGCTGTTGCCGAAGTTGCTCCTGAAGCTGTTGCCGAAGTTGCTCCTGAAGCTGTTGCCGAAGTTGCTCCTGAAGCTGTTGCCGAAGTTACTCCTGAAGCTGTTGCCGA
>JBBQUX010000084.1:0-14875 GCA_038212135.1 Bacteroidales bacterium | reverse complement strand
TGCAAAGGAAAAAGGATTCAGCATCAAGCTCGTGGCCTGCGCCCGGCGCGTGAATCATGCGGATGTGGCTGCTTATGTTCTGCCTACTTTTGTTGGTCCAAGGAGTCAGCTTTTTAACGTCCGCTTCGAGTTTAATGGTGTAATTATCGGAACACGCCTGGCTGATGAGCAGTTTATTTATGGTAAAGGAGCCGGTCGTTACCCTACATCATCAGCTGTTTTGAGTGATATTGCTGCTTTAAGGTATGGATACAAATATGAATACAAAAAATCGCATACCGGAGTTGATTACTGTATTTCGAACGACCATGTACTGCGTGTATATGTTAGTTGCGAAAATATGAATGATATCGATCAAAATGATTTTATTTCAATCGATGAAACTTATAACAGCCAGAATCGCAAGTATATAACAGGTTCCATTAATTTTACAAAACTCCGGAATGCGCCCTGGTTGGATAATCCTGCAAATTCGGTAATTGTCTTCGAAAATCCGGGTCCGGC
Organism: Bacteroidales bacterium; assembly: GCA_038212135.1. Classification (GTDB taxonomy): domain Bacteria; phylum Bacteroidota; class Bacteroidia; order Bacteroidales; family UBA4417; genus UBA4417. The sequence goes on along the minus strand of JBBQUX010000084.1, from coordinate 14,371 downwards.
AGAGAGTCATGATTTTGAGGAAACTGATTAAAATGTTGCTCTATGCAGAAAATAAACAATTCGATCAAAATTACTTCTATCCCTCAGTTATATGACGTTCTTCCGGAGCATGAACGTTTAATTACTGATGTGCTGCGCCAGATCATAACACAAACACTTCCTGAAACCTGCAGAGAAAAATTATCTTTCAATGTTCCTTATTTCTATGTAAGGAGGGGGATTTGCATTATCTGGCCGGCATCAATTCCCCGTGGAGGTGTTAAAGATCTGGTTTTACTGGGTTTCTGGTATGGCAACAAGCTTGTGGATGACGCTAATTATCTGACTCACGGTACGAATAAACAGATTTTTTACAGGATTTATAAATCTGTTCATGAAATTGATGAAATGGCAATCAGAAAGCTTTTGTCAGAAGCAATAGTAGTTGATAATCAGGCAGTAAAACTGGTTTTTAAATTCAGGCTTAAAGAATTCTGAGACTATCAGAGTTTATTATCTGCTGAAAATCTGAAAAGCAGTCATAAAATCTTTAAAAGCAAACCTGTTTTACCGAATGGCTTCAACTTTTAGTCAAATCTGTTTTTTCATAACCTTTCTATCTCCCCCAATTTCCTTACTTTTGCACATGCTTTCAGCTATAAAGCATGTATTTCTCCGTTATGCAATTCGTTAATCCTCTATATCTATTTGGTTTACTTGCTGTTGCTATACCTATACTGATTCACCTGTTCAATTTCAGGCGATTCCGGAAGGTGTATTTTACGAATGTCAGGTTTTTGCAGGAACTTAAGCAGCAAACACAGAAACAGTCGCAACTCAGGCATCTTCTGATCCTGGCGATGCGCATACTTGCCATAACAGCAATTGTGATGGCATTTGCACAGCCATACATCCCATATTCCGAAAGGCAAGCAAAAGTTTCGGCCCGAAACGCGGTCAGCGTATTTGTTGATAACTCATTCAGTATGGAAGCCGTTGGAAGCAGAGGAACCTTGCTCGATGAATCGAAACAAAAGGCCCGTGAAATTGTATCGGCCTACAAATCAACAGATTTATTCCAATTGCTTACCTGCGATTTCGAAGGCCGGCACCAGCGTATGGTTACCCGCGATGAATTCATCACCATGCTTGAGGAAGTGAAAATATCGTCCTCCGTCCGCTCTGTTTCTGAAATCGTGCGAAGGCAATACGATTTATTAAAAACTGAGCCCACAGCCCGCCGCGCTTCATACATTGTTTCTGATTTTCAGAAATCCTCATTCAGCACCATGGATTTCGGGCAGGATTCTACCATTAATACATACCTGGTTCCACTCAAATCATCGGCGGTTGCGAATGTTTATATTGATACCTGCTGGTTTTCTCAACCAACGCAGCAGCCAGGGAAAACATCGTTGCTTTCAGCAAGAGTGTGGAACAAATCCGAAACGGATCTTGAAAAAATTCCATTGAAACTTCTTATTAACGATCAGCAAAAATCTGTTGCCAGTATTGATGTAAAGGCTGGCATGTCGACAACTGTAGAGTTGCCGTTTACCGTTCATCAGCCTGGTCCGCAGCATGGCGTTTTGCAGGTAACTGATTATCCTGTTACATATGATGACAAATTCTACTTTTCTTTCGATGTGTTATCCGCAATTAATGTTTTAGCAATAAACGGAGGTAGCGAAAACCGGTTTATAAATGCTTTGTTCGCTCAGGATTCAACAGTAAAACTGGAAAATATGAGTGAGAAATCGATCGATTACGGCCGTCTCTCTCAGTTTGATCTTATAATCCTTAACGAATTACCCTCCATTTCATCCGGCCTTGCCGAAGAAGTTAAAAAGTTTACAGGCAATGGAGGTACAATCCTTGTTTTGCCTGCCTCAAACACTGATCTGATTTCATATAACGATTTTCTGTCATCTCTTAAAGCACCTGTATATCAGGCTATTGATACTGCAAACACCAGGGTTGTAAAACTAAGTGAACACAGTTACCTGTTCCGCGATGTATTCGAAAAGCAGCAGGGTAAACAGGTTTTGGCATCAAATACAGATCTGCCGGCAGTAAATAAGCAATTCCCGCTTTCTTTTTCAACAGCTAATCTTACAGTACCTCTGATGAGCATGCTCAATGGGAAAGATTTTCTCACACTTACCGCTAGTGGGATGGGCCAGGTAATACAGTTTGCCGTTCCCCTCGACCCGGCATTCAGTAATTTTCCGCAGCAAGCACTTTTTGTGCCGGTACTTTATAATATTGCTCTCATCAGTCACCCTTCGCATGACCTGTACAGTGTGATCAGCGATAATAAAGCGATCCGTATAGGAACAACGGCTCCTGCAGGCGATAAAATATTCAAAATCAAGTCGTTGCAAACTGATTTTGAAATAATTCCGCAGATAAATAATGCCGGTAATATGGTGAATGTTTTTGTTGGAAATCAAATCCCGATGGCTGGTAATTTTAACCTGGTGAATGATAAAACGATTCTTAGCTCGCTGGCATTCAATTACAACAGGGGCGAAAGCGATTTATCCTGCATCAGCCCGGATGATCTTGAATCGTTGCTCAGTAAAGCCCGTCTTGATGCGTTTACAGTGATGAAAACCGGGGAAAAGCCTCTCAACGAAGTTATAGCTCAAATTAACAGCGGAACTCAACTCTGGCGTTATTTTATATGGCTTGCCCTGCTTATGTTACTGGCAGAAGTGCTGTTGATAAGATTTTTTAAAAAATGAACCGATTGATTTTATAAATTACTTACTAAGAGTAAATTTGCACGGAATTTTCCACATGTTTAGCACAAAGATTATTTAGCAGTAAATTCAATGGACGAGAACGAAGAATTGGCAGAAGGAACCTTTGAAGATGAAATCTCCGGTGAGGATCAACCAGCCGAAGATTCAGACATTTTACTGCCGGTAATTGAAGAAACCGGGGATGAAGGTGATCTTCACCACACAACCTTTCTGCCAGGCATGTACCAGAATTGGTTCCTCGATTATGCTTCGTATGTGATCCTCGAACGTGCAGTACCTGAAGTTCTTGATGGATTAAAGCCCGTTCAGCGGCGTATCCTTCACAGTATGTGGGAACTCGAGGACGGTCGCTACAACAAAGTAGCCAATGTTATTGGTAATACCATGAAATACCATCCGCACGGCGATGCTTCAATCGGCGATGCCATGGTACAGATGGGGCAAAAGGATCTACTTATCGAAACCCAGGGAAACTGGGGAAATATTCTTACCGGCGACAGTGCTGCCGCTCCCAGGTACATCGAAGCCCGGCTTTCGAAATTTGCTCTTGATGTAGCTTTTAACCCGAAAACCACCAGGTGGAAACTTTCGTACGACGGACGTAATAAGGAACCCATCAACCTGCCAATGAAATTCCCGGTTCTGCTGAACATGGGCGTGGAAGGTATTGCGGTCGGGCTTGCATCAAAGTTACTTCCGCACAATTTTGTTGAACTCATTGATGCCTCGGTTGCTGTGCTCCGTGGCGAAGATTTTACCATAGTACCTGATTTCCCAACGGGCGGACTTGCTGATGTAATAAGATATAACGACGGGCTTCGTGGCGGGAAAATACGTATCCGCGCCCGCATCAGCCAGTTGGATAAGAAAACACTTGTTATTACTGAAATTCCATGGGGAACTACAACCGGTGACCTGATTGACACCATCATCGCTGCCAGCGAAAAAGGGAAGATCAAAATCCGCAAGATTGATGATAATACCGCTCAGAATGTTGAGATTCTGATACACCTGATGCCTGGTGTTTCACCCGATCAAACTATTGATGCCCTTTATGCTTTTACGGATTGTGAGCGCTCCGAATCACCTAATTCATGCGTTATTCACAAGGGGAAACCCTATTTTGTAGGTGTAAAGGAAATACTCAGGATTTCGGTTCAGCGATCGGTTGAACTGATAAAACTCGAATTGCTGATCCGTGAGCAGGAGTTGATGGAATCGCTGCTTTTCGCTTCGCTCGAACGTATTTTTATCGAAAACCGCATTTACCGCGATATTGAAGAATGCAAAACCTGGGAAGCGGTAATAAAAGCCATTGATAAAGGTTTAGATCCTTATAAACCTGAGTTTTACCGGGTGATAACCGAAGATGACATTGTCAGGCTTACGGAAATCCGCATTAAACGTATTTCTAAATTCAATGCTTTTAAGGCAGATGAACATATCAAAAATCTGAATGAAGAACTTCTTCAGGTAAGGCGCAACCTCGAAAATCTCATTGAATTCGTTATCGCTTTTTACGAAACCATACGTAAAAAATATGCAGCCGGCAGGGAACGCAAAACGGAACTCCGTAATTTTGAAAGTATTGAAGCCGCAGCTGTTGCCGCTGCAACGCAAAAATTGTACGTTAACCGTGAAGAAGGATTTGCCGGTTTTAGCCTTAAAAAGGATGAATTCGTTTGCGATTGCTCAGATATTGATGATATTATCGTTTTCCGCGAGGACGGTACATTTGCAGTTACCCGGGTAGTTGAGAAAGCGTTCGTGGGTAAAAATGTGATACATATCGATGTTTTTAAGAAAAACGATACACGTACAGTGTATCATGTTGCTTACCAGGATGGCAGGATGGGAGCGGTTTATGTGAAACGCTTCGCCGTAGCAGGCGTGGTTCGTGATAAGGAGTATGTGCTTACCAAGGGAAAACCCGGTTCGAAGATACTCTACTTTACAGCCAATCCAAATGGCGAATCCGAAACTATTAAGGTAAGCCTGAAACCGAAGCCCCGTCTTAAAAAACTGAATATCGATTTTGATTTTTCGGAACTGGCCATTAAAGGACGCAGTTCGCAGGGCAATGTGTTGACCAAGAATGCTGTGAAAAAGATTGTTCAGGGAGAAAAAGGATTTTCTACTCTGGGTGCAAGAGCTATATGGTACGACGATACTGTGATGCGGCTTAATACCGACCAGCGCGGGATGTACCTTGGTGCTTTTAAAGAAGATGATAAAATACTTACGCTCACAAAATCAGGATTTTACAGGTTGATGAGTTTTGATCTTTCGAATCACTTCGAAGAAGATATGGCGTTGATTGAAAAATTCAACCCATCAAAAGCTCTCACTGTAGTTTATTACAGTGAACCCAAAAAAGCTTATTTCATCAAACGGTTTGTTCCTGAACTTTCGGATAAGAAAGTGTGTATGTTCCCGGAAGAGGAGGGTAACACCTTTATAAAAGTTGTTGCTGACAAAAGGCCACAACTCAGGGTTGAATACGATAACGAAGGTGCGCGTAAACCTGTTGACCCGGAGGAAATTGTCTTGGATGAATTCGTTGAGGTAATGGGCGTAAAGGCCAAAGGTAAAAAGCTCAGCAATCACCCGGTTAGTGTAATAACCTGGCTTGATGCGATCCCGGTTGAAGAAGAAGAGGAAATTGAAATGGAAGAAGAACAGGATGGGCCGGAAGATGAAGAAAATGAACCGGAAGCAGATACAGATGGTGTTGAAACGGAAGTAGAAATGCAAACAGAAGTCTTATCCTTTGAAGAATCAGAAGATATATCGGAAAAAGTTACTGAAGAGGAAATAGCTAAACCGGTCGAAACAATTAAAGCAGCAGAAAAAGGTAAAGAGAAATCAAAATCAAAAGTTAAAGGAAAAGAAATAGAAATAGAAAAAGTAAAAAAAGATAGTGTTCCTCCGTTCAATCCGCCTGATTTCCCTGATGATGACGATGAAGGAGGAAAAGGAATACAAATGACATTATTTTAAATACCGTAGAGACACAAGCATGGCACCTCAACGGGAAAAAGACGAATACAATGCGTCTCCACGATAAATGAATCCCCTATAAACGAATCAGCAAAAAAAATGATTGACGATAAAATTCTTGAAATTACGAAAGACGTGCATTGGGTTGGAGTTCTCGACCGCGAACTGGTCACATTTGATGTTGTGATGCACACGCCTTACGGCACCACATACAATTCGTATTTTATTAATGCGGATAAAAAAGCACTTGTCGAAACGGTTAAGGATAAATATTTCCCGGTTTTCCTCGAAAAACTGAAACAACTCACTGATCCGTCAGAACTTGAATACATTATTGTAAATCACACCGAACCCGATCATTCCGGTAGTCTGAGCAAACTGCTCGAAGTAGCTCCGAATGCAACTGTGGTTGGAAGCGGCAATGCAATCCGTTATCTGAAGGATATGCTGGGTCATGATTTCAAGCACATGCAGGTTCGTGATGGTGATGTTCTCGACCTTGGAAATAAAAAAGTAAAAGTTGTTGGTGCCGCAAACCTGCATTGGCCGGATAGTATTTATACTTTCCTCGAAGGCGAAAATATACTGTTTTCTTGCGATTCGTTCGGTGCGCATTACTGCGACTCACGAATGTTTGATGACAGAGTCGGGAACTGGGATGATGCCTTCAGGTATTACTTCGATGTAATTCTGAAGCCATTCAGTAAATTTATGCTCAAAGCCGTCGAACGCATCCGACCGTTGCCTATCAGCATTGTATGTCCGGGTCACGGCCCTATACTTCGCACAAACTGGAAGAAATACGTCGACCTGAGTGAGAAATATGCAAAGGATGCACTTTCACTCGGTGATAAACCTATGGTTTTTATTCCGTATGTGTCTGCCTATCATAACACTACAACCCTTGCCGAAGCTATTGCGAAGGGCGTAAACCAGGTGCCTGGAGTGCATGTGGAGGTGCATGATATCGAAAATATGTCACTTGAGCATATGGAATATTATATGGCAAACTGCACCGGCGTTATGATCGGTTCACCAACCATCAATCAGAATATTTTAATGCCTGTTTACCAGTTATTTGCGGCTATTAATCCGCTTCGTGACAAGGGCAAACTTGCCTCCTCATTCGGATCCTAAGGCTGGAGTGGCGAAGCATCCAAAATGCTTGAGTCCAATATGTCGAACCTCAAACTTAAATATTACGGCGATGGTTTGTATATAAAATTCACTCCACATGAAGAGGGAGTGAAAAAGGGCATTGCTTTTGGTAAAGCTTTTGCTGAGCAAATGTTGCTGGAATTGTCAGCTGAACAATAGACTTTTGCATATTACATTTTAAAGGGAAACAAATGTTCAGATTTTTCATACCAAGCATAGTATGCTTTTTATTTCTTGTGGCAGGGTGCAGCGTCGAACGTGGACTGGCAAAGAAATATGTGAAAAATCATGCCGGAAGCGGAATTATGGTCATTCCTGTTTTTGAATTATATAAAGATAATCTTACCATTTCATACGATACCGCATTCGCGTACCTTCCTGAACAACTGGATTCAATAGCCTGGACGCAGTCGTGTTATATTCAGGACGTTTCCGATTCTGTTTTCCTGACTCATTTTACCAACAGTTTGGTTGATGAACTTTCTGCCTTTGGTTTCGATGTTTATGTTGACGGGAGTTCCGATATCTTCTTTTCGCTGCCTGACCCCAAGTGGATGGTTCAAATCGCTCAACTTCAACTCAATGAGGATCACCGTACCGGATATGACCAATTGTATTCAGTTGATGATGGTGAATTCTATGATAAACCATTCAGGATAAACGAGGTAAACCTGTGTAGCTGGTTCGAGGTGAGCCGAGCCAATACAGGTAATAAACAGGTACTTTATTTGGAAGGCTATATTCAGGATGATTTTAAGATGGGAATTGATGTTGATATGATGGAAGGCAAAGTCGGGCTGCTGGGTGAGCGCGATTCACTTGAAATGGAAAATGTTTACCTGATGGCTGAACAATCAGGCGAAAAACATGCTGAATTACTGTTCGATTACTTTATGAATGATTACATACGCGAAAACCTGCCCTACGGAATCGTAAACCGGGAGTACTTTCATTATAGCCGCAAGACTAAGTCGTTAAGTAAGGGGCTGCCTGAAAGATTTGACGTTGTGAATTAAAGTGTTCCTTCACTTTGCCCGTAATGACGGTGTTCCTACGCTTTGCCCGGAATGACGGTGTTCCTTCGCTTTGCCCGTAATGACGGTGTTCCTGCGCTTTGCCCGCAATGGCAGTGTTCCTTCGCTTTGCCCTGAATGACGATGAAAAATGAATAACCTGCAATAAAAATAATTTTCGGAAATTAGAAATAATACATCAAAATACTATGTTCAAAACAAACGAATACTTCGACGGAAACGTAAAATCCATTGCTTTCACAATGCCCGAAGGCCCTGCTACCATTGGCGTAATGGCTGCCGGTGAATACAATTTCGGAACATCATCAGTTGAATATATGACTGTTACCTCGGGCGAACTGAAGGTAATGCAGCCGGGAGAAACCGGGTGGAAAGCCTATAAGCCTTTCGAAACATTTGTGGTAGCCAAAGGTGTTACTTTTAAGGTAAAAGCTGAATCAGATACCACCTACCTCTGCCTGTACCGTTAAATTCCACCTCTTGAGTAAGGCGTAACTGACTGATCGGCAAAGTTGCCATCAAGGAATTTATAGTATCCAGCTACGGCAATCATTGCGGCATTATCGGTAGTGAATTGAAATTCGGGGATATGAACCTTCCATCCCGCGGTCGGTTGCATGTCCGAAATCGCCTTTCTCAATCCCGAATTGGCCGAAACGCCTCCTGCTATTGCAATTTCGGTAATTCCGGTCTGCCTGCTTGCCATTTTAAGTTTTGCCATAAGCATATTTACTATGGCCGATTGCATGGATGCACAAAGGTCGGCCATATTATTTTGAATGAACATTTCGTCCTTTTTCAGATTATCGCGCAGAAAATAAAGAAATGATGTTTTCAAACCGCTGAAACTGAAATTGAGTCCCGGTATATTGGTTTTTGCGAAAGCGAAAGCTTCTGGGTTTCCCTCTTTGGCAAATTTGTCAATCAATGGACCACCAGGGTAATCGAGGCCAAGAATTTTAGCTGATTTATCAAAAGCTTCACCAGCTGCATCATCAATGGTTTGCCCGATAATTTCCATTTCGCTGAAACTTCGTACAACCACAATCTGTGTATGCCCACCAGAAACGGTAAGGCATAAAAACGGGAACTCCGGCAAAACTTTTTCTTTACCGGGTTGTATTACGAAATGAGCCAGTATATGGGCTTTCAGATGATTTACTTCAATGAGCGGAATGTTAAGCCCGAGCGAAAAGGATTTGGCAAATGAAGTGCCTACGAGCAACGATCCCAGCAACCCGGGACCGCGTGTAAATGCTATCGCACTTAGATCGCTTTTTAGTACATTTGCATTTTTAAGTGCTTTGTCAATTACTGGTATTATATTCTGCTGATGGGCTCTCGAAGCCAGTTCAGGAACCACACCTCCAAACTCCTTGTGAACCTGCTGGTTCGCAATTATATTGGAGAGTACAACGTTGTTCATCAGCACAGAAGCAGAAGTGTCGTCGCAGGATGATTCAATACCAAGAATATATACGGGCATAAGTTAACCAAAGTTAGCCGGAAGCTTAAAGTGCGTAAATTTACTTCAGCCTGTCGGAATCTGTTATTTTAAATTAATCTGCAAAAGTATCAAAAAACCAGTTAGCATATTAATAGGCATATTGTTGTTCCTGTTGCTTACGCCGCTGGCTGGTTTTATAATGTTGCGTTCAGCACCGGTGCAGACAATCCTTGCTCATCGTGTTGCTGAAATTCTATCGACAGAACTCGAAACAACGGTCGAAATTGGTAATTTCAGGCTAAACTGGTTTCTCGAAGCTGTTATTACAGATATAAAAATTCTTGACAGGCACAAAAAGGTATTGCTCCAGGCAAAAAAAATCAGGGCTGATGTTAAATCCATCGATATCCGAAAACGCAGGTTAAACCTAAACGAAATCGCACTCACTTTTGCCGATGTTAACCTTGTTTACTACCAGGCCGACAGCGGGTTGAACCTGGAATTTATTCTCGATCACTTTGTATCCACCACCATTGATACTACTCCGTCGAGCCCATGGATTTTATCATGCGATAACCTGAAACTTCTGGATACACATTTTTCCATGTACGACGAGCGCTATGCAAATCCAGGGCTTGGAATCGACTTTTCGGATATGGATTTTTCGAAAATCAACCTTGAAGTTAAAGATATTAGAATTCAGGGCGACAGTATTATGGCCGATATCAGGCAGTTCACCTGTAAAGAAAAAAGCGGGTTTCGGCTCGAAGATTTCTCAGCTAAAGCTGTGGTTTGTCCAAGAGGGATAACAGCCGGGAAACTGCGGATTACCACTGATAAAAGCCGTTTGTCCCTCGATCTGAAGTTTGAATACGGTTCCTGGGACGCGTATAACTATTTTGTTGACAGCATCAGGATAACAGCCAGGATAGAGCCTTCGCAACTCGATATGCGCGATATTATTTCTTTCGCCCCCGATATTGACGGAATGTACGATATAATTGATTTCTCAGGAAATGTGAAAGGCACAATATCTTCGTTTTCGGCTAAGCAATTCCAGTTTGCTCTCGGAAATTATACCTCTTTTAAAGGCGATATTGCCATGAACGGCCTTCCTGTAGTGGAAGAAACTTTTATCAAACTTAAGATAGATGAGTTTTATACACATGTGTCAGATATACAGGCTTTCACAATTCCATATTCCGGCGATACGAATACAATGCAACTTCCTGATGAGCTAATGAAGCTTGGAAATGTAAAAATCAATGGTAGGTTTACAGGCTTCTACAACGATTTTGTTTCGAAAGCAACCTTCAAAACTGATATAGGGCTGCTTACCACGGATATACTGCTCAGTAATAACAAGGCAACTCAGACAAATGAATACGACGGGAAAATTCTCGTTGAATCTTTCGATGCGGGTAAAGTATTAAATGTGAAACAATTAGGTACGCTGAACATGTATGCGGTTGTTAAAGGGAAAAACTTTTCGTTTAATAAAGCTGACCTTACAATGAAAGGTGAAATAACAGACCTGCAGTATGAAGGTAATACAATCGGATTGATAAATGTGGACGGAAAGTTTAAACAAAAAAAGTTTACCGGTGGTATTTATATAAACGATGAAATACTTGGCCTCGATTTCGCTGGTTCTGTTGATTTAGCCGACGAATTACCGGCCTTTGATTTTCAGGCGGATATCGCTAATGCAAATCTCCACAAGCTTAACCTTTTCAACGGCGATTCCGTTTCGGTGCTTTCGACCACTGCCGATTTGAAATTCAAAGGCAATACACTTGATAATCTAATAGGTACCCTGCGTTTCAGCAATACCAGTTTTACACAAGGTATCAAAACGATAAACCTTAAGGATTTGTCGGTAATTACAACTTCCCAGGGTAATGGTAACAAACGTATGCAACTCAACAGCGACTTTGCCGATGCTGTGTTTTCAGGTGAATATACTTTCGACGACATGGCCGATTACCTGACACTGGTTTTTACTGATTTTCTTCCTTCGCTGGGCAATAAAGGAGAAATTCCTTCAAGAATTAACAAAGGTAGTTTCGATTATACCATTCATCTGCATCACACCGATTCAATCACATACATGTTTGCACCCTGGCTGAAGATTGACAAAAATACAGTGATATCAGGTGCATTTGATCCTGAAATCGGATTGGTAAATGTGAATGGCAGATCGCCACTGATCAGTGCTTATGGATTTTCGCTCCGTAACTGGACATTGAAAGGTAATTCTTCAAATAAAAGTCTCAACTTACAAATGAATTGCAGTCAGATCGACAGATCGGAACTGGAAAATCCTGGTTCAGTGAAAAGAATCGAACAATTCGTATTGAATGCCGTTGTGGCCGACGATAGTGTGCAATACGGAATCAATTGGGACGATCCTGATCTGACGGATCACAATAAAGCGGAGATTTCCGGAGCTTTATCATTTAAACAGAGCCCTCGACTGATTTTTAAAATAAATAAAGCCGATTTATTGATTAACGATACCTTATGGAGATCAATTCCTGAAAATCTGCTGGTATTCGATTCATCATACCTTGAAGCAAAGAATTTTGGTTTTCGAAACGGCGACAGGAAGTTGGTATTGAACGGAACTGCTACCCCTGATCCATTAAGCATACTTTCGCTCAGGTTAGATGGATTTAATTTGTCAAATGTTGATGTATTAACCAAAGAAATGGGTTTTGACCTGGATGGATACCTGGATGGAAGTCTGAATGTTTCGGATATGTATTCGGTTCCCCGCATTACTTCCGATCTCACTATTACTCAATTCGGGTTTAATCACGAAAGCCTGGGAGATGCGAAAATCAAGAGTGAATGGGACAATGAGCAGAGTTCTCTTGGTATTGATTTACAAGTGGTTTATGTTGGAAATGCAGGCACTCATTTCCCGATCAAGGTAAAAGGTACTATTTCCCCGGAAAAGAAACATGATAATTTCGACCTGAATATCACAGTCGATAATCTTAAAGTACGCACTATTGAGCCATTTCTTGTAGGTGTTTTTTCTCGTATGCGCGGCTATACATCAGGTGCATTAACACTTACAGGCGATTTTTCGGATCCTGTTCTGAAAGGAAAACTTAAACTGATGCGTACCGAGTTGCTGGTTGATTACCTGCGGACATCCTATTCATTTGTTGGCGATTTTAATTTCGATAAAGATAAAATGTGGTTTAAAGATATTGCAATAACCGATTCTACTTTCGGCAAAGGTGTCGTTACAGGAACTATATACCATAAAGCATTTACAGATTGGGCTCTTGATATCGATTTGAAAGCAGATAATCTTGCCGCACTGAATACCCCTTACAACCCGGTAGAAATGTATTATGGCCGGGCAAAAACTACCGGAACAATGACGCTCAAAGGCCCGATTGATGACCTTAAATTAATTGCCAGCGTACGGTCCGAAAAAGGAACAGGGGTTTTTATCCCGATCAGTTTTTCGCGAAGTATTTCTGAAAATAGTTTTATTCAGTATCGTAATCAGGGAGACAGTGAACTGAACAGTAACGATATTACTCCTGTTGAATCGTCAGTGCTTTCGCTGCAACTGGGTTTGGATGTAACAAGAAACGCCGATATTGGAATTATTCTGCCCTACCAGATGGGAACTATTGATGTGCGTGGTAGCGGATTAATCAATCTTGGAATCGATTCGAGGGGCGAGTACAGCATGTATGGCATGTACATTATGGATAACGGGGATTTTATGTTCAACTTCGAGAATATACTGAAGAAAAATTTCCAGATTCAAAGAGGAAGTTCCATAGTTTTTAATGGAAGCCCCATGGATGCAAATATTAACCTGCAGGCAGTATATAAGGTAAAAACTTCGCTTGCAGGATTGCCGGTTGATGAGCAATACAAGAGTGCAAGGGTGAATGTGAACTGCATTATTAATCTTTCGGAGAATCTGTATAATCCTGACATCCGCTTCTCTATTGCCCTGCCCGATGCCAGCGAGGAATTGCAGCGTACTATTTTCAGTCTTATTGATACCAGCAACGCCCTCGAAATGAACAAGCAGATGATTTCCCTGATGGTTCTGAATACATTCAGTTCCACATCCGGATTATCTACTTCAGGGGCAACACTGGGATTTTCATCCTATGAAATTGTAAGCGCACAATTGAGTAAAATGCTTTCGAAGATTTCGAAGGATTTCGATATCGGTGTTAACTACAGGCCCGGCGACCAGCTATCACCGCAGGAACTGGAACTCGCTTTGTCAACTCAGTTGTTCGATAACCGCGTTACCATTGATGGAGCGGTTGGAATGAATTCGTACAATAATACGGCAACACCTACCAACCAGTTTATCGGGGATGTGCTGGTAGAAGCTAAAATTACCGAAGATGGAAGGTTCAGGGTAAAAGCTTTCAACCGCACTAATAGCTCATTTGATTTTATCTCGGGATATTCGCCTTACACCCAAGGGGTTGGGGTGTTATTTCGCAAGGATTTTACCCGGTTCAACGAACTCTTCAAGCATAAAAAGAAGGTAAAAACGGCTGACATCCCCGACAAGACCAAAAAGTAAAAAAATCCACATTTCTTATTCTTCGAAACCTGTTCCTGTTGCTATTTTGCTATGGGGTTTTTATGCCTTTGCTTACTTAGCCTTTGGCTATCAGCAGTTTATATTTAGTTTCACTAAGAAAACTCATCATTTACGTAAAAATGCTCATTTTCTTTAGCTATAGGTTTGGCAGGCAAAACTCAATATTGTGTGTGCGACGACACTCCCTTGCCGAAGCAAAGGGGTGCACGTGGGCAGCACTCATTTTTAACTCGTTTTCTTACTGACACTATTTATAAAATCGGATAACTCAATTACTAAAGAATGAAATCTACAACATGTATTTATATATCATGTAGTTACCCACGCTATTTTGAAACATTCTAAATTTCAATTATTTTGATAAATCGTGATAACAATTCCA
>JBBQUX010000083.1:0-15059 GCA_038212135.1 Bacteroidales bacterium | reverse complement strand
TTTTTTGACGAGACAGGAGGCAAATTTAAGCTTTATCCATCAGGGCAAAGAGAGAAGGAGGACTTCTCTTTCTCCTTTGTCTTGTAAAATTTAATCTTTATCTCTTCTCGAAAAGTTGCATTTATCACTTGAACTTAGGATAGATAAATCTCATTCTCATAAAACATGGTGCGATGAAAAGATTATTTTTATTTCTGAGTGTTTTAGCTTTTCAAGATTGCTTTTCAGCGACAGGGAGTGCCAGTGATGGAGAACTTGCTGCATTTGCAGTTATTTTAGTTTTAATGCTTCCGATTGTAATGGCTTATTCCATTCCTTTTATTAAGCATAGTATCTACAGTTTTATTAAAAGAAAAAAACATTCGGAGCATTTAATAAAGTATGATGGTGAATAAATGAACAAACCTGCTATATCTGGCTTGAACTGATGCTTTATATCAAGTGTATTGAGTTAGAAGCCTACTGATCAAAAGTCAGCCAGAGAATCATTTATAAATATTCATCATCATTGAAATCATCCTAATCAGCAATTCCTAAACTGGACAAACCAGAACCAAAAAAGATTTGAATAATGAATATCGAATAATGAAGTAAAAATAAGAAGAATGGAATTGAATAAATTACAATGATGATAGCAGTGCTAATTCAATAGCATCAATACTTCGAAATTCATTATTCCTTGTTCGATATTCGATATTTAAAAACCACTTTAAATATTGTGCCAAAAAATACATCAACTCAAGAGTTCAGATACTAAATCCATACTAAAAATGTCAGTATTAATGCAATTTGCCATGTTCCCAACCGATAAAGGAGCCAGTGCCAGCCCGCATGTTAGCCGCATTATTGCAATGATCCGTGAAAGCGGTCTGCCTTACCAGCTAAGCGCAATGGGAACAATTGTTGAAACTGAAACGCTCGAAGAAGCCCAGGCGATTGTAAGCAAAGCCTATTCTTTGCTAAGCAAGGATTGCACACGGGTATACTGCACAGTCACCTTCGATATCCGCGATGGTGAAAGCGGGCGAATGCAACATAAAATTGCTGCCATCGAAGAAAAAATCGGCCCGGTAAACCACTAATCTTTCCTGATCACCTCTATGGTGAAATCGGCTGCAAGTGCAGCCAATGCACCGACAGCCGCCAGAACCGGCGCAATCAATGCTCCGATAACCCCTAATGTTACAGGTATTTCGATATATATCCTGCCGGAATTGTCTTTGATAATAATCCGGTTTACATTGCCTTCGGCAATCAGTTCGCGGATTTTACGCAAAAGGTCTTCCCCTTTAACTTTAAATTCGGTAGAGTTCATTTTCTTGTAGTTTAATGCATATATGACGTCTTTTTCGGACTGTGGTTACATTTTAAGAGAAAAGGTTTTAGGGGTTTGGAGATAGGGGTTAGGGAAAGTTAATCACTCATGTTTAGTGTCTATAAGAAAACTCCTCATTTTGTGTAAACATGTTCATTTCCTTTAATTCCTGGTTTGGTATACAAAACTTAATCTTCTGTGCGCCAGGACTTCCCCCACGGATGCTGAGCGAAGCCGAAGCAAAGGGGTGCGCGTGGGCAGAACACATTTAAAACTCGTTTTCTTATTTAATAGTCCGTTATTTTTTTTCTCCCTCACGCAAAGACGCAAAGACGCAAAAAGCTGATTTTCAATCATTTGAATATGAATATATTGTTTTCATAACTGCTTGAATTTCATTCCAATGCAAAAGCTTAACGAAGTATTGTATTTATGGTACTGTTCAAAATAGCCAGATAAAAGGGAAATTCTGAGATTCAAAAAAAATCAATTTTAGGTTAAAGGGCATAATTCGTACTTTTGCACCTATGATCAGACTCCTTTCTACCTTTTTTGTTCTTCTTGCCCTGTTTGTGCTGGTTTCGTGTCAGCAAAATAATAATGTAAGTGAGAAGACGCAGTTGACTGTAAGCATTATTCCCCAGAAATTGGTGGCTACACATATTGCTGGAGATAAATACGATGTAGTGGTAATGTTACCAAAAGGTTCGAACCACGAAACCTACGAACCGGCCCCGCGTGATATGGAGAAAATTGCTTCTTCCGGGTTTTATTTTAGTTTAGGAGCTCTCGATTTCGAACTTACCTGGATGGACCGGTTCAAAGCATCCAACCCTAAAATGCAAATAATTAATACAAGTGAAGGAATAGAAATGCTCACCGGGCACAATCATGGTGATGTACATGAAGGTGAACACAAAAATCATGGTACTGACCCGCATACCTGGCTTTCACCGGCATGTATGAAAATTCAGGCTGAAAATATCTTTAAAGCACTATCAGAAGAAGATACAGCAAATAAAGCTTATTACAAAAATAACCTGGAAAAGTTTATCCGTCTGGCCGATTCGGTTGACAATATTATTCGTGTAACACTGGCAGTCTCCAAAGGGAAATCATTCCTTATTTTTCATCCGGCACTAGGTTATTTTGCACGTGATTATAACCTTACCCAAATCAGTATTGAGCAGGACGGGAAAGAGCCTTCGCCCGCCTATATGGCAGAACTTATAAAAACAGCTAAAGAAAAAGAAATAAAAGCGGTGTTTATTTCGAAAGAGTTCGACACCCGAAATGCCGAAGCTATTGCCCGTGAAATTAATGGTAAAATTATTGTTTTCGATCCAATGGCCGAAAACTGGCCCGAAAATATGATCAATCTGGCAAAACTGATTGCTGAAAACTGATAATCCGAAACCATGAATGAACTCATTCAACTTGAACATGTTACAGCCGGTTACGACAACGGAATAGTACTTCGTGATGTTTCGTTAACCGTTTCGGATCAGGATTTTATCGGGGTAATCGGCCCAAATGGTGGTGGAAAAACTACGCTCATCAAGTTGATACTTGGGCTGATAAAACCTGTTTCAGGTTCAATCAGACGGTTCGATGACCAAATTGGCAGCTTTATCGGCTATCTGCCGCAGCAATCTCACATCGACAGGAAATTCCCGATCACAGTTCAGGACATTGTGCTATCGGGGCTGATGTCGGCGGGAAAAGGATTGAGCAGGTATTCCACCAAAGACAAAACCCAGGCGCTGGATCTGCTCGGACAGATGGGAATCGGGCATCTTGCGAAACGAACTGCCGGGGAACTTTCCGGTGGGCAATTACAACGTGTGTTTATTTGCCGGGCACTTATTTCTTCACCAAAGTTATTAATCCTCGACGAACCTAATACCTTTGTTGACAACCGTTTTGAGCACGAAATGTACGAGTTGCTGCTGCAGTTCAATAAGAAAATGGCTATAATGATCATTTCTCACGACGTGGGGACAATTTCATATTACGTAAAAACAATTGCCTGCGTAAACACTTACCTGCATTATCATCCTTCAAATATCATTACCGAAGAGCAACTTGCCGGTTACAATTGCCCGTTGCAGATCATAACTCACGGCGATGTGCCCCATACTGTGCTGCAAAAACACAATCACAGCCACGATCATGATCATACTGATCATGATCATACTCAACTTCACGATCGTAAGCACAACTAAGATGGCAGGAATCCTATCGTACGACTTTGTGCTTCATGCCCTCGAAGCGGCTTTGCTGGCCAGCATAACATGCGGTTTTATAGGTGCTTATATTGTTGCCCGGCGCATGGTTTTTATCAGTGGCGGAATTACACATGCCTCTTTCGGTGGAATTGGTCTCGGGTATTTCCTGGGGATAAACCCGATATTAGGCGCAGCAGTTTTCAGCATTCTGTCAGCATTTGGGATACGTTTTGTTTCCAAACAGACCGATATTCGCGAGGATTCAGCTATCGGTATTTTGTGGTCATTCGGTATGGCAGTGGGGATTATTTTTATTTATCTTACACCCGGATATGCTCCTAACCTGATGTCTTATCTTTTTGGCAGCATTCTTACAGTCACACCCACTGACCTGGTTATGATGGCGTTACTGGCTGCAGTAACTGTGGTTATTTTCCTGCTTTTTTACAGAACAATCCTTTTTATTTCCTTCGACGAAGAATATGCCCGTTCGCACAATGCGCCGGTTGAAACTTTTAACTACCTGATGCTGACCTTGATAGCACTCGTAATTGTAATTAATATCCGTGTTGCAGGAATCATACTAGTGATTTCGTATTTAACAATACCTCAAAGTACTGCAAACCTGTTTGTTAACGATCTCAAGAAAATTATCATCCTGTCAATGATCATCAGTTTCACCGGAAGCGTTTGCGGGTTGCTTATTTCTTATTACTGGAATATACCCTCAGGAGCGACCATTATTTTTGTATTTGTATTGATTTTTATGATTGCACGATTTATTCAGTTTTTGAAGAATCGGGAACAAAGGAAAAGCATTGTTGCAGAAAATTAATTTATCAGGCACCCGGAAAAAGGAAGTACTTGTTTTATTTCTCATTTTTCAGAAGAGTTATCCGAACGATTCCGTAGCACCATTTATAAGAATATGGTTATCTTTGTGTTTAGTTGATTAAGGAATCAAATATAACCATTAAAATCTTCAAATTTGTACCAGGTAATTGTTGTTTCTGATGGTACTGGACGTACCGCTCAACAAGCTTTACATGCTGCACTAACTCAGTTTCCGGGAACGGATATTGATGTAGTTGTTCATTCGGATGTTAGTACACCCGGCAGGGTGAAAGCAATTGTAACCGAAGCTTCAAAATCGGGAGCATTTATTGTACACACATTAGTAACCGATTCGTTGCGCGAACTGATCATCCGCGAAAGCCACAACAGGAATGTGGAAACAATCGACCTTATGGGACCTTTGCTCACACGGCTTTCGAGCCAGTTTATACACGAACCTTCGCAGCAACCAGGGCTTTACAACAAACTCAACCGCGACTATTTTCAACGGATTGATGCCATGCAGTTTGCATTTAACCACGATGATGGTCAGCGTACCGAAAGCCTGATTGATGCAGATGTGGTATTGCTTGGAGTTTCGCGCACTTTTAAAACGCCCCTCAGCATATACTTGGCTTACAAAGGGTGGTTTGCCGCTAATGTACCTATTATTATAGGACTCAATCCGCCGGAAATGTTAAAAAAGGTTGATCCTGCAAAGGTTTTTTGCCTCACTACCAATGCCTCGCGCCTTTCGGAATTACGCAAAACCAGAAACGTACGCCTAGGCGGAAATGTAAGTAATTATTCAGAACCCGAATATGTATCTAAGGAAATCAACTTTGCCATGCGGTATTATCAGCTCCATCCTGAATGGACAATAATAACTGTAACGGCTAAATCAATTGAGGAAATAGCCTCAGAAATACTTGCAATAATGGCTGGAAGGGGAAAATCCTGACGTTTAATACCAGGAAAACTGATTGTAGAAAATCTACTCAACGAGTACCATTTTATAGTTTTGGAGTTTTAATATGGCAACATCAGTATTTTGCAATCCATCGCCAGGTTTTGCGCTTGCCAGATTAAAATTATATTGCAAACCTGTACCACTATTTCCAGGCATACAGGAAAGATAATTATTGCCATATTTCATCAGAGAAGTAAGAAAATACCAACCAATATCATATCCCAGGAAAGCATGTTTTGAAGCTAAAGGGATAGCCCCGTATTTTGCTTTGAAACTGTTTGTAAATTTTTGTACAGCTTCACTTTCGAAATCAAGATAATTGGAAGCAACCTGGTGATAATTAAGGTTTACAAGAAATTCAGTTTCAAGTTCAAGTTCATCCCACCCATCCATACCGACCAGGATAATATCATGTGATTTGGCAGATTGATTCAACAGGGAAACAAAATTAGGAACGGCTGTTTTGCTATTGGAAAACATAATTACAATATTTTTAACACCTGACTTCAGTTTCTTTGTAACATCAGAAATCTGATCGTTCGCAAATACAGATTGTTGCAGCGTTCCGCTAAAAACATCACCCGTAATCTCCGTTTTCAGATGTGAGTTAAAATCATCAGCCAGAGCTTTGAATTCTTTATTATCGTTGCGGACTGCAACAATATTTGAACCAGGGTAATTTTTACAGATAAACGAAATTAGTGTTGCCGAAATGCCGGCCTCTGAGACCTGTGCTTTTATTACAAAAGGATTTCTTTCAGTAATATTTTCGCGGCGCGACAGTGGATTTACGATTCCTATTTCATGTTTTTTGGCAAAACGTGCTGCAATTGTAAACGATGAAGCATACATTGGCCCGACAAGCAGATCCATTTTATCCATTCCCGGTTTCCGTAAAATCTGCCTTATAGTGAGCGTATCGTTAAGTTTGTCTGCATCAAGAACCTGAATCTTCGCTTTTAACCCGTATTTTTCGAGTGAGTCGGCAGCCATCATAAAACCAGCGTAAAACTGTATATAATTAAAGCTCTCAAAGGCAGAGGGATCATTTTCAGCCGACGCATCCAAGGCAGCAGGAGCATTATCAAGAGCGAAAGGAAGTAAAAGTGCAATGTTATAAGTAGCTTTCAGATTATCAATACTATAACAACTACCCGGATAAGCAGGCTTATATGCGTTTGCTGTGTCAGCTATAATCGCAGGCTTCGAACCACTTTCAATAACTGATTTACGTAATTTTATAATCATACCTGCTTTAAGCCCGCTACTCAACTGTGGATTCAGGTCGATAAGTTCGTCAACTGTTAAATTATGTGCCGTAGAAATGCTATAGAGTGTTTCGCCCGTTTTTACAACAATTTCATCCGGATTTGCATCAGGTTTTGTAACTTTTTCATTAGAAAGTTCATTTTTAATTGTCTTATCAATAGATTTTGTTTTTGGGATTTTTATCTCCATTCCGTCTTTCAAAACATCCAATCCAGGATTGGAATTGAGTATATCTTCAACTGTACTATTAAACTGCTTTGAAATACCGTAAAGGGTTTCCTGCTTTTTAACAAGATACAGAATAAAGTCGGAGCTATCAGCTTTTGGAACAACATCAGTTTTCTTTCCCAGCGGCTTAACTTCAGGTATGGGAGTCTCTGAAACCGCTTTTTGCGGAATCCGGATAACCATATCAGCTTTCAGACCTTTATCAATTGCCGGATTTTCGGCTGCAATCTCTTCGATAGTAACATTGTAGGCTTTTGCAATAGAAGTAAGGGTTTCACCCGCGCTCACAAAATGAATATAGTAAGGTTTACCCTTATAATTCTCAACAACTGCCGATCGCTTTACAGTAACTTCCTGTGCCTGAGTATTTACAGATATTACAAGCAGCAAGAGAATCAGAAGATAGAAAAATCGAGTACGCATTGCAATGTATTTTAATAAAAGAGAAGGACTACAACGGCTGTAAAAATAAGCAAAAAGAAGGCTATAAACTACAATGATCTCAGTTAGCGAATGCTATAAGTCACTGAAACAGCATACTCACAGCCTACTCCCATTCGATGGTAGCCGGCGGTTTTGAACTAATATCATAAACCACACGGTTTATTCCTTTCACTTTATTGATTATTTCACTCGAAACGGCCGAAAGAAACTCGTAAGGAAGGTAAGCCCAATCGGCAGTCATGCCATCGGTTGACGTTACCGCCCTGAGAGCAACTACATTTTCGTATGTTCTTTCATCGCCCATTACACCGACGGATTGAACCGGAAGCAACATCGTTCCCGCCTGCCATACTTTGTCGTATAATCCATGGCTTTTCAACCCATTGATAAAAATTGCATCCGCTTCCTGGAGAATTGCAACTTTTTCGGGTGTTACATCGCTCAATATGCGGATACCAAGTCCCGGCCCCGGGAAAGGATGCCTGCTGAGAATATTCGGATCAATTTTTAATGTATTACCAACCCGACGGACTTCATCTTTAAAGAGGCTTTTCAATGGCTCCACAACTTTTAGTTTCATAAAATCGGGTAACCCGCCCACATTATGGTGGCTTTTAATGGTTGCCGAAGGTCCTTTAACCGAAACTGATTCAATTACATCCGGATAAATAGTGCCTTGTGCAAGCCATTTCACATCTTTAATACGGTGTGCTTCTTCATCAAAAACTTCAATAAAAGTGCGGCCTATTGCTTTCCGTTTGGCTTCAGGCTCCTTTATTCCTTTCAACGCATCGAGGAAACGCTTACCAGCATCAACCCCTTTCACATTCAGGCCCATATGCTGATACGAGTCGAGAACAGACTGAAATTCGCCCTTTCGCAACAAGCCATTATCAACAAAAATACAATACAACTGTGTTCCTATAGCTTTATGAAGCAGTACGGCGGCAACTGAGCTGTCGACACCACCCGACAAACCAAGAACTACCTTGTCAACACCAAGCTGGTTTTTCAATTCAGCAACCGTGGTTTCGACAAACGCCATTGGAGTCCAGTCCTGGGTGCATCCACAGATATCAACTATAAAATTTCGTAGAAGCAATGTGCCATCCACACTGTGATAAACTTCAGGATGGAATTGAATGCCGTAAGTAAGTTCATTGCTTATTTTGAAACCTGCAACCTTTACATCCGGAGTGCTGGCAATTATTTTAAAACTATCGGGAATTTCGAGAATGGTATCGCCATGGCTCATCCATACCTGGCCGCCATCGGTCATCCCGCGGACCAGTTCATTTTTATGATCAATAAACGAAAGGTTAGCACGTCCGTATTCCCTGATTTCGGATGGAGCAACAACCCCACCATCGGTTATGGACAAATACTGGGCTCCGTAACATACGCCAAGCAGCGGATATTTGTTCCTGATAGTTGACAGGTCGGGTGCAGGTGAATTCTCGTCGCGAACTGAAAAAGGGCTCCCCGACAGGATAACCCCTTTCACATGGTCACCTAATTCAGGAATATGATTAAAAGGATGTATTTCGCAATATACATTTAGTTCGCGTATTCTTCTGGCAATGAGCTGAGTATATTGCGAGCCAAAATCGAGGATCAGAATTGTTTCGTGCATGGTGCAAAGATAAAAAGAAAGACAGAATTTTGAAACCTAAATCTAGTTCCACAGTGATAATAGCAATTAAGATTCGTCAATAACGATGCGAAGAAATACCTGACCGTACAAATTTCTGTCAGGTATTTGTGTTTGGATTTTAACTAATTAAATAACAGGTTATTCCGATATCAGAAAATCAATATTCGCTCCCGGCTGATACTCTGTTGGTTCCTTACCTGCCAGAAATAATCGCATGGGTCTTTTCCCCAGCAATTGCAGATTACTTTCATTCAGATATAAAGCAGTGGCTTCGCGCAATCCAACTACAACAACCTCGGGATTAAGTGCCTGGAATTCCATGATCCGCTGCTCGCGGGTTTCGCCGCCATGACCTTCGGGATTTGCATCCAGGTAGTGTGGATTTATCTGAAAGGGAATCAGGTTCAAGGTATCAAATGATGACGGCTGAATAACAGGCATATCATTGGTAGTACGAAGCGTCGGGCAAGCTACATTCGAACCTGCACTCCAACCGATAAAAGGAGTTCCAGCCAAGGCTTTTTCACTGATGGCAGCCATAATCCCTGTATCGTGCATCATTTGTACAAGGCGGAATGTATTTCCTCCGCCAACAACAATACATTCGGCTTCATTAACCGATAAAACAGCATCAGACTTTGTGTGAACCGATTCGATCTCACATCCCCAAATGCTGAAAACTGCACGGACACGGGTAGTGTATTCGTCCCAGGAAACTGTTACACCGGCATAAGGTATAAACAGGCAGGATTGAATTTTATTTTTTTCAATAAACTTTTTGAGAATTTCCTGAGGCCAGCCTAAATATTCTTCTCCGGCATTGGTCGAATTGCTTAACAATAAAAGTTGCATGGTAAGTTGGATTTATTTGGTCAAAGATACGTTTTTTTGAGAAGTTTATGTTGACAAGAAGTTATTGTGGTCATTCGGTTGTGGAGGGTTGAGTTTTTGGAGAGTTGCGAGGAATGAGTTGTCATTCAGTTGTGGAGCTAATTACTGTTCATTATTCATTTTGACCTTTGAATTTTGAATTTTAAAACCGTTTATTGATCTCTGTTTTGGAAAAATGAACGTTAAAGAAAATCATTCGTGTAAATTTGTGAATTATTTGGAACATGCAGAAAGGAGTTTACAATCGGGGAGCAATCATGATGCTGTGGGTTACTGCAGCTATCTGGGGCTTTGCATTCGTTGCTCAACGGGCGGGAATGGAATTTATTGGCCCTTTCACCTTTAATGGCATTCGTTTTTTATTAGGGAGTGCTTCCTTGATTCCGCTTATATTATGGATTAAACACAAACGGAAAGATACGGCTCAAAAACAGCAAAATATTATTAAAGGTGGTTTGCAGGCTGGAGTTGTTCTGTTTATCGGTGCTTCACTGCAACAAGCTGGAATGGTTTACACCGAAGCCGGTAAAGCAGGTTTTATCACAGGTTTTTATGTAATTCTTGTGCCGCTGATCGGTATTTTTATGGGGCAACATATAACTAAACTACTTTGGGCCGGAGCTTTTATTGCACTGGCCGGATTGTACTTTCTCACAATTAACGGGCCTTTCGTTTTGCAGAAAGGTGATGTGCTTATTCTTTTGAGCGCATTTTTCTGGGCAGCACATGTGCAACTCATTAACAAACTGGTTGATACACATGCAGCTTTACCACTTTCGGCCTTTCAGTTTATGGTTTGCGGCTTACTTAGTCTGGGCACGGGATTTATATTCGAAACTATCACGCTTGAATCAATATTACAGGCAGCAATTCCGTTGCTTTATGGTGGATTTATGTCAGTTGGAATAGCATACACCATGCAGGTTGTTGCCCAGCAACATGTTCACCCGGCTTATGCCTCCATTATTCTGAGTTTCGAAACAGTATTTGCGGTTATTGGAGGTTGGCTTTTACTCAACGAAATTTTGAGTTTACGTAACCTGGCAGGGTGCCTGTTAATGCTTACCGGTATTGTGATTGTGCAGGTGTGGGGAAGCCGGAAATGAGAAATATGCGCCGGAGTCATTACAATTGAGTTTTTGATGAATTTTAATTCAAATCAGTTTTAGTCAAATTTTGATTTACAACGTCCAGATATTCATAAACGGGGTTATTATTCGGGATAATATGTATATTTGTTTCTGCAAAAGGTACTTTTTAAAGACTGAAAGGAAATCCAGAAACATATTGGAATCAATGGAAACCTCAATATTTATTCCCAACCTTCTGAAAAGCTACAGACGACTGTTCGAGTGCCTGATGTTCTACAATTAAACTATCCCCTTGTTATTTACTTAGTCAAGTACAAGTATTCCGTGAGTTCTGCTACGGATTTTTCTGCATATAATAATTTAGTCTGAATACAAATGCACACAAGAGCTAAAAAAGTGAGCCCCTATGTTTGAAAAAATAATTCCCCACAGCTTAAAACCTGAAAGACCCGCAACAACAGAAGGCAATTATTACGATCAAATACCGGAAAAGACAGGACCGGGAATGAATGAGCGCATTCAGAAACTCCGCAAACTTAGTTTCGAAACCGAACCATCCCTTTCCATCGAACGGGCACTCCACGAAACTGCTTTCTACAAAGAAAATTATGGAAAATACTCTATCCCCGTACTTCGGGCCTTCAATTTCCTTGATCATTGCCAAAAGAAAACCATATATTTAGGTGAAGGTGAATTAATCGTGGGCGAACGCGGTCCGAAGCCAAAATGTGTTCCTACTTTTCCGGAACTAACCTGCCACAGTGTTGAAGATTTTCATGTTCTGAATACCCGCGATATGCAGCGCTACACTATCAGCCAGGAAGATATCAGCCTTTATGAAAAGGAGGTAATTCCGTACTGGCAAGGAAAAACACAGCGCGAGCGCATATTCAGCCATGTTCCTGATGAATGGCGGGCAGCATACGAAGCAGGTCTGTTTACAGAATTTATGGAACAGCGCGCACCCGGCCATACTTCTCTTGATGGAAAGATTTACAAAAAAGGGATGCTGGATTTCAAAAGAGAAATTGCTGCCAATATGGCTTCACTCGATTACCTGAACGATCCCGAGGCTACTGATAAATCTGAGCAATGGAAAGCCATGGATATTTCGTGCGATGCCGTAATCGTTTTTGCCGAACGCCACGCTGAATTAGCCGAAAAACTGGCTGTTTCACACAATTACCCGAAAAGGGCCGGTGAACTCAGAAAAATAGCCGAAGTATGCCGCCGGGTTCCGGCCCATGCGCCCCGGAACCTTTGGGAAGCTATACAAATGTATTGGTTCGTGCACCTTGGAACTATCACCGAACTGAATGGCTGGGATGCCATGAACCCCGGGCATTTCGACCAGCATCTTGCACCATTTTACAACAAAGAGATAGCGGAAGGCACCCTTACCCGCGACGAAGCCAAAGAACTTATTTCCTGTTTCTGGATTAAGGTTAACAATCACCCGGCCCCACCCAAAGTCGGCATTACAGCCCGCGAAAGCGGTACTTACAATGATTTCACCAATATCAACATTGGCGGAGTAAAAGGTGATGGAACGGATGGAACCAGTGAAGTTTCGTACATCATGCTTGAAGTTATAGAGGAATTACATATTTTGCAACCTGGTAACTCGGTACATATCAGCGCTAAAACACCCGATAAATTCCTTAATGCGGCTGCACATGTAATCCGCCAGGGACACGGATATCCTTCGGTTTTTAACCCTGATATTTATATTCTTGAAATGCTTCGCCAGGGAAAATCACTACAGGATGCCCGCGAAGGTGGTTGCAGTGGCTGCATCGAAGCAGGAGCTTTCGGAAAGGAAGCCTACCTGTTGACGGGCTATCTTAATGTTCCGAAAATAGTAGAAATTACACTGAATAATGGAGTGAATCCCGTTACCGGGAAAACAGTGGGAATTCAAACCGGCGATCCAAGGAATTTCGAATCTTACGAAGACCTTTACGATGCCTTCCTCAGGCAACTTCGGTTTGTGGTTGACCAGAAAATGAGAGTCAGCAACTACATCGACCGTATGTTCGCAAAATATGCGCCAGCGCCCTTTCTTTCGGTAGTGATTGAAGACTGTATCAAAAAGGGAAAAGATTATTACGATGGAGGTCCCCGTTACAATACCAGCTATATTCAGTGTTGTGGATTAGGCACAGTTACCGACAGTATGGCTGCAATAAAAAAACATGTCTATGAAGATAAAACATTCAGCATGGACAGGGTTCTGAATGCCGTACTGAAAAATTTTGAAGGCGAAGAATTACTCCGCCAAACCATAATTAACCGAACGCCATTTTTTGGAAATGACTACGACTATGCTGATTCAATTGCCGTTAAAGTGTATGATGATCTTGTAGAAACTATCGATGGCAAACCAAATATCAAACCCGGTGGGAAATACCATTTAAATATGCTCTCAACTACCTGTCACGTTTATTTTGGCAAGGTGATGGGAGCCACACCCAACGGACGGTTAGCCGGAAAATCCATTTCCGACGGCACATCACCTTCGCATGGTGCTGATACGCATGGGCCTTCGGCTGTTGTTAAATCCCTAACCAAACTCGATCATGTAAAATCCGGCGGAACTCTTTTGAATCAGAGGTTTTTACCTAGCCTGTTGCGTAAGGAAGAGGATATCAAAAAACTGGGACATCTTATCCGGAGTTACTTCACCCTCGGCGGACATCACATACAGTTTAATATTGTTGATACAGCAACCTTGTATGCAGCTCAGGCTTGTCCGGAAGATTACAAAGACCTGCTGGTTCGCATGGCAGGATACAGTGATTATTTTAATGATATGAATGCGGATTTGCAGCAGGAAGTGATTGAGCGGACCGAGAATGATTCGTTCTGATGGATGTTGGAAGTCGGATGTCGGATGTTGGATGTTGGATGTCGGAAGTCGGAAGACAGGAATCGGATTTAAGCTTCGGTCTTCGGACTTCGGTCTTCCGACCAGATCAATGCTGAAAACTGTATAAAAGCACAATCCTCTAATTCGCCCAAATGCCCCAGAGCCTGATTTTCGATATAAAGCGCTATGCCATAAATGATGGGCCCGGTATCCGTGTGGTACTCTTTTTTAAAGGTTGCAACCTGCATTGTGCCTGGTGCCATAACCCCGAAAGTATTTCGGCAAAGGTTGAAAAAATGTACGCTCCGGTAAAATGTATCAGATGTGGGAGCTGTGTTGATGTTTGCCCTGAGAACGCGATCCGTCTCACCACAGATGGAATTGTCACCAATCCGGAACTATGCATTATTTGTGGTAAATGCGCTGAAGTGTGCCCCACCAAAGCTATTGAGATGTCTGGACAAACAATGTCAGTTGGTGAAATAATGGATATAATTGAAAAAGAGCGGGTGTTTTTCGACCAATCCGGTGGGGGTGTAACTTTTTCGGGTGGTGAACCTCTCGTTCATAAAAAAATGCTCATCGAATTGCTTGAAGCATGCGGGAAAAGCGGAATTCACAGGGCTGTGGATACAGCCGGAAATGTAAGTACTGAAACCATCCTGGAAGTTGCCAGGCATACGGATCTGTTTCTGTACGACCTGAAAATGATGGATTCAGTATTACATAAAAAATGGATTAAAGCCGGAAATGAACTGATACTTCATAATTTAACGATCCTTGCTGAAACAGGAGCAAAAATAATCATCCGGATACCTCTGATAGGCGAAGTAAATGATACCGATGAAAATATTGAGCAGACTGCCGGATTCATTGCAGGATTAGCCGGTGATAAAAAAGAAGTTCATCTTCTGCCCTACCATAACATTGCACAGAATAAATATATGAAGCTGGGTAAAACAGATAATTTCGAAAAGTTAATAGAACCCCGGAAAGAGACTATGGTTAAAGCGATTGCTAAATTTGCTCAGTTTGGGATAACGGCAAGTATTGGAGGATAATATTCCAGATAAAAACAGAAAAGGATTCAGGCTACCTCACATCAACTACCGGAAACATGGCAATTCTTAACCCACTTTGCAGCTAATCCGAAAAAAACAATTGCTGTTCAATGAATTGGCAATCGTCGAGTTCGGATTTGTGTACTACAGATTTTTTCTTTTTGAAGGGTGCATATTTATATTTTAAAGCATCATAAATCTTTCG
>JBBQUX010000082.1:0-15074 GCA_038212135.1 Bacteroidales bacterium | reverse complement strand
CGTTCAGATGCCTGCGGCGTTCAGATTGTCGGCTCTGTAATCAGACTGAACCGGTTTCTGAGATAAAATGCTCGATACCCGGATAAAAAAGTTTTGAACCGGCAATATTTTGCGGGTAAGTAAAATAATGCATAACCGCTTCAGCACCCAAGGTGCCATCACTCATAAAAAGGTCAACCTGTATCATGGCAATATTGCGTTTCATTTCTTTAAGCGTTGCTCTGAGCCTGAAAGGAGCCAAATCCATCCTTACGGGTTTGATCAGTTTTACTTCCATCCTGGAAGTTACACCGGCAGTTTTCAGTTTCACAAATACATACCAACTTGCGATTTCGTCCATCAGCGTTGCCTGAATACCTCCGTGCAGAACGCCTACCCAACCCTGTAGATGGTCTTCCGGCTCCCAGTCGCATACCACTGCATCGCCTTCGACCCGAAAATTCATGCGCAGTCCAAGTTTATTTTCAGGTGAGCAGCCAAAGCAATTGTAACCTTCGAGTTTGTTGAACGGATTTTTAATATGGATGGGCTCTGACATACAAATATTGGTTTACAAAAGTAAAATGAGGTTAGTCTGTTTATCGCGATTGGCTTCAAAAGTGCACAATACGACTTATAACCACCTCATTTTAAAAAATATGTTAATGCGGAATTATTTCACCTGGCCTTTTACGTAGGTTGTTGTTTTTATTACTTTCCCGGCTGCATCCATCTCATGCCATTTCCCTTCTTTTTCGCCGTCGGAATAACTACCCTGGAATTTTAAAACACCATCCTCATCATAGTCTTTCCAAAGGCCGTTTAAAACGCCTTTAACATATATCCCTTCCGATTTCAGTTTTCCGCTTTCATAGTATTCCTTATAGAAACCATTTTCAAGGTTATCCTTAAATTCCTGCTCACTCATAAGTTTTTTTGCAGGGTAGTATGACTTCTGAACGCCCTGAAGCATATTGTTAATATATACATATTCGGCAATCGGATCACCATTTATTGTAAAAAAGTTCGACTTTCCGTCTTTTACATCATCTTTATATTCAGATTCTTCCATTAGTTTTCCGGCGGAATTCTCGTAATAAACTTTCTTTTTCCCGTTTATCTTACCATGAACATAATCAATCAAAGAAGCCGGATTGGTGCCATAGAAAAACTTCTTGGCGGTACCTTCGAGCAGGTTGTTTACATAATACATTTCACTTACAAGGTAGCCACGCTGATCAATATCTACAGCTATTCCTTCGCGGATGCCCATTTTAAAATTCTCGATCCTGATGAGCTTTCCATCGCTGGCATAACTGGTCCAGCAACCGTCTTTTTCATCATTCAGATAACTACCTTTCGAAGTGCCTGAAGGTGTTTTTTCCTCCCACAAACCTTGTTTTTTACCGTTTGCATCAGTTTGATTGGCAGCAGTTTGTGCAACAGAAAATGAAATAGATAAAACCATTAACAAGCAAGTAAAAAGAATCTTCTTCATTTTTTTATTGTTTTAAAATTGAACCATATAAGTCAAAAGCATCAGCTTCTGTGATTTTAACGTTGTAAATTTCGCCAATTTTTAGCTTGGTTGTATTTTTTATTAAAACTTCATTATCCACTTCAGGCGAATCGAATTCGGTGCGGCCAACGTAATATTCACTTTCAATGCGATCAATAATAGCCATGAATGATTTCCCGATTTTCAACTGATTTAATTTCAGTGAAATCTCCTGTTGAATATCCATTATTTCGGATGCCCGCTGCTGCTTAATTTCTGCCGGAATATCATCTTCGAGTTCAAATGCATTCGTATTTTCTTCGTGAGAATAGGTAAAAACTCCCACCCTGTCGAATTTCGTTTCACGAACAAACGTTTTTAGTTCTTCGAATTCTACTTCTGTTTCGCCGGGATATCCGACAATAAACGCTGTTCTAACAACTGCAAGGGGCAATCTTTCCCGGAATTTTTTCATCAGGTTTATAGTGCCTTTTTTATCAACTCCGCGGCGCATGCTTTTTAAAATCCTGTCGCTGATATGTTGTAAAGGGATATCAACATAATTGCAAACATCATGACGTGAATCCATTACATCGAGCAGTGCTTCGGGAAAAGTAGTCGGAAATAAATAATGCAAACGTATCCAGGTAAACAGTTTAAGCTCCGAAAGGACGGTTACCAGTTCGGGCAGCATTTGTTTCTTATACAGATCGACACCGTAAAAAGTCAGATCCTGCGAAATAAGCAGAAGTTCTTTTACTCCTTGTGCCGCAAGTTTTTTTGCTTCATCAACAATATCTTCAACAGGACGGGAAATATGCTTACCCCTGATGCCGGGGATGGCACAAAAGGAACAAGTGCGGTCGCAGCCTTCAGCTACTTTCAGGTAAGCGTAATGGTGGGGCGTGGTAAGATAGCGTTCGCCAAGTAAATCCTTACGGTAAGAGGCACCCATGCGGGCAACTATTTCGGCCATATCGCTTACCCCAAAATATTCGTCCACTTCTGGTATTTCCTTTTGCAATGGTTCTTTAAAACGCTCAGAAAGGCATCCCATCACGTAAACCTGCTTCAGTTTACCTTGCTTTTTAGCATCGATAAAACCAAGTATGGTTTCAATTGATTCTTCTTTTGCGTCATTTATAAATCCGCAGGTATTTATTATCACCGAATCTTCACGCCCCTTTTCACCATCGCGAAGTACACGGATATTATTCAGTTTCAATTGACCCATTAATACTTCGGAATCAACGGTGTTTTTTGCG
Source organism: Bacteroidales bacterium (assembly GCA_038212135.1). Lineage (GTDB taxonomy): Bacteria > Bacteroidota > Bacteroidia > Bacteroidales > UBA4417 > UBA4417. The sequence goes on along the minus strand of JBBQUX010000082.1, from coordinate 12,332 downwards.
CAACCGAGAGTAACAACGCGAATGGTATGTCTTGGAAGAGTCATTTGGAGGTATTGGGGTTGGGATTTAGGGGTTGGGGGTTAGGGAATGTAAATTTCGGATGTTGGAAGTCGAATGTAGGATTGGGGGAAGAAAGGATTGAACGGATTGAAATCAGCGTTTAATTTTAGTAAATATCGCTCAAAATTCAGAAATCCCCTTTTTTGAAATCCCTAAACCCTAAATCCCAACCCCTAACCCTTTAAGAAAACAGTGAATTCACAAACTCGTTCTTATCGAAAACCTGTAGGTGTTCCATTTTTTCGCCCAAGCCAATAAAGCGGACAGGAATTTTAAACTGGTCGGATATGCCAATAACAACGCCGCCTTTGGCTGTTCCATCCAGCTTAGTAAGTGCAAGACTTGTAACTTCGGTAACGGCTGTAAATTGTCTGGCTTGTTCAATCGCATTTTGTCCTGTAGAAGCATCCAGTACCAGTAAAACTTCCTGAGGAGCATCCGGAAGCACTTTCTGCATTACCTTCTTAATCTTGCCCAGTTCATTCATCAGGTTAACTTTGTTGTGAAGGCGGCCAGCAGTATCGATAATAACTACATCAAAATTGCGGTTAACAGCCGATTTTAAGGTATCGTATGCAACGGCTGCAGGATCTGAACCCATATCCTGCCTTACAATTTGTACGCCTGCCCTATCGGCCCATATTGCAAGCTGATCAATAGCTGCAGCGCGAAAAGTATCAGCCGCACCCAGTAAAACTGTTTTGCCGGCACTTTTAAAATGATACGCAAGTTTGCCGATGGTGGTAGTTTTACCAACACCATTCACACCAACAACCATAATAACATAAGGAGTATCACGCTTCGGGAAATCGAAACCCACGAACTCGGTGGTATCATTTTCGGTAAGCAAGGCGGCAATTTCCTCTTTAAGCAAACCATTTAACTCACTTGTTCCAAGGTATTTATCGCGTGCAACACGTTCCTGGATGCGGGAAATTATTTTTAATGTCGTTTCGACACCTACATCCGAAGTCACAAGGATTTCTTCCAGGTCATCGAGTACATCATCGTCAACACGCGATTTACCGGCAATAGCTTTAGTGAGGCGCGAAAAAACACTTACGCGGGTTTTCTCAAGTCCTTTATCGAGTACTTCTTTTTTCTCTTTTGTGAAAAACGAAAATAGTCCCATATGCTTAGTATTGGTTTAAAGAGTTTCGGGTTTAAAGAGTTTCGGGTTTGAAGGATTTAGGGTTTGAAGAGTTTAAAGGTTCAAATGCCAGCGGCGTTCAATGTTTAAACACAAACTGTCTCATTGCCGAATTTTCAAATCTTCAAATTCTCAAATCTTCAAATCTCTTCCGTATCAAACACGATTTCCCGAAAACTGAAAAAGCTTTTCCCCGAAAGAAAAAGCTTTCCGTATGAAACAGAATTTCAAATTATTTTTTAGCCAGGAAATCTTTGATAAGATCGTTAGCTACGATTGTTTCTTTGAATTGGTAGGCACCGGATTTTGGTGAACGGGCCATACGGATAACTTTTGCATAATCCTTACCTGTAGTAGTACGCAGGGTTGCAACAACTTTCTTTGCCATGGTATAATGTTATTTAATTTCGCGGTGAACAGTTACTTTCTTCATAATCTTATTGTATTTCTTAAGTTCAAGACGCTCTGGCGTATTTTTCTTGTTCTTAACGCTTACGTAGCGCGATGTACCAGGCATGCCGCTGGTTTTATGCTCTGTGCACTCCAGAATTATCTGTACCCGTGCTTCTTTACTCTTCTTAGCCATTGGATGAAATCGATTTTATTACAGGGGTGCAAAAGTATAGTTATTATCTGAAATAACCAACAATGCAAACAAATTATTTTAACAACTCGGTAAGTATTTGCTATGTTTAGATTTGTTTTTCAAAAATAGCCTATATTTGTACTTATAAATTTATATGTATGAAAGCTATTCTACGATTAACAGGTATTCTGCTTTACGTATTCATATCAATAGCAGCTACAAGTGTTTTGGCTCAAAATTACAAAGCAGTTAAGACTGATGCAAGTTATTATTTCATAAACACTGTTATTAATGATATAATAGCCATACGGATTGATTCAGTTAGATTTCAGAATCCGGATACCTTATATTATAACTTTGGCCAGATAAGGTATTCAGGAGAAGGATGCTTTACCCCTTATGGCACATCATGGCTTGGCGATCCGGTTATCGAAATGCCGGATGGCACATTTCTATTTAAAAGTATTAACTCGGATAGTGACGAAGCAATTGACACTCTGATGATTAAAACAGAGGCTATGCTCAACGAGAAATGGCGTTTTTCAGGTTATCCGTACAGTACTGATTTTATTGAAGCCGAGCTTATTCCGATACAGCCAAAAACATCCTTTGATGTGTCTGAACTCCCCGCCGGAATTTATCTTTATAATCTGACAACGTCTGAAAGTGGAGTTCTAAAGGGAAAAATTGTCAGGCAATAGCCTGTTAATATGCACATTAGTCCAAATGATTTAATTTACTTGTCATCTCCAATACTAAAAACATGAAACATCTTTCTAAATTTCCGGTAATTCTTCTTTTTAGTATCCTGGTATTAGTTTCGAAAAATACTATAGCTCAGAACTATGAAGCCATCAAAACCGATGCGGAGTATTTTTTCCTTGATTCGATAAGTCGTGATATTATTGCTATCCGCATTGATTCAGCTAAAGTGACTGGAAATGATATCATATACTATAATTATAAGCAAATGAGGCCTTCAGATAATATCTGTTTTTCTCCCGGTGCTTCGTGGCTCGGGGAAATTTTAGAAAAACCTGATTGCATGTTCATTTTTTCAGGCTACACATTTTCACCTGCGAATTCAATAGATACATTCCGGATACAAACAAAAGCAGGCATTAATCAACCATGGCATTTTTATAACTACACTGCCAGCAGTGACTATATTGAAGCAAATATTCCGGAAATTAATTTAATGGCATTTCTAAACCTTACCGATTCAGTTAAAGTGATTACTCTGACACGAAAAAATTTATCAGGACAAATTGTTTCCGATCCGGTCAACTCGCAAAAGATACTCTTAAGCAAGAATTTCGGGTTAATCAGGTTACCAAAATTTGAAGATCTCACTTATTTCAATAATTTCTATGATCTCGTGGGAAAAACGAATCCTGAAACTGGGATTACCAATCTGAAAACCATGCAAATATATGATTTTCAGCCTGGTGACGAGTTCCATACTGTATATTATAACAGATACTTTTCCATTCCTTATCCGGAAACTACGATTTCAACCATAATGAAGGTGCTTAGTAAAACAGTAAGCATTTCAGGAGATTCAGTAAATTATGAATTTGAACAGTGTCAATCAAACTGTTACAAGCTGTCAGATACAAGTATAACCATCACTTACCGGATTGATACTATTTCTGAATTTTACTCAACGCAATCAAGCCCTGAATTTGAGTCCGAACCGCTCGAACCCGTGTCAGCCATGCAAAACGACTGGGTTATAAGTACCTTTATGGGATTATCCGCTGACCCGCTTTTCCCTTTTACGGATTTACCTTATAAAGCAATTCAGTCGCTGGAAGCCTATTCATACTCATCGCAGAATTGTTACACGCCGGTAATGATTGATGGCTGCCTCTCATCGGTATATTACTTTAAGGGTCTCGGTGGTCCCTATTATAATTGCAGCGAAATAAGCTGGGGACCTTCGTACAACCTGCTTAAATATTACAAAAAAGGTTCTGAAACCTGGGGTATGCCTTTAAGTTGTGATTCACTGCGACAGGTAGGATTACCCGAATACGCAATTATCGGGAAAATTAATATTTACCCTAATCCTGCTACAGATAATATCACAATTTCCATTCCTGCCGGATTATCTTTACCAGGTAGATTTTACCTTTTCGATATTTCGGGACGATTAGTTAAAGAACTGACAATTAATCAACCGTCACAATCTTTTGATATATCTGAACTACCATCAGGGCTTTACACCTATAATCTGACTACCACCAAAGGTGAAGTTTTCCACGGCAAAATCATCCGCCAATAGTTTATCTTTGCCGGTATGATATGGGAATCGTACCGACGTGGTTTTGATGCTTTCCTGAGGCTCGAAAAATCGCTTTCGCAACATTCAGTTGCTGCTTACAAGCATGATATTGAGAAACTTACTTCATTTCTGGAAGAAAACAGTATTGCTGTTCAACCTACTGAAATTACTCTCACTCATTTGCAGGATTTCCTAAAATGGCTTAACCTGTCATCGCTTAATGCCCGCTCGCAAATGAGGATTATTTCCGGAATCAGAGCCTTTTATAAATACCTTTTACTCGAAAACCTGATAAGTGACGATCCTACCCAACTAATAGATATGCCACGTTCAGGGCGGAAATTACCCGAATTTCTCACTATCAGCGAAATAGAACGACTTATAGGAGCTATAGATCTTTCGAAACCTGAAGGCGAAAGAAATAAGGCCATGATTGAGACACTCTATGGCTGTGGCTTGCGGGTATCAGAACTCATAAATCTGAAAATCAGTAATATCTATTTTAACGAAGGGTTTATGCGTATTACCGGCAAAGGCGATAAAGAACGTCTGGTTCCCTTCAGCGGAAAAGCTTTGAAGCAGATAAACCTATACCTGCACGAAATACGCAGCCATTTGAACATTAAGAAAGGGCACGAAGATTTTCTTTTTATAAACCGGCGTGGTGCCAAACTCACCCGTGAAATGATTTTTATGATCATAAAAGGCCTTGCTCTTACAGCAGGAATACATAAAACGATTGGACCGCATACTCTACGTCATTCTTTTGCCACGCACCTGGTGGAAGGTGGTGCCGATCTCAGGGCTGTACAGGAAATGCTCGGTCATGCCAGTATTACAACAACCGAAATTTACACTCATCTCGACAGGTCATACCTGCGTGAGAATGTACTCGATCATCATCCGTTGTACCGAAAAAAGTAAGATTTAAGAGAATTCAGCCATAACCCACCCTTTTATTTGTAGCAACTCCAGCTGACAAGGGTGAGTTGCTGGTCATTAAAATAGAAATCTATCTGAGCATCATCAAATGTAATACGATGTTCGCCCCAGGTTTCGTCGTCCTCATCCAGTTCAGTGTAACCATTTTCTTTCATAAGGGTGATGATCTTATCCCTTGTGATATTAAAAACCTTTGAATTAAACACAACGGTTTCGAGGTTATCAGTTTCGATTGTACTCATCGATGGTTCTCCATTGGCTGCATCGAAAAAAAAGTTCAGACCTGCATCAGGATAATTCCATACGATGCTCTCGACAACGCCATCTATTGCATTTTCGAGTTCTTCCACTTCTTCAGGCTCGCCGAATTCAGCCCTAACTACCTCCGGTGAACATCCAAAATGGATATCACCCATTCCTTTTTTAAGTACTATTTGTAGGTTCATCGTTATATCTGTTTGATTTACTATTGGTTAACTGATTTAAATTTCTGCTGATATTTTTTAAATTCAATTTGGGGTATTAACCTTCAGTTCTTCAGGATTTAGCTTAAAGGTGAATTCTCTTCCCTGGCAAACATATTGTATATGAGTCTATCAAGAAAGTTTGGTACAAATTTTCCCAGGAAAACCGTTACTTTTCCTTCGAAAAAAGTCAGAATCAGTTCCCTCTTCCTCCTTACCACCGCTTTATAAATATGCGACGCAACTTCTTCAGCTTTCATCATATGGTCTTCGTCGCGGGGGGTTCCACCCTGAGGCAGGCCATCGGCCAGAAGCGCAGATCTTCGGATATTGGACCTGGTAAACCCGGGTGCGGCAACCAGCACATGAAGTCCTGTTTTACGATTCTCAATCCGAATGCTATCCAGAAACCCACGAACCGCATACTTCGAAGCTGAATAACCACTTCTGCCGGGCATTCCCATATATCCGCCAATTGATATCACACCAACCAGCGACCCCCCGGTTTTTACTATATGAGGCAGTGCAAACTTGCTGCAATACACAGTTCCCCAGTAGTTTGTATCCATCAGGTGATGCAGTACATCGAGTTGAAGATCAATAAAAAGTGCTCTCATACTTATACCCGCGTTGTTAATTAAAACATCAATCCGGCCAAAGTTCTCAATTGTTTTTTCAACCAGTTGCCTGCAATCATTTTCAATGGTTACATCCGTTTTTACAATTATTGCAACTATACCAAGTGTCGTTAAATCAGAAGCAATTTCCTCGAGTTTAGCGAGGTTGCGTGCAGCTAAAACCACTTTGGCTCCTTTACCTCCAAATTCATAGGCAAGTGCTTTCCCAATTCCTGACGATGCCCCTGTAATTACAACTATTTTATCCTTCATTGCGATATTATCATACAATAATACAGTAATTTTAACTTGAAAGCAAATCAAAAAAGTAATTGCTTTTAAAATTGTACTTTTGAAGAATCAAAATTCGCACAAAAAATGTTAACCGACCGTCAACTATTTTTAACAAACCTGGCTCAAACAAGCGATTCGCCTCTGGCTCTAGAAATTACGAAAGCCGAAGGCGTTTACATTTATGATATTTTGGGAAAACGATATACTGACTTAATTTCAGGTATTTCGGTCAGCAATACAGGCCACAGGCATCCTCAAGTTGTGAAAGCCATTAAAGATCAGGCAGATAAATACCTGCACCTGATGGTTTATGGCGAATATATACAATCACCGCAAGTTCAGCTGGCTGCGAAGCTTGCCGAACTGCTTCCTGAAAATCTCAACAACTGTTATTTCGTGAATTCAGGTAGCGAAGCTGTTGAAGGAGCATTGAAACTTGCAAAACGATACACAGGCAGGAAGAAAATAGTTGCATTTAATAAAGCCTACCATGGCAGTACACATGGCAGCCTAAGTGTGATTGGCGATGTAAGTTACCAGGCACCTTTTGGCCCGCTTTTGCCTGGCATCAATCATATAGAATTTAATTCAACTGAAAAACTTAAGGCTATAAACTCCGAAACCGCCTGCGTAATTATTGAACCTGTGCAGGGCGAAGCAGGTATAATTCCGGGCACACCTGAGTTCATTACTGCTTTGAGAAAGAGATGCAGCGAAACCGGTGCCCTGCTGATTTTTGACGAGATACAGACAGGATTAGGCCGGACGGGTACTATGTTTGCTTTTGAAAAATACGGAGTAATACCTGATATTTTGTTATTAGCCAAAGGATTAGGTGGCGGTATGCCAATCGGGACATTTATTTCATCGCGGGAAATAATGCAGACGTTGACTTTTAACCCGGTATTAGGACATATTACAACATTTGGCGGACATCCTGTAAGTTGTGCGGCAGCACTGGCTAATATCGATGTTATCATAAACGGGAAACTGATAGAAGGTGTAAAATCGAAAAGTGCTCTTTTCATCGGGCTTTTAAGTAAAAGTCCGGTTATCAAACAAATACGATCGTCAGGGTTGATGATTGCTTTGCAGCTCGATAATTTCTCGCATGTTAAGCGTGTAATTGATCTGTGCATTGGGAAAGGCGTGATAATTGACTGGTTCCTTTTTAATGATTCTTCAATCCGTATTGCGCCGCCACTCATTATCAATGAAGTTCAAATTAGGGAGTCATGTAAGGTAATACTTGAGGCACTTGATGAAGTTTAGATAAAATCAGTTCTCGCAGGAAATATTTTAAATCATGCAAAAAATTAAACAAAGTATTTCGGAAGATGGAAAGAATTATAAAAGCATTTTTACAAAATCCTTCGTAAAGCCTGATTCAGAAAGCGAACAGTTGATAAAGGTGAATTTCAACCACAGTTGCAAAGCCAGATATGTACAGGTTAAGGCAGTGAATTTTGGCAAAATCCCCGAATGGCATCCCGGACGGAATGAACCGGCATGGCTTTTCGTGGATGAAATTATTGCCAGGTAAATGCTTTCGAAAACATCCTATTTTCCTGAATGTGAACTATTTTGTTACAACTTTGTTTCAAAATAATAAATTAAAATTATGGCGCGATATATAATAATTATTTGTGTTTCCCTTTTCACTTCTCTCATACTTGAAGCACAGGATGTTTCCATTCAATCGGAATTTGAAAAGAAAGAAGGAATTTTATTAAAATGGAATTACGATGCGGCCGTTGATTCAACAGTTGCCCGTATTGCTGCGATAATTTCGACCAATGATAAAGCATGGATCATTTACAATCCGGCCAATTCAGTTACTTCGAGCCAGATACTTGCCGAACTTATTTCGTATGGAGCAAATGCATCGAATATTCTTTTTACCGAAGGAACTGCTGAAAATCCCTGGTTGCGCGACTACGGTCCGGTGGCAGGTTATTTTTACAATGATTTAGGTTTTAACCGTCATTTTGTTGATTACCAATACCATCCTGCACAATTTCCGCAAGCGGATTTTCTTTCCCTGCAACTTGCATCCAATTTCAATTTCAATTATGAGGACATGCCGCTGAATTTTGAAGGCGGAAATCTTTTGCTTGATGGAATAGGCCGGGGTTTTGCCGGCGACAGGATTTTATCATCTAACTCAGGATTAAACGCCAATCAGATCGCACAAACATTATATACAAAACTGAGCCTGAATGAGATTATAATTCTGCCATCAATACCCGAATGTGGTGGAGGCGAGTGGAGTGAAATAAGCCGTTTGGTGAAATTTATTGATTCCGAAACGGTACTCGTTTCTCAGTTTCCTACAACTGTACCGTATTACCAGCAGGTTGAAATGATAGCTGATACGCTGTCGAAGATGTATAATGATGTAGGTAAAATGCTGCAGGTTATTCGTTTACAGGCTGCTCCTGATGAAAACGGCGAATTTGCTGATTCAAATTCGGGAACTATTCAATCCTACACTTCATCAATTATTTTAAACAATAAGATTCTGATTCCTTCATACAACCAAAGCTATGATGAAGCAGCATTAGTTGTTTATCAGCAACTGTTTCCCGGGTATGAAGTATTCCAGGTTCCGGCACAAAACCTGGCAGCAATGCATGGTTCGTTATACAGGCTTGCAGTAAATATCCCGCAACCGGATTTATTCAGAATCAGGCACTCAAGAATTACCGGAATGCAGAATTTTGAAAGTGAAATATGGATAAACACATTCGTTGATAGCTGGAACCCGATTGACAGTATTCAGCTTTTTTATAAAATACATCCTTCTGCTGATTACCAGGTTCTTAACACATACGGATGTTGTGGTGGCAACAGCGGATTTTTGAGTGGATATGCTATAAGCGATACTATTTCATATTTCATAAAGGCATACAGCGGCAATCATAATCAAACTCTGCCGTTGCCTGCACCCGAAGCGCTTTATACATTTTGGTTTGATGCGTTTACAGGAGTGAGCAACAACACTAAATATCAGGAAGTTACAATTTTCCCAAATCCGGCATCTGATGTTATTTACATAAAAGGAATCGCAAAAAGTAGTCCCGATGATAGTTACCAGATACTTAATTTGAGTGGAATCCGTGTAGCTGACGGCGAAATTATTCCCGGTTCCGGAATAATGCTCCCGGCAAACCTTGTGAACGGATTTTATATGGTAAAAATCAGCAACGCTGGCAAAACACATATTTGTAAACTATATTTGCAGCATTAATGTTAACAAATGCCTGTAGAAATTTCGCGTAAAAGCAACGAATTTCCTGATCCCGACGAAGCTGATGAATCTGGATTGCTGGCTATTGGCGGCGATTTAAGCATCGAAAGGTTAAAACTGGCCTATTCAAAAGGCATATTTCCCTGGTATGAAGACGGAATGCCAATTCTCTGGTGGACCCCCGATCCACGTATGGTTCTGTTCCCCGAAAGGATGATAATTTCGCATAGCCTCAAGCAAAGTATTAAAAAACAGCAATTTGCAATTAGCATCGATAAAGCTTTTGAAAAAGTGATATCCAATTGTTCCAAAACTCCCCGTAAAGGGGAAGATGGTACCTGGATTACCCGTGAGATGAAGAATGCGTATATTCGTTTGCACGAAGCAGGTTACGCGCATTCGGCCGAAGCCTGGCTCGATGGAGAATTGGTGGGAGGTTTATATGGAGTTGCTCTTGGTAAAGTTTTCTTTGGCGAATCGATGTTTCACCATGTAACAAACGCTTCGAAAGTTGCACTTTACTACCTGGTTGAGAAACTTCAAAGCTGGAATTTCAAAATCATTGATGCCCAGGTGTATACCAATCACCTCGAAAGCCTTGGCGGCGAACTTATTCCGCGAAGACAATATATGCAGATACTTGAAGAGGCACGAGGAATTGAAGATGTGAGAGGATCGTGGGAGTTTAGGGTTTAGGGGTTAGGTGTTTGGGATTGGGGGTTGAAGGGATTGATATGGGAAGCCTAAATATATAGTTCGCAGCACCCGGCGCTCAGCACTATATATTTATTGGTTAAATGATTGAAAGCTAAAAAAAGTTTCACGTTTAGTTTAAAAAGACAAATGCCAACTGAAGACAAGAAAACCTACATGCTGGAAGCCATAAAAATGGCTGAAGAAAATATCGCTTCAGGAAAAGGAGGACCCTTTGGTGCTGTTGTGGTTAAGCATAGCAAGATTGTAGCCCGCGTTGGAAACTGTGTAACTTCTACAAATGATCCAACCGCTCATGCAGAAGTAGTTGCCATTCGTGAAGCCTGTAAAACTCTGGAAACTTTTGATCTGACGGGCTGTGAAATATATGCCAGTTGTGAACCATGCCCGATGTGCCTGGGAGCAATAATGTGGGCCAGGATTGATAAACTCTATTATGCCGCCAGCAGGCGTGATGCCTCCCGGGCAGGATTTGATGATGAGTTATTTTATACTGAGCTGGAATTGCCAGCAGAAAAACGATTACTGAAACCAACCCAAATGCTACAGAATGAGGCTAATAGAGTGTTTGACAAATGGATTGAAGAGAGTGATAAAATTCCTTATTAATCCACACGTACTGATCAAATTTGAGGTAGCCTGGCAATCTAAATTTCACTTATTCTGCTATATTAAGAAAAAGAGTTAAAAATGAGTTCTGCCCACGCGCACCCCTTTGCTTCGGCTCCGCTCAGCAGCCGGAAAGGGAGTTTCCTCGCGCACAGAAGATTGAGTTTTGCATACCAAACCTAAAATTAAAGAAAATGAGCCTGTTTACGCAAAATGATGAGTTTTCTTACTGACACTATATATAAAATTCATTTCAAAATTTTACTGATCCCCAATTTTCCCCGCTTTTTATTCTGCTGATCTGCATTTCGCTTACGCCAAACTGTTTTGCGATCATTTTCTGACGTGTTTTGCGCTTTGGGTTTGCAAGAAGCTTTTTTATAAGCATTACACGGGTTACTGTTAATTTTGCTCCGTCTGTTTTCAGGTTATGTTCAATAGCATTTTTTCGGGCCTGAATAAGAACCGGGCTACTTTTTACATGCTCCTTCTGTTTTTCTTTAGTTGCCCATTTAAGGTTGTTCACATCATCATTGTTCCGGGAATAGTCCAAATGTAAAACATGAACCTGATCATCCGAAGTTTTCGGTATAAAATATTGAGCTACAAGCCTATATATAAAAAAGTGTGAATTAATAATTTTCTTATCCCGATACGTTTTAAACCGGAATACTCTATAACCATCCGAAACTGCTCCTTTAAGTAATCTCCCATCTTCTATTTTGTCAGTAAAACTTACCATCCTTCCCCGGTTCGAAACAGCATAACGTAATTTTACGGAATAATCCATTTCAATCTCAATGAATTTCTCATTATGATAAATTCGTAACTCTTTAGTTTCCATTTTCAGTTAAATATAAAGATATGATTTTTTTTGTCGTACTGCTTTTATCATACTGACTGAATCAGCGGTCAACGCAACACAGTTCGAAACCGTGTTAAGTGGAAGTAAACACCTGAGTGGCAAAAATAGTGAAATTTAGTGAAATCACGAAAATAGCTGTAAACAAAGTATTAATTTCTTTGGTTCTACTGTTAATTTAACAGATATATTTATTTTATCGTAAGTCTGAAGAGGGAAGGCAGAAGTTTCCCTAAAAGCTATATTTATCCATCAAAGTGGGGCTTTGTTGACCGTGCCTTTCTTCAAAAATTTCCCATTAATCAAAATAAAATCCCAATAAGCACTTTCTTCCGACTTCCATCTTCCGTCTTCGGTCTTCCATCTTCCATCTTCCATCTTCGGTCTTCGGTCTTCCATCTTCGGTCTTTCATCTTCCATCTTCCATCTTCCATCTTCCATCTTCCGTCTTCGGTCTTCGGTCTTCGGTCTTCGGTCTTTCATCTTCCATCTTCCAT
>JBBQUX010000081.1:0-15312 GCA_038212135.1 Bacteroidales bacterium | reverse complement strand
GCCATACATTGCCGTTGCTGAAGCATCTTTTAATATTTCCATGGATTCAATATCGGCAGTATTCAGAAAGGAAATATTGTCAAGTATAACGCCGTCAACAACATAAATAGGAGAGGAGTTATTAAAGGTTCCTACACCCCGGATCCTTACCGAGGGAGTTGCACCGGGAGCACCTGATGTACTGGTAACCTGTACGCCGGCGGCTTTCCCTTGTAAGCTTTGTTCTGCATTCAGCGAAGTGACTTTGGTGAGTTCCTTAGCCTTAACTGAACCTACTGATCCGGTGAGGTCGCTTTTACGAACGGTACCGTAGCCGATTACTACCAGCTCAGAGAGCATGACTTTGCTCGGCTCAAGCTCAATATTAAAAATACTTAGAGTCCCAATTGCAACTTCCTGTGTTTCGTAACCTACGAAGGAAATGGTTAAAATGGCATCAGTCGGATTGACTTCTAACGTAAATTTGCCATCAATGTCCGTTGATGTTCCCCTGCTGGTAGCTTTTATCGCTATTGTTGCACCAGGTAAAGTTTCCTTTGTGTCAGCAGCAGTAATAAGCCCTGTTATAGGCCTCGACTGCGCAAATGATTGAACTACAGAACCAAAGAATAGCAAAAGAATCAATGCTATCACCCGGAAGGCAGTTTTTGAATGATCTGATCGTAAGGTTTTCATCATACTATTGGTTGTTTGGTCGGTAAATATGATTTGATGATTGGTTTTCACTATAATAACAACATGCAGAAAGCTGATAAGTTGTTAAAGTTAAGCATAAATCAGGATGATCCCAACAATTCAATTGTACTTCTTCAGAATTTTGCTGTACAAATAAAACAGCTAAAATCTTCATATCAAACAAATTTAAATTCATCACTATTACTTCATTTAATCTGACAGTTAAATGAGTACCTATACAATACTACTACATTTTAAACGCGTATGTTTTTAATAAATTGAAAAACAGTAATATAGGATTTTCAGGAACCTAAATTGTTTTATATTTTCTTATTATGAAAAACAATAATGAGAAATCAGGAATGTATTTAAAACTGATTTGATTGTAAATAATATATAGTAATTAGTCTTTGAAAGTAAAATTATTTATAAAGAATAGGAATAGATATCCATTCTTCGATTGAAAACTTCAGGAAGTTTAAAATAAGAGATTGATTTGAATCATGAAAAATCCGCTTTTGGGAATATATCGTAATAATTATTCAGTTAATCAGCTAAATGTAGTAGAGATCAGAAATAATTGTCTGAAATGAACTAATGTTAAAACTGCATGATGTATTCAACCAGATTATCTTCGCCCGAAAGTGAAAGCCTTTTGCGCAGGCGGTAACGACGAATCTCAACTCCACGAATTGAAATATTGAGCAACGGAGCAATTTCTTTCGATGAAAGGTTCAGTTTCAGATAAGCGCACAGTTTCAGATCGCTCTGAGTAAGGTCGGGAAATGAAAGTTTTAACCGCTTGAAGAAATTTTCATGAGCCTGATCGAACAGGGCTTCAAATATTTCCCAGTCGTTATCATTCGAAATATTTTTATCAATAAGTGTTGTCAGCCTCTGCAGGTAGCGCGCAGGATAACGTGGACCGAGATCTTCTTTCTGTTTTTCAAGTTCCTGTTTAATTTCAATCAGAACTTCATTTTTACGGATTATCGAAATGGTTGAGTCAGCAAGTTGCATGTTTTTATGCGAAATCTCAGCTTGTAATTTGTCATTCTGTAACTTAATAATTTCCTGCTCAGCATGTTCTTTTTCGGTTTCACGCTTTTCATCAGCAATACGGCGGAGATTCTCATGCTGTTTCCTTACACGTTTCCGAAACAAATACTGGCTAAGCAGAATGCCTCCGATTGCGATGAGAATATAAATTATTGTAGCAGGAACTGATGCATACCAGGCTGGTTTAACACTGAATTCAATAGTTGTGGGTTCGGTTACACCGCCATTCCCGCTAAGGGTATGCACTTTAAACTTGTATTTTCCAACAGGAAGCCGTGTGTATTTAGCCTGAGTATTTTCCGACCAATTGCTCCATCCGGCATCTATGCCTTCGAGCATATATTGAAAAAGTTTTTTTGAACAGGGGTTTTTCAGAGATGAAAATGAGATTGAAATATTGTTATAGGAATTTCTTAAAGAAAATGAAGTTGATTCCAGGTTGATGTTCTGCATTTCGCCATCTGCATTGCTGCATACAAATTCACGAAAAACCAATATCGGATCGGCGGCTCCTGTTGATAGAAAGGTTCGGTTAAAAATTGCAAAACCATTGTCAAGACATATTAAATGCTGATTCTCATTTAAGGAAACAACGTTCTCGTATCCATCTACCAGGCTTACTTTATACTGAGGAAGAATCAACCGGTATTGGATTTCTGCTTTATTCCCGGAGATACAGAAAATGGCAGCTTCGTCTCTGGTTACAAACCAATAGTTGTTTTCATCAATCCCCGAAATAAATGAAGCTGCCTGGAATCCATCCAACTTGTTGATTAAATTGGTATAAGGAATTATTTTCTGATGTAAATCATCCCAGGTAAACAATTCACTTCCATTGGAAAATACGACCCTATTGGCTATTTTATAAACCCGGATATTAAAGTCGGATGGCAAGCCATCCTTTACCCCGTAAATGTATTTTTCTTTAACACTATCAAGTTCTGCTGATAGTTGCAGCCGGTACAATCCTTTTACAGCATGGCCTATCCAGATATTACCAAGGTGATCAGCTTCAATAAAGCGGGCTGGTTCAATAAATCCGTTTACCTGATGATGATATTCCCAGAAGTTCCCTTTTTTTCTATAGATTACCAGGTTCGAATACGTGCTTTGGATCAGGAATTGTTCTCCTTTCAGATTGATCTTTTGGATCATATAACCACCACTCACGGTCGAAATCATCCGGAGTGAATTGTTTTCGATAATGTAAGTTCCGTTAGTATGTCCGCAGAATAGTTCGCCGTCAATTTCTTTAAGTTGCCATACCTGCCCTTGCGAATTCTTCAGAAAGCCTTTGTAAACAAATCGTTCACCAACTTTTGAATATGTAAATATTCCACGGTTTGTACCCACATACAAAGTGCCTTCCCAAAGAGCGGCAGTATAAACAGCACCAAAAGCGTCATTCCTTGCCGGATATATTTCTACAGGGCTGGGAATGGTAATATTATCAATACCATTATCCAGCCCTACCCATATTCCATGATTGTTATCGTTGAAAAGAGCCAGAACCGTATTATTCTGAAGGTCGTTTTCACTGTTCAGATGGTTCAGTACTCTGCCATTGGTATCAAGAATGAATAGCCCTTTTACTATGGTTCCGAAAACGATTTTGTTGTCGAAAATTATCCCGTTATTTATCTGGTATTCTTTAAATAACGAATTAGCCTCTGTATTCCAGGGCGTTACGGTTTTTCCATCAAGAACAAATACTCCTTTTGATGAAGTGCCAAGCAGGAACATGCCTTTTCGATAGGGAAGTATTGTCCTGACTTCGGTTCCGGTTAAAACACCGCTGTTACCGATAGGTATAAACTCATCGTTTATGATTTCGTACAGCGAACCTTCCACAGCTTGTGCAAAAAGCCTGTTTCCGGCTTTTAAAAGGAATACAATAGTTCCCGGTAGCTGAATTGTTTTCACAGTTTTGTGATCGTACATAAACAAACAAGAAAATCCCTGGAAATAAACTTTGTTTCCCAGCTCAACAATTTTCCATATTTCATGATTGTGAAGATCGGGATTGTTCAGCAAAGGAACAAGTGAATGGTATTTCAATCCTTCTGCTGCATCTTTTTTCCAGTAACCAAAATCTTCGTGTGAACCGGTGTAGATCAAATCATCGCGACTACAGGCAACTGAACGCAGTATGGTTCGCGAAAGAAGTGGAAAGATTTTCCAGCTTACTCCGTCATAAACCATCAGCCCTTTATTGTTGGCTACATAAACAAATCCCTTCTTATCCATATCCACCGACCAGTTCTGGCTTCCGGCGGCATACTGGTTGCGCGAATATTGGGTAACATGGTAGGAAGTCTGCGCCACAGAAACGTTATGTGGAAGGCTGAAAATGCTGCAGATAATAAATAATATAAAGGCCGTTCTCATTCGTTTATAATTAAAGGCAATACTTCAGATGCGCGCGGCTAAAATTAAATTATTTCTGTCAATTACAGGTGCTTTATCATTA
Source organism: Bacteroidales bacterium (assembly GCA_038212135.1). GTDB lineage: Bacteria > Bacteroidota > Bacteroidia > Bacteroidales > UBA4417 > UBA4417. The sequence continues at coordinate 11,108 of JBBQUX010000081.1, read as the reverse complement.
AAAAATAGGGTAGGTTATAATTCAAATCACTATTGTCCGGTTAAGTTTTATTTCGTCCCTGAAGGGACTTTGTTCTATTTTGAATCTTGCTTTCTACCAATATGTTGTCCCTGCTGGACAGTGCCGTTAGGGACTGAATATTGGTAGAATGAAAAATAACCCCTTGGGATAAGTACGCCTAAGGCGGACGTAATAATATCAAGGGTTTAAGCGAGTCTGATATATTTTAATCGGACAACAGTGAATTCAAACTGGCTTTTCAATAAAAAAAAGTCACACCAAAAAATGATGTGACTTTCTTAATATCATCAAATATGCTTATTCAACCGTTATTTCATCTACTAAAAGCCATGCTTTTTTACCAGCACTCGGGTGATTATCAGGACACTTGCCGCGATTAAAAACCAATAATCTTACGAATGAAGCTTGTGTTTCAGGAAAATTGATGGTAGCTTCATCCTTTTTGGTAGCTATGTTCCAATTGTTGTCGTCGAAATCATATACTCCGGCGGAATTGTAAGTGATTCCGTCAACTGAAGTTTCAACGATAAATGAATGAGGCGCAAATATCCATGAACTACTGTTTTGGAGGTAACTTAATGTTACTTTCGACACTTTGTACGTTCCTCCAAGTGATATGAGTGCACTCAGGTTATCGCCTTCATAGCCAAGCCAGTTGCCATCATTAGCATTTTCTGAAGCATTAATAGCATCGGTTAGAGTTGCTCCGAAACGGGCTTTGTGTTTTTCGGAAGGCTGCGGCGAAATGGTAACTGGTTTTCCATAAGAGACCGGAATTTTAACTGTGTTGACATCGCCGGCTGGTTGATTTTTGTTAATGCCAATAGCTTTGATAATAGCTGGAAGTTCAGTTTCGAAAGGTTTATCATACTGCTTGCCTCCTGAAAAAGGAACTGATCCGTCAGTAGTATAACTCAACGTGAGGTCGCTGCCAAGTTGTTGCAACGTAACCAGAACCTTGTTATTCCCGGAATAAGTCATCGAAATTTTAACCTGAGGCATGTTTTCGTTAACATATTCGTTAGCTGCATTGTAAAGGGTAAGTGCATATTTGTTCACATCTCCGGTGGTGGGAGATTTTGTTAAAGAGCCTGGTTTATTGATCCAGTTGTCTTCCCATACGTTAAAATCAATAGCTTCACCTTTTTCGAGTGATTTTGCGTAAGCACTCCACCTACCCAGATAATATCCTCTTATCATTCCACTCCACACTTTGGATGCATATTCGTGTAGAACCGGGGTAGAACTGTTTCCCCATTGTGTGAGTTGTCTTTTGGCATTAGCTTCATAATAATCTGACTCTTCTTTATTCAGTCCGTATTTTCTTGCGTTTTCAATCATCCGCTCAAGCCGCTGATCAGGCATTGTCGAAGTTAGGCCATCCATCATGACCATAAGTTCAAATGCCCTTTCAAATGCCCGTTTGCTATCGGAAGTGAGACCAAGTTTATGTAATTCCATAGCCCTTTTCAAGAGGATATCAACTTTATTGCCGGCATACTGGGTAACTACAAGTGCAAGATCAGTTTTAAATAAGGGACTGGTACCGAATTTGTCTGCAGATTTGATAAACAAAGCTGTAGCCTGGTCGAATGCCATATCATTGTTCATATTTACATTCGAGCTGTACGGAGGGCGAGCCTGGTAAAGGTTCAATGCATGTTCGTTGTTCCTGGAATAAACTGATCCAAGCAGGGATAGCCAGGCTTCGTTGATGTCATTATCTGTTTTACCGTAACGTTGAAGGGTATATTCTTCCCAATAGCTTTTAATAATGATTTCTTTTGAAGTCCAGGCCATCTGGGTAAGCAGTTCATAAACGACTTCGTTATTTTCTATTCCTTCGGGCGATATACCAAATCCGGCAACATTTCCTTTTTTAGGATTTGCAAGCATTGCCGGTGCATTGGCAGCAAGGAAGGGAAGGTTTCCGCCCAGTTGCGAGTTGCCGCCGTAATTATTTATAGTACTGTATATCCAGGGTTTACCATAAAAACCTTCATGTTTCTGCCATCCGGCATAACTCTCGTTGGCAAGGTCGATAATTACCATTTTATCATTCGGCACCTGGCTGAGGAATGCTTTTACAGCACTTTTGTCCCAGAAACTTTGATTATTATTAAACATCCATCCCTGCATAACCCATATTCCTTCAGGGTCAGCGGCAGTTATGGCTTCAGATACAGATTTACCATACGAAGCCAGTTCGTCATTGCGGTTTGCTGCCGAAACGGGTACTTCGTTTTCGTTAAAAAGGTCGGCAAGGTAATAATGAAAATCGCCATAAGTGCGTTTATATGCTTCTATAAAATTTTTCCCGAGAGTAGTAAAATCTGATGTACCCGGAGCAAGAATATAGGATTTGTCTTCTTCAGGGAAATTGCACCAGCCTTTCATTTCACGAAGCTGAGCTGCAGGATTAATGCGCGAATATGCAGCAGGAACAATTCCTGCGAAACCTGGAATAATCGGGTTCATGCCCAGTTGTTTCATTCGGGTTAAGACCTGTTTCTGCAGTTCCAGTGACTGGTCAATATACGATTGTGGCAAAGGCCCGCCATGCTTGTAAATATTTCCCATTCTCTGCCAGGGCAAAAATGCAGGACCAGTAAAAAATGCTGATAATTCTTCGGCAGTTATGCCCATATCCTTGTATACTTTCTGCCATATGGCTTCCTGTCCGCCCATAGCGAGAGGCATATTTATTCCATGCAAAGCCATCCAGTCGAGTTCTTTTTCCCAATCTTCAAAATGCCAGAAAGCGGTGCTGTAACCATAGGCACATACATTATAATATTGCCTCATTTTATAAGGAGAAACCGTGCGGGGAATGCTCAGATCGGGCAATTCTTTTGGCAGAATTATCTGCTGGCTGCTCCATGTGTACTGTACATTGCATGCTTTTCGCATATAATCATAAGCGCCGCGGGTCATAGCGATGGTGCCTGAACCTTTCACCTGCACTTTGCCCCCGAGTGCAATTACTTCATATACATCGAGTCCGTTTTCGGAAGGTATTTTTTCAAACTGAAAGGATGAGGCTTTCATACCAATGGTGCGCATTAGTACTTGCCTGGCAGCCATAATTTCATTTTCCGAATTGTCTTTTTCTTTATTCTGAGCTAAACTTATAAATGGTAATGTAGCTAATAGGGTGATTAACAGCAAGTAGGTTTTTTTCATTTGGTTTTGATTTTGGGTGGCAAAGATAACATTTTGCCTTTAAAAACGGCAATATCCCGGCCTTAGTATCAGTTTAAGGTTTTTTAACAATGGGAAGGAATAGGGCGCGATGGGTTACAGCGTTTGCCTCTTTATTAAATCAAATCACAATAAATCAAAATTCAGGTTTTCTCTGTTTTTGATTCATTTCGCTTTTTACTTCCTGAATATTGAAATTTGAATAACGCAAAATTCATTCAATCAGTATTTTATGAATTGTAATCAAGATAGCTGCCTCTAAAAAAAAATTTAGTTACCCTTTACTTCTCCGTTTCCTTTCCTGTTCGAGCAGGCTTAGCTCGCGGCCTGTTTGGCCGGCAATGGATGTGTTTTCCTCGGCACGGCGGATGAGGTACGGCAATATGTTGCGAACGGGACCGTAAGGAATGTATTTGGTAACGTTATATCCTTCCTCGGCCAAGTTAAAACTTATATGATCGCTCATTCCATAAAGCTGCGAAAACCAGATGCGGCTGTCATTACGTGCAAGTCCGAGTTTTTGCATAAGTTCAGTAAGCAGACGGTTGCTGTTTTCGTTATGCGAACCGTTGAAAACTGAAATCCTCTCGAGATGGGCTACCGAAAAAGCAATGCCTTCATCGTAATTCCTGTCAGTTGAGGCTCTGTCGGGTTGAATGGGCGAAGGATAGCCCATTTCTGCTGCACGTTTTCGTTCCTTTTCCATGTATGCACCACGAACAAATTTCACTCCGAGGAAGTAATTCCCTTCTTCCGCTTTGCGCAGCGATTGTTTTAGAAAATCAAGCCTGTCAGTCCGATACATTTGTAAAGTGTTGTAAACGATAGCTTTCTTTCGGTTGTATTTCTCCATCATTTCGGTAACTACCTGGTCGACAAATGGCTGGTACCATGAGTCTTCGGCATCAATCATGATGGGTATATCATTTTCCCAGGCAGTTTTACAAAGCCTTGCAACGCTTTCTTTAAAAAAAAGGACATCACCAGCCGTTTCGCTGTCAATATCCGAATTCCCTGAAGCGAGGGTAAGCACCCTTTGCGAAGCAAAAGCCGTAGGTTTAAATACCGAAAACGGGATATCAGGATGTTTTGCAGCATGTATTACAGAACGTAAGGTTTCGTCAAGTGTACGTTGCATGGTTTCGCGGTCTTTACCGCCTTCAACCGAATAATCGAGAATTGATTTTACCTTGTAGGTACTCAGTAATTTTACGGTATTTTCACATTCGTCAAGGGTTTCGCCTCCGACAAAATGTTTGTAAAGCGTAGGTTTTATGACCCAGGCAATAGGTAAATTTAATTTTAACGCAAAGTAGGTCAGCGATTTACCTACCTTCACGAGGCCAGGGTTAGCAATAGTTCCGAAAAGCATGCGTGCCCGCGAAAGATCAGAATTACTTTTGTAGCGAAATGCTATTTGTGTATTTTCGAAAGAAAGCATAATAGTTTTATATTTACTAATGCAAATGTATAAAGCTTTTAACACGACTGAATAACTGGATTGATTTATGTGAAATATTTTCGGTTTTATTACGTTAAATCTATTTTCATTTCGCTTATGGAGAGCGAAATTCTCAATACAACCACTGTAAATATTGCCCGCTAACAAGCTTATTCTGTTTAAATCGTAATAAATCAGGCATTATTTTTCACTTTACAATTTGAACATGTATCTTCGTCGAATGTTAACGATATGTAATCATTTGCTTAGTCGTGGCAGGTAGGAATAAATCAGTGTTAACCGTATTATTAAATTGTTATTAAATCTCAATCTTAGAAAATTTTGAACTATCCGGAAAACATAAACAAAGAAATTTACCTGCATTCAGGCGAAAATGGGTGGTTGGTATTGCAGGAAATACTCCTGGAATACAATGATTCAGGCATCTACATATTGGTTGACGAGAATACACATAAATTATGTTTACCGATATTGATAGAAAAATGTCCTGTGCTTCGTGACGCAACAATCATTGAATTAGAAGGCAGAGAATCAGGTAAAACCATCAAAGGTGCCGAAAAAGTATGGCGCAGCCTGGTTGAAGCACAGGCCGTACGGAATTCATTGCTTATTTGCTTTGGAGGAGGTATGATAACTGATATCGGTGGTTTTGCAGCAGCAACCTACAAAAGGGGAATGGATTTTATTCATATCCCAACAACTTTGTTATCAATGGTTGATGCTGCGTTAGGTGGTAAAAGCGGTGTCAACCTTGATGCAATTAAAAACCAGGTAGGCCTTTTTGCTATGCCAAAGGCTGTTTTTGTATTTGCTGAATTCCTCCGAACCCTACCTGCACGTCAGCGCCTTTCTGGCTACTCCGAAATGCTTAAACACGCTATGATCGACAGCAAAACCCATTTCGAGAAACTTTTAATACTTAACTCACCCGAAAAAGTCTGTAATGAAAAAAGCTTACTTGAGTCAGCAAAGGTAAAACTGGAAATAGTTGCCAGAGATTTCAACGAAAAAGGAGTGCGAAAAGCACTTAATTTCGGGCATACCATCGGGCACGCAATCGAATCGTATTCACAAAAAAATGATCCTGATCCGCTTTTGCATGGCGAAGCAATTGCTATCGGACTCATTTGTGAAAGTTTTATCTCCATGCGAATGTTTGGTATGGATGAAAACGACCTGAAAAAAATGGCCAGCCTCGTGAACTGGCATTTCCCGCATTACCGTTTTAAACCAGGTACCGCAGATGAACTAATTGCTACAATGAGTCACGATAAAAAAAACAGTGACAGTTCACACATAAACTTTTCCCTTATCCGTGCTATCGGGGAGCCTGTTTGGGATCAGTACCCCGGAGAAAAACTTATACGCGAGAGCCTCCATTTTTATGTTAACCTGGAAATAGGATTTTTTGTTTAAAAGCATTTCATATTCTTTGAATTGTAAAATGCTAAATTTGCAATTCCTGTTACAAAAACTCCTCTCTGGATGCGTTGTGTCACAAATCATCAAACTACAGTTCATTGCCGGGTAACTTTACCTTTAAGTAAAAGTATCCTCAACCGCTTGTTGGTTATCCGCCATCTTTCGGGCAACCATGGCATGGATGGAATATTTTCTGAAGCTTCAGACGTTTTAACAATGCAAAACCTGTTGCTCCAAATACGGCGAAACAAAGGCAAAACAAAGATTGATGTTGAAATTAATACAGGAAATGCAGGCACTGTAATGCGTTTTCTAACCTCAGTTCTTGCACTTACTCCCGGAAGATGGATGTTGACTGGCGATGAGCGTATGCAAAAACGCCCGATTCTACCGCTTACCGACGCGTTGCAAAGCCTGGGAGCAGAAATTGTTTTCGAAAATATTCATGGTTTCCCGCCATTAGCCATCACTGGTAATTCGAATCTAACAGGTGGAACTATAAGCCCCGATGCCGGAATAAGCAGCCAGTACATCAGTTCACTAATGATGATCGGGCCGCTTTTAAAAGGTGGTCTTGCTATTGAATTACAGGGTAACATCATTTCAGGTTCCTATATTTGCATGACACAGTCGCTGATGCAAAAAGCCGGTGCTGATGTGGATTTCGATGGTAAAACCTTGCAGATAAAAGAAGGTAAATATAATAGTTCAGATTTTTTTGCTTTGGCTGAGCCTGACTGGAGTGCTGCGGCCTTTTGGTATCAGGTTGCAGCTTTCGCGCCTCAAGCAGAAATACTACTACAAGGCTTATATGGTAAGAGTATCCAGGGAGATTCCGTTTTACCTGCAATATATGCAAATCTGGGTGTAAGTTCAGTTTTTACAAATGAGGGTGTGGTTCTTGCAAAATCAGGTTCGAATGCAGTAACTGAGTTTAATTATGATTTCACCGAATGCCCTGACCTTGCTCAACCCGTTATTGTAAGCTGTGCGGCCCTTGGAATTAAAGGCCGTTTTAAAGGGATTAAAACTTTACGGGTAAAAGAAACCGACCGTATCACAGCGTTGAAAAATGAACTTACACAGCTAGGCTATGGTATTACAGTAGTCGGTGATGAGATTTTACTTGATGGGAAAATCCATTCAGTTCAGAAAAAAAAAATACCAGAAATAGTGAATTGTTACGATGATCATCGCATGGCAATGTCGTTTGCTCCCCTGGCTTTGCTGCTTGGGAGTATCTGTATTGACGATATGGATGTAGTTAAAAAATCGTATCCCCGCTATTGGAAGGATATGGAAATGGCCGGGTTTTCCCTGAGAGAGTAAGGTCAAAAAAAAAGTTAAAAGTAGGTAAGAGTTGTTGTTGTTCAAAGTTGTTCAATGTTGTTCAATGTTGTTCCATGTTCAATTCTCAAAAAGGCACCTTTGAATCCTTGAACTCTTGAATCCTTCAACCCCTTCAAACCCTTCAAACCCGAAACCCTTCAAACTCTTCAAACCCTTCAAACCCTTCTATCAACACCCGGTTAATAACTTCTTAATGCCAAACAGCTAATTTTTGATATTTTTGCTTTTGAAACAGAAAACGCCCCGATTCATGACGGTAGACATATTTATCCCTTGTTTTATAGACCAGATTTATCCTGAAACCGGATTTAATATGGTTAAAATTCTTGAAAAACTAGGGGTGGAAGTTCATTATAATAATAAGCAGACCTGCTGTGGTCAGATGGCATATAACAGTGGATTCTGGGAAGAAGCCAAAGCAGTAGGGGCGAAGTTTATCCGCGATTTCCCTAACAACCGTTACATCGTTGGGCCTTCGGCATCGTGTGCGGGTTTTGTAAGGAATTATTATGATGAAATGTTTTATAATTCAGCCTTGCATATCGAATACCACCAGTTAAAGAAGAATTTCTACGAGTTTACTGATTTTCTGGTTAATGTATTGAATGTTACCGATGTAGGAGCAACTTTTGAGCACGTAATTACGTACCACGATTCTTGTGCAGCTTTGCGCGAATATGGCTTAACCAACCAGCCCCGCGAATTACTCAAACATGTTAAGGGTCTTGAACTCCGTGAGATGCAGGAAACAAATACCTGCTGTGGATTTGGCGGAACTTTTTCGGTAAAACATGAACCCATTTCGACTGCTATGGCTGAGCAAAAAGTACTCCATGCCATCGAAACAGGTGCCGAGTACATTGTGAGTACCGATTCGTCGTGCCTGATGCACCAACAAGGTTTTATTGATAAACACAAGTTGCCGATAAAGACAATGCATATAATTGATCTGCTGGCTCAAGGATCAGAGTAAACAGGGTATAATAGATCACAAGATTTTTGATGCTAGTTATATCGTTTCCCGAAATGAAATCCGAGGTAGCCGGTCAGAAAAAAATAATTGGGGTCATCAAAAGCCATAATTGGAACCGGTTTTGGAAATACGTCTACAGTTACTCCTACATCAATAGCTTTAATCCTGTCATTCTGGGCACTGAATTCAAAATTAAATCCTCCTTTGGCATATAAACCAGGATATAATTTTATTTTATTAAATCCACTGAGAATGGGTCCCCTGCCGTATATTTCGCAAAGGCAGTTTGTGTTAACTCCGATGTACGGGAAATGGGTGATAGGGTCATAGCGTTCGAGTGAATTTCGTTCGAGTATAAACTGGTTGTCGATGACCTTATAATAAGCTATATACAGATAGGTTGGTTTGGCAATCCCTATATCAAGCCCACCGTAATAAAATCCACGCACTTCAACACCACCCCAGTATGGTTTCCTGTTTATTAAGACTTGTCTTCCAATTCCGGCACGGAGAATAAACAGACTATTCAATTTTCCGTAAACATAGCTCCTGGGGTTGGCATACCGTTCGTTATAGCGTCGCGTCTGTTCAGGAGCTTTCATCTCGAGAAGGTCGAATTCGAACATACGGTTCTTATAATAGGTTTTATTTACGCCAAAACGGTATCCAAAACCGTAACCAAGGGTGTGTAACATCACGTTACCCGATTTTTCTTTACGCAACAAAAATCCCATATCAACGGTATCAGCTTCCATACCATCCTGAGCAAGCAAAGTTGCAGGAAAAGCAATGGTAAGCAATAAAACGAAAATAATAAGGGAAAACCGCATGAGCTGTGTTTTTATTCAATTAACAACTAAGCTACGGTTTGGTTGCATTGAGCAGGATGAACTCATAATGCCTGAAACCGAAATTGTTATCTGCTTTCGACGCGGTAGCGTTTGTGTTCGCCATAAGCGGCACATTGATCAGTTGAGCCACAGGATTGAAGCAGAATGGTGAGAATGACGATAGTCGCAAGGAAAGCTGCTATTTTCTTCATATGTTGTAGGAAGTAATTACTTTATACTTATCAGTTTGATTTACAAAAGTATTCAGATTTTGTATTACTATAACAAGGAATCTATATATTTATTGTATTTTATTAACTCAGGGCTGTTAAAAACTTTTACTGAAGGTTTTAGATTTTAGTTGTCAGAGGTTTGGGACGTTCTGATTTCGTAACCTGTTCAATGCATGTTGCTGTATATTATACCTATTGAATGATTATAACCCGAAAGAAACCAAGGTTCAAAGCAATGTTTACAGCAGGCCAGATATCACTGTCAGGAAATAAAAGTCACTCTTTCTAATACCTTACTTGCCAGAACCAGGGTTCCTCCGCTGCTTTCCGTTCTTTGATCTGTTTCTCAATTAGTTCAAGGTATTCGGTTGAGTTGATTTTTTTACCCTTGATTTTTTCAGGAACATCAAGCTCTGAAGTCAGGGGTTTTAAATCTATTTTATCTGCTGTCATCACCAATGCTCCGTTATTGATATCCACTTCCAGTATTATTCCGGGCAAGCCAAAAAATCTTTCCGGTCCGGCATTGTTCGGCAAATCAAGGGCAAACCACACAATTGTATTCTGTTTGCGAAGGGTATCGGTCAACGAAGCATTCATACAAATATGGCCGGCTACTTCTTTCATGTCGTTAAGGATTTTCCATGCTGGTGGTGTTATAGTGTCGTGAATCAGGTAAGTTTTTCCCAGAAAAGTAATGCCATCGTACACAGAGTTTTTAGCAAAATTCCGTTTCATAAAAAATGTTTCCTTACGGTTGCTCCAACCATCCATTTCGGGTTCCGCCCTTTCTTCCGAGTCCTCATATTTCGACTCATTGCCAGTAAAATGAAGTGTGGTATAAGATTTCCATTCGGATCGGGTTCCCCACATGTACATCATCCTGTCGCGCTGGTTTTTGCTGATATAATCAACAGTTGACATCATTTTTGCCCAGTTCTGTGTGCGCAGGTAACGGATTGTACCTTCCGGGGTCTGTGCTTTCAACCCACTGTTTTGCAGTATGATGAGAGTAATTAGAACTAGTATTGTTGTCGAAATGCCTTTGCTCATGGTGTAGTTATATTTGATGAAATTTCTTAAAAATCTTCTGATATTTTGGTTCTGCTGTTTATTTAGTGGGTAAAAATAGATTGTCGGAAGTCAGAAGACGGGAGTCGGAAGTTCCCCTGATGACTTCTGTTTTTTCATTAAAGTCGGGCTTTGTTAGCTAATTCTATTTCTTCGACTCGCTTTCCATTAGTAATGCTAAATTTTGAATCAGCACCTTTTTCTGCTTTTTACTTCCGTCTTCCGTCTTCCGTCTTCCGTCTTCCGTCTTCTAACTTCCGTCTTCTAACTTCCGTCTTCTAACTTCCGTCTTCTGTCTTCTAACTTCCGTCTTCTGTCTTCTGTCTTCCGGCCTATAAAAGCCAGATTCTATTCAATTCATGGTAGAAACAACATTTTAGTAAACCTGATCCTACCAGAAACGATTCTTTTGAAGTTTATTTTCAAATCCTTTCATGTTGTAGGTTACACTCAGCATAAAATAACGGGCCAGTGTGTTGGTTTCGCTGGTTTGAACATAATTTCGGGTAGCGTATTGGCTGATATTTACATTTTTATTAAAAATA
>JBBQUX010000080.1:0-15477 GCA_038212135.1 Bacteroidales bacterium | reverse complement strand
GAATACAGTCCGGGCATTGAGATTAATTTTGACGAATTCCATGGCAAACGAAATCTTTTGATATCAGCCGAAGTTGACCTATTTACTTTTGACGTTACAGGCGAATCCATTTTGGTTTTTTCAATTGAAACTGCCGATGGAAAAAGCTTACTGTGGGAAGGCGCACCTTCGCGGTATGTGGAAACAACCGGCAAATGGAGCCATTTAATCAATACTGCACTAATTGATACAGATATTCCGGAAGGAGCAAAAATGAAAGTGTATTTCTGGAATAAGGATAAGAAAGTGATGTATATCAGGGTTTTGAGGTGCAGGATATTTGAATAGATTTAGCTGAATTTCCCCACAAAGTGCAATATTGATTTTTCCTGAACCAAATGTCAGAATTTACTTTTTTATGTAACTTAGTTCTCGTATTTATTGTAAAATAATTGTAAATACTTACTTATTAGAGCAACATGTTAAACATCGGAAGCACAATATCTTTACTCAGGAAAGAGAAAGGATGGTCGCAAGGCGACCTTGCAAAACAAATCGGAGCTTCAAGGGAGATAATTGGAAAATATGAACGCAATGAAAATTCACCATCTCTTGAAATGGCTTTAAAAATGGTTAAAGCATTCGGGGTTACTGTTGATTTCCTGTTAGGAGAAGGTGAGTATTCGTCTTATGACCAGGATACCATTGACAGGATAAAAAGTATCCAGAAAATGGATACCAATACTAAATCGGTGTTGTTTAATGTAATTGACACCTATATACAAAATTTTAAAACAAAACAGGAGTTTGCCACAAAATAAAAGGATTATGAAGCAAGTAATTTTAAATATTCCGGACAACAAATACCCGTTATTTATGGAACTGGTAAAGAGCCTTGGTTTTGTTAAAGTGCCTGTGTAAGTATAAGTTGACCAAATATCAACAAGAGTTCGTGGAAGGGACTAAAAACTCACTGGAACAGGTGGAGCAACATCTGAAAGGCGAGGTAAAGTTAAAAACTGCTGACCGGTTGTACAATGAGTTTTAATGTTTACATCACTGATTTTTTCGACAGGGAACTGAAAAGGATCTCCAAAAAATACCCTTCGGTTAAGGTTGATTATAAGGCTTTGGTGGATTGAAGAACCCAAGCAAGGGTGGAGATTACACCCGTTTCGAAAATAAAAAAGTGTCGTTGTAATCATTTATACAATCGTTTGCGGATTTTTATACTCATGGACGTTGCAAAACATAAAATACCTAAATCGGCAACCAATCAGACGAAAAAAAACAGTATGTCATAACAAAAAGGGGTTTTGATTTTTCAGAGGCAATCGTTTTCAAATTCAAAAAACGATATAAGTGAGCATTAACAGGCCTTGCGACATTTTTCACAAGCCTTGTTTGGAATGAAAAAAAATATATCAAAAATCATCAGTGATTTACTTAAATATCTACTTTTGCACTGTTATTCCGTTAACAATATTTAACCCATAACATAATTATTTAACCTAAATTCCTTTGTGATGGAAGTTGAAAAAATCATGATTGACCTGGAGAAAAAACATCCGGGTGAAGTAGAGTACTTACAAGCCGTTCGTGAAGTATTAGAATCGATCGAACAGGTTTACAATGAAAATCCTCAATTCGAGGCAGCAGGCATTATCAGCCGTTTGGTTGAGCCCGACCGTATTCTTACTATTAAAGTTCCCTGGATGGATGACCACGGCAAGGTTCATGTGAACCTCGCTTACAGGATTCAGTTCAACAACGCTATCGGACCTTACAAAGGCGGACTTCGTTTCCACCCTTCGGTGAACCTTAGCATCCTGAAATTCTTAGGCTTCGAGCAGATATTCAAAAACAGCCTTACCTCGCTGCCAATGGGCGGTGCAAAGGGCGGATCCGATTTCGATCCCAAAGGCAAATCGAATGCTGAAGTTATGCGTTTCTGCCAGTCGTTTATGCTCGAACTTTGGAGAATAATTGGTCCTGAAACTGATGTACCTGCAGGCGATATAGGAGTTGGTGGCCGCGAAATAGGCTTCCTTTTCGGTATGTACAAAAAACTTGCCCGCGAACATACAGGCGTACTCACAGGGAAAGGCCTCAATTGGGGCGGTAGCCTTGTTCGTCCTGAAGCTACAGGTTTCGGTAATGTATATTTCGCACAGGAAATGCTCAAAACCAAAGGAACTGATTTCAAAGGTAAAACTGTTGCAATTTCAGGATTTGGTAACGTTGCTTGGGGTGCAGCCCTTAAAGTTACTGAACTTGGCGGTAAAGTTGTCACCATTTCAGGACCTGATGGTTATGTTCATGATCCGGATGGTATCAGCGGCGATAAGATCAATTATATGCTCGAACTGCGCGCTTCGAACCAGGATATCGTAAAACCATATACCTACGAATTCCCGAATGCACAATTTGTTCAGGGAAAACGTCCATGGGAAGTTAAATGCGACATTGCTCTGCCTTGCGCAACCCAAAACGAACTTGGTAAAGAAGATGCATTAAATCTCGTGAAAAACGGATGTATCTGCGTTTGCGAAGGTGCTAATATGCCTACCACGCCCGAAGCAATCGAAATTTTCCAGGAAAATAAAATCATGTTTGCTCCTGGTAAGGCAGCTAACGCAGGTGGCGTTGCTACTTCAGGTCTCGAAATGAGCCAGAACTCAATGAAACTGAACTGGGCCGCTACAGAAGTTGATCAGAAACTGCACCAGATCATGATAAACATTCACTCCGCTTGTATCAAATACGGCAAAGAGCCTGACGGATATGTAAATTATGTAAAAGGCGCCAATATAGCCGGCTTCCTCAAAGTTGCCAACGCTATGCTTGATCAGGGCGTACTGTAAAAACCTTTCATGTAGAGAGTGTTAATTTAAAATCGAAAAGGCCACCTGTAAAAGGGTGGTTTTTTGCTTTTAAAGGTTCTGCAAATTGCGCTTTTTATTTACGAATTACCAGAAATTACCAGTGATTTTTGCGAAAACCTTGTAAAGGAGATGTTACCGACTTAGAACAATGAAGTTTGAACATATTTTACAGGATAAATTTCAGCTATATTTTGATTTCCAATACCTTTTCCCGTTATATGATATACCGGCGATTCCTGATGGCGTGATGCAATAACAACATGTGTTCCGCCTGAATGGGTTCTGAAAAGTTTTTCGACCAGGCGTGGATTGTTATTATCCTGCGAAAGATGCGAAAGCAGCAAGTGGCTCATTTTCTCCGGCTTATGGCTTAAAAAAAGTTCAAGAGCCTGGTGGTTCGAAAGATGCCCGTAAGCGCTGCGGATACGGTTTTTGAGGTAAACAGGATACCTCCCCTTTTCGAGCATTTCTTCATCGTAATTAGCTTCGAGAAATGCAGCGTCGCATAAACTGAAATTCCTGGTAACATGATCACATGCCGAACCAATATCGGTCAGCACACCAACTGTTACCCCGTTAGCGGTTACAGTAAAACTGTGCGGTTCGGATGCATCATGAAGTTTTGGAAATGCATTCACCGAAAGTCCACCAACCTGAACAGGAGTATAAGGCTCAAAATGCCTGAGAAAATTTTCATCAATCCTCAAACGGCTGTTACCGTAGGTTGGGGACGAAATATAAACCGGAACCTGGTATTTGCGTGAAATAAACTCAACTCCTTTGGTATGATCGGAATGTTCGTGGGTGATAAATATTGCCTTTATCTTCCTGAAATCCAATCCGCAGCGAAACATTCTTCTTTCTGTTTCACGGCAGGAAAGTCCGGCATCAATAAAAACCGCTTCATGCTGATTACCAACATAATAACAATTACCATTACTTCCGGAATTTAAAGAGGATATATACAGTGACATGAGGCTTACAAAGGAACTGAAATTAAGGAAACGATTTGCATATGTTCATAAAAGAAAATTGCATCAGAGTATCTTTAATTTCATACAAGCCAAAATAAATATTCGCCACCTGACTGAGTGAAAACAATAGAATGAATACTAGTTTCCAGTAATACTGCTGGCTCCATCGCAAATGGTTGGGCAAGGCGAAGCTCCACCCGGTGCTTTATAAATGGAACCCGTAATATCTTGTCCGGCATTATTTACGCCAACAACTATTCCAACATTTCCAACTTGCTGGTCATAGCCCATGTAAACCCTGAAAGCCTGGAGACCTGGATTTTCACTTGCAAGGCTATTCAAAGCCAAAAGATGCTCCCGGGTAAGCGCAAATCCTTTCACCACTCCGTTAGTTGGAGCAGCAGAATTATAATAATTACGAAACAAGGTTTTAGCTTCGGCTGCACTGATTTTGTTTGCCGCGGGAGTTGGTGCCGGAACTGATGTATTGGTAAACGAAAACAGTCCGATTGCCGTGGCTCCAAGAATTATTCCTGTTACGAATGTAGCTGCTGCAAGCGTAAAT
Organism: Bacteroidales bacterium; assembly: GCA_038212135.1. Classification (GTDB taxonomy): domain Bacteria; phylum Bacteroidota; class Bacteroidia; order Bacteroidales; family UBA4417; genus UBA4417. Next base: position 11,074 of record JBBQUX010000080.1, on the reverse strand, counting down.
TGGTTCTTCTTCATGATGATAAATGGTTTTTGGTTGAACATAAAGCGGTAGTTTTAAGTTTACTATGCAGAATATATATGCACAATCAACAATATGTTAACAACCGGATAATGAATAGTGTTCAGTCGGCATACAATACAAGGTTAATTATCATGGCTGGTAAAATACTTTTTGCCATTCTACTTACTTTAATACTGGCACAATCTTCGGCACAGAATAATTACGGCGTTCAGATGAACAGGCCTGAGACAGGGCATCAAAATGCCGATGCTGATAGTATAAAGATAGAAGAACTGGCAGAACTTGCATTCTACTTTTACGATTACCTGGGCGATAGACGAATGGCTGACAGCGCAGGCCAGAAAGCCATTGATGTAGCTGAAGCCAGTTACAGACCCGCATTGCTTTTGCTTGCATACATCCGGTATATAGAGTGCAACGATATAAGCACATATTTGCAAAAATCGATGCGTTTTGCTCACGAATCTGTTGCACTGAGTAAAATTGTAAATAATCCCGGTCTCGACTGGCGTACTCTCAGTAACATGGTGAAAGTGAATATAGTAGCATATAAATTTGATAAAGCTTTAGCAACCAGTTACCAGGCCCTGGCTGTGGCCGATGCCTTGCAGGATGATGAACTTAAAGCAGAGAGTTACCTGCTTATCGGGCAAAGCCTGGAAGGTAATAATCAGAAAATTGAGGCATTCAGAAACTATCTGAATACCGCTTCGCGGGCTGAGAAACTACAAAACTCATCGCTCATTAAAAAGAGTTATTCGTTGCTGTCAGGTTTTTACAACAGCAACAAGATTTATGACAAAGCCATTGATTATAAACTAAAGCAGGTAAAGGAAATCTTAAAATCAAATCCGGTTGATTCAGTTGAACTGATATGGGCCAAATACGATTTACAGGCAATAAATATAAATTCAAACAATAACAAACTAAACACCAATAACATACAAGAGATTTTTGACTTTGCCTTTCGAAATAACCACACACGTTTAAAGAATTATGAAATTGCTTTGTACCGCTCTCATCTGATTGAAGCGGATAATATAAGCCAGCTTATTCAGCTATACAGGAACCAACACCCTGAAGAATTCGCCAAACTTGCAACCGAAAACCCGTCGCTGTATTTCAGGCTTAAAGCATATTTCAATGAAGAAGAGCGTGAATATGATTCGGCATATTATAACTTAAAAAAGGCTGAACAGTTGATACAATCGGATCCCAATAAAATTCTTCAATCTAATTTCTATCAGCGTTACGGACAGTTTCTGATGCGTCAGGGCAATAAGAAAGCAGCTATAACGAAATACATTAAATCATACGAACTCGCCCGGGAAGCATCCTATTTTGAGTACATGTTGAGAGCGTCGAAGAACCTTGAGTTTTTGTTTGCCGGTATTGGCGATTACAAAAATGCTTTTACCTATTCGGGAATAAACAGGGCTCTGGCCGACAGCATAAGCAAAATGACTAAAAATGATCAGCTTCTCATGCTTGAGATTGATCATGAAACCAAACAACTAGAACATGCCGCCGAACTTGAGCAGATTAAAACACACCGAAGGCACAATATTCAGTATATGGCCATAACCATTATTATTATTGCTATGTTTATTCTGCTAATTATGCTTGGCAGCCTTACAATACCAACATGGGTTATTAAAGTGCTGGGATTTTTCTCGTTTATCCTGTTTTTTGAGTTTATCATTATGATAGCCGATCATAGAATTTACGAGATTACCCACAACGAACCATGGAAAATACTGTTGATCAAAATCGGGCTTATCGCTTTTCTCCTGCCCTTCCATCACTGGGTAGAGAAGAGAGTGATCCATTATCTTATCAATAATAAGCTACTGAAAATTCCTCGGTTTTCGCTTCAGTATCTCTTAAAAAGGCAAAAGAAAAATATTACCAAGCCGGTTGAAGATGAAGCATAAACTCTTAACATTAAATTAATACAGTAATAATATTGAGGTAATAGAATGAGCATATTTTTGCATCATCTAAAAAACAGAAATATGAAAAAGTTAATAGCAGTTGCAATTCTTGGATTTGTACTTTTAATAGGAAACCAGGTTTTGGCAACAGGTGATATGCCCGCTAACGCTTCTGCAAAATCAAGCATCAGTGGAAAAGTTGTTGATATAAAAACAGGTGAATCTCTGGTTGGAGTAGCTGTTGAAGTTGAAGGAATCAACCAGAAAGTCTATACAGATCTCGATGGAAACTTCACTATCAACAATATTGATCCGGGCCATTACAATCTGATTTTATCGCTAATATCTTACAAAAACAGCCTGGTTGAGAACCTGAAACTTGATGCCGGTAAAAAAGAAGTAGTTGATATTAAGCTGGATGTAATAAAGTAAGTGCTTTATAAATTATAATTTCAAGGCTGTACATTTTGTGCAGCCTTTTTTGTTTAATTTTATCTTTAAACTACTAACACAAAAAAGTAAGAATTATGGAAATAAATTGGGTTTTTATACTGATCTTCATAGTTGCCACAATTTCATTTGTTATTTTTTTAGTATGGCGAAATCAAAAAGATAAAAAAGCTTTGATGAAAAAATTAATTGAGAAAGAGGAAGTTACATTGCCGAAGGAGCCTGACAAAGATATTGATACTGCTGACTAACAAAAGATATCAAAGGCAAAGCAACGGCATACCTACAAAAAGCATTCTTCCCTTTTGGCCTTTTCATGGCAATTTTTATTTTCATGCTAAAGTATCATCCTGTTTATCATTTTCCTGCCCATACCTTCAAAGCCCTAAAAGGTTGTACATTAGCAGTTACTTTAATTATTATTTCTCTATTATTAAATTGTTAATTATATGGCACTTAGCATACATATGCTGATATTTGTATTAAATTCATAAAAAATGAAAATCACAACAGGTCAGTTTAACGATTCCTATTTCCCTATAATGGATGGCGTAGGGATGACAGCTCATAATTATGCGCATTGGCTCAATAAAAAATTTGGGGAAAGCGTTGTAATTGCACCAAAGGTGAATGATTACAATGACCATGTTCCATATAAAGTTTATAGGTTCAAGTCGGTATTGGTTCCGGGAATGAATCCATACCGTATTGGGCTCCCAATGATAGACATTAGATTTAAGAAGAAAATTAAAAAAGTCAGATTCGATCTGGTTCATGCACACTGTCCATTTATCAGCGGGCAACTTGCGTTGAATATTTCAAAAAAGCTGAATGTGCCGCTTGTAACGACTTTTCATACAAAATACCGTGAAGATTTTAAAAAGGTGATCAACAACGACCTGCTTGTAAATTTAATGGTTGGTTTTACGCTTGATTTCTACAATTCAGCCGACCTGGTATTTGTTCCTAACAAAGCTACAGGATTAACGCTAATGGAATATGGTTACAAAGGATCATTTGAAATTATGCCGAATGGATCGGATATGATTGTACCTGAAAAACTCAAATTAATAAACTACCGTAAAAAAGGACTGAAAATGATAAACTCCGGACCGGATGAATTTGTCATGCTTTTTGTCGGACAACACAGGTGGGAGAAAAATATCAGGTTGATAATTGATTCACTCAAACAACTTAACACAAAAGGGAAATCATTCAGGATGGTTTTTGTAGGCGAAGGCTATGCCGCCAGGGACATGCAAAAACTGGTTAAGAAATATGATTTACAGGATAATGTGGTTTTCCTCGGTGTAATAACCGACCGCAACGAACTTCAGTACATTTATGCTGTGGCTGACATTTTTGTATTTCCATCAATTTACGACAACTCGCCGCTTGTTATGCAGGAAGCGGCAGCTTTTGGGGTTCCATCGGTTGTAGTTAAAGACAGTTCATCCGCCGAGAGCATTTTGGATGGCGTTAATGGATTCCTTATCGACAATGAACCAGCCGACCTAACAAAAAAGATTACAGAACTGATGCATGATCAACATGCAATAAAAATAGCAGGTGAGGGAGCCCGCAAATCAATATTCCATCCATGGGAATCCATTATTGATGATGTGTACTTCAGGTACACCGATCTTATTAAGACTTATAAAGGTATTAATTCCACAAAACAGAAATAAAAAACCGTACCTGGATGAGCAGGAAACCAAAAGAAGAATAACTCAAAAATCCCTGCTTGCAGCGAAGCAGGCAAGAAAGTTCAGGAAAAGTGTTCAAAAAACTTAAACTATTTTTATAGCATAATTAGTTCAATATTGGCAAGGGAAACTTACAAATTAACTTCCTCAAAATATACAATGGTCTGAGCTTCGTTTTCTTTGCAAACTATTTTATGTTAATGCCCTTCGGGCAATGTTCCTATTCCGGATTTTCTTTATTAATATTGAAGTCCTGCGGACTAAAGCACTTGACCAGGCACCGCCAACAAACAAAACTAACCTCTGATCATTAGGTTGCACAGCCGCAGTTATTCCTACCTCACTTGCAATTGGAGAAGTTATTTTGAGAATTTCACTAAGGGAAACATTCAAAAATAACTTCCTCCAAACTTTGTTGGAACTTTACATAAAAATCACTGATTTTTGTAAAAAAACTCAAATATACATTTGACCTTTATTAAATATATCGTCCTTAACGGGATAGTCCGCCTGTAGCGGACTGAATATTGGTAGAATAATAAAAGTAACACTTTCGGCCTAAGTCCACCTAAGGCGTACGAAATAGTACTTCGCCTGACATAAGTTAAATTCGTTGCTATCTGTAATTTGAATTGGGGAAGTTATTTTGAAAGCTTTGCCTAAATGAAAAATCAATATGTTTTTTCCCTTGAGTGTATCGTTAAAAGGCTGAAACAGCATAATGAATTCTGCTCTGGCAAAGTAGAACTAACTATAAATTAATAAATCGGCAGTAGTTCCGCACTAAATTAGAAACAAAACAGAACAATAGATATTGAAGTTTTTCAGAATGCTTTAAGTGAGTATCTTTATCATTTCAAAACATAAACCAGCGGGTAGCAAGCGAATAATAAAACAAAGGCATTTTCTACCATGCCGGGTTATAAAAATATCACCTTGTGTTAAAGATCAAAATCATTTTTTCATGAAGATAATCATATTAACTTTGCTTTTTACCTGTTCGGTGGTAGCTTCAACGGCCCAGCAACCCGATTTCATTTTTTCTGCCCCGGCTTCAAGCCGATATACACGAATTGAGAAAACCGGCACTTCAATAATCCCGAACGGACGCTTACTAACTCCAACCGGAAATTGTTATACTGTTGCACCACATCCATACGGCCTTGCCATCAGCAACGATGGAAATACAGCTGTTACAGCTAATTCAGGTACCAATCCCATTTCGATTACTATTATCCGGAACCTGAACTCCGTTAATCCTGACATTCAACAAATCCCCCCATCACCAGCGGGGGATAAAGGTGTTTTGGAATCAGTATTTATGGGCCTGGCCATTTCGCCTGACAACAAATCAGTGTATGTGGCCGGCGGACAAGCCAATAAGGTTTATATCTTTGATATTGGTAGCGGAGCTGCTTTAGGATCAATTGATTGCAGTTCAAAAGATAAGGACACTGATTATTCGCATGGATATATTGGTGATATGACGATAAGCCGCAACGGGAAATTTCTTTATGCAGTTGACCAGATTGGTTTCAGGCTGATCGTGATAGATCCCGAAAAGAGAAAAGTTATCTCAAACACGCCTGTCGGAAGGTATCCCTTCGGTATTGCCCTGTCGAAAGATGAGAAAACTGTTTATGTTGCTAATGTTGGCATGTACCAGTACGGATATATCAAAAAGAAGAAATACGGCGAATGGAAGAAAAGTGTAGTTGATTCACCCGTTTATGCTTATGGTTCCGACGAATCTATAAGCGGGATTTCGAACGATACAATACAGGTTCCCGCTTTGGGACCCATAAATTCGGATGAATCGTTCTCTGTTTGGGCTGTTGATGTGAAAACCCCTACCCTGCCCGCTATAATTTCGAAAATAAAAACTGGTGTGCTGGTCGGACAGATGGTAGAAGGAATGCCTGCAGTAGGTGGATCAAGTCCGAATTCGATAGTTGCAGCAGGTAAGTATATTTTTATCAGCAACGGAACCAACGACAATATTACGGTGCTTGATAGCCACGAACAAAAAATATTTACACACATCAAACTCAATCCGGTTCCGGAACTCGCCGGTAAGCGGGGAATTATCCCTTTTGGAATTGCTGTATCGCCTGACGAAAAAAGGATTTATATAGCTGAATCAGGTATCAATGCCATTGGGGTAATTGATGTTGAATCACTTACAGTACTGGGACATATTCCTACAGGCTGGTTTCCGGCAAAATTGAAAGTAACACCTGATGGCAAAAAGATAGTTGTTGCCAATGCAAAAGGCTATGGCAGCGGCCCCAATGGGGGACGAACATTTATAGCCAGTGCCGAGGGAAGCTATTTAGGCAGCCTGATGAAAGGAACTGTCGAAATAATAGACATTCCTTCTGAAGATCAACTCAATTCATATTCAAAACAAATAATTGAAAACAATTTCAGGATTGAAAGTGTCCAATCTGCTTCTTTCGGATGGCGAAAGAACAATCCAATCCCCTTGTTCCCGAAACAGAAAGAATCACCCATAAAACATATCGTTTTTATTTCGAAAGAGAACCGCACATACGACGAAGTGTTGGGGCAGATACAGAATGCAAATGGTGATTCAAGCATTGCGCGTTACGGGGCAAATGTTTCGTTTACTAACCGCGATAAAACCAAAAAAGTTGAAAATGCCACGGTTATGCCCAACCACCTCCGCCTGGCACGTGAGTTTACGATTAGCGATAATTTTTATGTAGATTCGGATGTATCAGCCGACGGGCACCGTTGGCTGGCTAACACATACCCGAACGAATGGGTCGAATCAACAACCCCTGCCAATTACGGTGGCAACCGCGACTACCGCGAAAACTCAAATGCTCCGGGTAACCTGGGAATGACCGGAGCCGCCGGAGCCATTTACCCCGAAGATTACAACGAAGCTGGTTCCATGTGGGATCACCTGGAACGTTACAACATGAACTATTACAATTTCGGATTTGGGGTAATGTTCGAACCGGGTGATTACCAGAACACATATAAATACGGTGGAATAAAACATTTCGCAAATTATCCTATGCCTGCCCCTCTTTGGAGTCGTACTTCATACCTATACCCTACTTATAACATGGCTATTCCTGATCAGTTCAGAGTTGATATGTTTAAAAGGGAATTTGAAGAAAAGTGGAGCATGGGAAAAGATACGATGCCACATATGCTTACTGTAATACTTCCCAACGATCATGGAGCAGGCGAAAGACCCGGCGAAGGATACCCTTTCCGCGAAAGTTATATGGCAGATAATGACCTGGCTGTGGGGCGTATTGTGGAATACCTTTCTCATACACCCTACTGGAAGAATATGATGATTGTGATTACTGAGGACGATGCACAGGGTGGCGTGGATCATGTAGACGCTCACCGCAGCATATTAATTGTTATTTCGCCTTATGCAAAGAAAAACTATGTTAGTCATGTACACTATAGCTTTGGAAGTATTTTTAAAACATTCTGGAACGTACTTGGAATTCCATACCTGAACCAATACGATGCCGGTGCTACTGATTTCGCTGATTTGTTTACTGATAAGCCTGATTTTACGCCTTATTCAGCACTTTCTGCTGATCCCCGTATTTTTGATCCGCAGAAAGCATTAGATCCCTTTGATGAAAAATTTGACTGGAAACAACTTAAATCAGGACCGGCTATTGACAATCCTGAAGATATGAAACGCGAAAGCAAAGAACAGGAAGAATGGAGGCTTGAAGACAGGAAAAAGTAAGCCGCGATTATTTAAGGTATCCCCACCTGGTTTTGACGACAAAGCCTGATTTAAATGCTCATCCGAACACTTATCCTTCTATTATTTTGCTTTTATACCAACATGCAGACAGGAAAAACAGCTCCTGCCCTGGATATAATCAGCTTGATTATTTGTTCCATTTCGGAATAAAATCAGTTCTGATTGATTTGTTTTTGGTACACTCCCAAAATCCGGCCAATTGATGTAACCCTATGTGAATCCTGATGAAGATTGTGGTTACAGTATTAGAAATTAATCGTAATAAGTCTTTTTTAACTCTGTAAAATGATTTTATAGCAATGCATTAAATATGACTTTCAAATAATTACACTATTCATATTTAAAACTTTATATACGTTTTTGTGTTCTATATTTTACTATTAACCAAAAACCCAAAAACTATGAAAAAATTAATTACACTTGTACTGATTATTATTATGACCGTGCGGATGAATGCGCAGGAAAACCAGCAACAACTGTATTTATTGTTCGAATTTATGCAGGTTAATGATGAACAGGAATCCGACTATTGGCAGGTGGAGGAATTCTGGTCGGGAATACACAAACAACGGGTTGCCGATAAAGCCATTCTTGGTTGGGATATGTGGTCACTCACTCCCGCAGGAGAAGAACAAGGCTCACGGTATATGACGGTTACCCTGTTTGCAAGTTTAAAGGATATGCTACAGGCAGCTACTTCGTGGGATATTGACAACAATGTTAAAAAAGCCTATCCCGATATGAAAGGAAAAGAACTCAATGCTATGTTCGACAAAACAGCGAAGTCGCGCGATATTGCGCACCAGGTTTATTTAAAACAAACCGATAAAACAACGAATTCGTTTGAAATGAAAATCGGTACAGTTGCAACTATTGATATTATGAAACAACTGGATGAAGGATACGAAAAAGCTGAATCGGGAATTTTTAAACCCTGGCACCAGGAAATGGTTACTAAAGGGAAAAAGGGAAGTTGGCAAATACTGAGGGTAATTTTACCTGCAGGAAGTGATTCGTATGGAACACATATGACCGTAAGCATGTACAAAGATGCAGCACAATTAGCCGCATTTATGGAAAATACGGATGGCGGCGAGATGGACTTAATGACAGAACTGGCTGTTAAAGAGGGATTTAAAACCCGCGAATGGAAAGAATTGAAGATTGCTACCTTGCAAAAAATGGTGAGATAATCAGAAACAGGTTGATTTATTTTTTAAATTTTCAAAAAGTTAAAAATCCTGAGTTGTACTACTCAGGATTTTTTTATGATTTGTGTACATTTTTATTGTCAGGTCTTGATGCAGAGTGTGTTACGGCTTAAATACAGAATTTTTAATCGCAAGTATATCAAATTCAGCATACTGAATAAACTACTAGCAAGTTAAAAGAATAGTTTTATTCAGTTTCGCCGGTTAACGCAGCTACGGCTTTCATTTTCCCGGCCATGATCAGGCCATAAGCTAATTCCATAAAATCATCGCGGAATTCGAGATCAACCAGTGCCTCGTGAAAGGTGGTCCCCGTAGGGAAAAGTCCTCGCGCACAGAAGATTGAGTTTTGCATACCAAATCTGAAATTAAAAAAAACGAGTATGTTTACGCAAAATGATGAATTTTCTTACTAACACTAAATAAATACAATTAGCAGGTAAAAGTCGGAAGAGGAGACGGAAGTATCCTGAATTGAAGTTTATGTTTTAGGGATATTTTGGTTATCGCCCCTCGCCGTTTCTCCCCTTCTCCCCTTTTGAACGTTAAAAACAATAATTTTAAACAGATTCTAAATAATCAGCGATATTTCAATATTTTTGCCCAAAACAATTTTAATGCTTCAAAAAACGATTCTGCTTCTTCTTATAAGTTCAATTTATGCCTTTTCCGGGCTAGCCCAAACAACCGAAAATACCGCCTTAAAAACTGAGTACTTACCAAAACTTGATGGATCATTAAAAACCAAAGTTGAATTCGATTTGGAAAGTAAAAAGATGAGGTTTGAAGTTCGCAACGCCCGTTTGGGAGCGAGAGGCAATATAAATAAGTATATAAGCTACCGCACCGAAGTTGATTTATCTGATGAAGGCAAAATAAAAATGCTCGATGCGTTTGTGAGAGTTACCCCTATCGAAAACCTCGATTTTTATCTCGGTCAGCGAAAAGTACCTTTTGGCACTGATTATCTGCGAAGCCCGGTCGAAAATATTTTTGCTAACCGTTCATTTGTTGCCAAATACACTAATGATGGTTTACGCGATATCGGGTTTGTTGTCAATTACCACTTTAAATTTCACATTCCCTTCGATGTATGGGTTGCAGCTATGAACGGAACAGGCAATAACAATCCTCAATGGATCAGCAGGCCCAATTATTCAGTACGCTTATTGTTCGAGCCACTGAAATACATACGATTAGCCGGAAATTTTTACCAGGGATCAACATTGCTCGAAAATGAACTCACCATGTATGGAGGCGAAATCCGTTATCAAACCGATAAATTTCTGGTTGAAAGTGAATACATACACCGTCATTTTACGGATACCACTTCAGCCGAACTCGACCAATATGGATTCTACCTGCATTGCTGCTATAATTTCTATACCGGAGCAAAAATGATACAAATTATAAGTCCGGTTGTGAGGTGGGATTTCATTGGTCGCGAAACGGATAATATTGGTAAAATAGCTGAACGAATAACAGCCGGAGTTAATTTCGGGTTCGAGCCCAAACCGTTTAAAGCTGAAATCAGGCTTAATTATGAAAAATATCTAAAGAAATACTTTGTAACTCATTTTGACAGATTTACCATTGAATTTATTGCCAAATTCTAGTTTTTTAAAGTTAAAAATCTATCTGTATCCTAACAATCAAACCCATAAATATAATTCTTAGTTAGCACTGTAATTTCTCTCACTTGTCAGTTTTCCGTTCTCGTCCCAAATGCGCCACAGACCTGTTTTTTCGCCATTGCTGTAAAACATTTCGTACCTGAGCTTCCCATTTTCGTCCCAAATCCTCCAGATGCCATCTTTCTTATTGTGCCTGTAATACGCTTCTGACAATTTCATTCCTTTATCGTCAAACGTGAACCAAATGCCATGCTTCTGGCCTTCAAGGTAAGACCGTTTTTCCTGCATTTTGCCATTCTCAAAATAAATTTCTGTATTTCCGTCTTCTAAACCATTCCGGATTTCC
>JBBQUX010000079.1:0-16166 GCA_038212135.1 Bacteroidales bacterium | reverse complement strand
TTGCGGCTGAAGGCCGTGCCTCCGTCGCCGAAATTCCAAAGGAAGGTTGCTGTGGCCGGAATATTGATGATGGTGCTGTCGGCTAAAAACTGCGTGGGGCTGTTCAGGCAGCCGGGGCTGTTGAAAAAATTGGAAACCGGTGCGGCTTTCACAGTAATCGGTTTTTGCAGGGTGTCGCTACAGCCATTCAGGTTGGTAACGATCAGGGTAACGGCAAAATTTCCAGCATTTGAGTACGTATGCGTTGGATTTTTCAGAGTGCTGAAGTTCAGTGCACCTGAAGTGGGTTCGCCGAAATTCCAGAGCCAGCTTGTTATTTGCCCGCCAAAGTTTTCGTTTGAGTTATCCTGGAAAACAGCTGCCATGTCTTCGCAATTATTCCAGGATGTAAAACCTGCAACAGGTGGCCTTTGTACAGCGATTGTTGTACTCCAGCTATCAGAACATTCCACTGAATTATCAATCGACAGTGTGACGGTATATTCTCCTTCCAAAGAATACGTATGGGTGATATTCGGATTATTTGGAAACAAAATTGTCACAGATTGACTACCATCTCCAAAATCCCATGTCCATTGCCTGATATAGCCTTGCCCCTGCGGATTGGTACTCAGATCTGTAAATTGAGTAATACTTCCCTTGCAATTAGGAATACTAGCACTAAAAAAAGCTACAGGATGCGGACGAACAATTACCGGGTGACTTACTGAATATTTACACCCATTTGTATCTACCACACTGAGAAATACGTTGAAAGTTCCATGGATCGGAAAAACGTGAACCGGGTTCTGAGGCGCGTTGAAAGTTGCGTAAGTGCCATCCCCGTAATCCCAGAACCATGTACTGATTTGCTGAATAAAATCACCGCTGACAGTAAAGAAAGTTGTATCTCCTGAACAGGCAGTACTTGAACTAAAATCAGTTACCGGAGTCGGATTCATCACAACAGTGATAGTATCGCTCATCATGATCCGGCAATCACCAACCGGGTTAGTTCCAAGTATTGAGTACTGTCCTAACTCAGGAAATATCCCAAACTGCAAAGGATTTCCGGTTCCATTTAGTACAATTCCGGTCGTAATTCCATTTCTGAACAATTCATACATCATTCCCAACTGGGAATTATTGAGTCCAACCGAAATTCCTGTATCCCCTTCACAATAGAATCCATTATTTGAACCTGTAACTAAAAATGGATCCGGCAACGGGTTAATGGCTACAAACGCAAGCCCATGCAATGAATCAGCCGGTGCACTGCAAAATATATCATCTGCTGCAATCACCCGGTAAGCCGTACTTAAACCCGGTGTAACACTGAAGGAATAGGGGGAATTCAAAATCTCTGTAACGCTTACCGGTGTTATTCCATTTGTGTAAGTAATATTCCAGGGCGGTGTTCCGGTTAATGATATACTTAAAGGAACAGGCGTAGCTTCACATTCAGTTGTTGAACCGCTGATTGTAGCTGACGGATCAGGATGCACTGTGAGGAGCATGATATCATCGCCTGTCAGGTTCTTACATCCTGAAAGATCAAGTGTGAGAACAACAATATGATCTACGTCACCCGGACCGGGGATATAAGTAGGGTTAAGAATTGTGGAATTACTAAAACTCCCACCACCATTGGTTTGCCAGTTAATTGTATTATGATATAGAGCTGTTGCACTCAGCTGATAGGAACGTTGCCCGCAGGTTCCATCATCAACACCGGCATTGCTGACCGGACGGGGATCTATTTTCCATTCCACCTGGTCGTTTAATGAAACATCTATACAATTCCCATATCCATGCAGGTTTAGGTTGAAAAGAACGGATCGGTCAATAATACTCAGATCTATCGGTCCGGGAAAATAAACTGGCTGAAGTAGGGTTGCATCATTCAAAATTCCATCGCCGCCTATGAAAGTCCACTGGATATTATTGGTTGCATAACTGGTTCCTGAACCGGCCAATTGGAACTGTGTCTGGCTGCTGCAAATAAAATCATGAGGGCCGGCATTTATTGTGGGATAAGGTGTTACGCTGAATATCCTGCTATCAGTAACATATTGGTTTGAACAGGTCAGATCTCCTTTGACCCTCAGAGTTAGAGTTACTGTACCAGCATTAAAATCAATACTTCCTGGCATATAAGTTGGCTCTGGAATAGTATTAGTTTCTAAAATCCCATCGCCGGCAGTCCAAAGTAATTCTGTATAATTCGTGGCAATCGCTCCTCCCACAAAAATTGGATTCTGAACGCAATATGTACCATCACTTCCTGCATTTACAGTTGGCATAGGATCAATATTCAGGGTAATGGTTTTTATATCCGTTTTCCCTGAACAAGCTGCTGATCCGCGACCAGTTAGAGTGAGAACCACGCTTCCGGCAGTTATATCAGCGGAGCCAGGTGTATAAACTGGATTCAATAAAGTATCATTAGTGTACGATCCGTTACCCGAACTTGTCCATTTCACACTTTCGCAATATTGTTGTGAACCATTGAGTTGCAATGTTCCAGATGAACATATAGTTGAACTGTTTCCGGCCGAAACAACCGGTTCGGGCGAAACAACAACATTCAAAACATAAGGCGAAGCAGCAGTACAATTAAAACTATTCAGATAATTAACGCTAACCGTTTGGTTTCCGGGTGAAACCCAGGTAAGTATTGCAGTATTATCAGCTAAACTTCCCCCCGAAGTAAGATTTCCACCTGAGGAAATGTTCCACGAGTAAGTGTTGTTTCCTGCCTCCGTTAGGTAAGAATTGTTGATCGTATTATTGCAAACATAGTCCGGGCCTGTTACCACCGGAACAGGAACAGGATTAACCTGAATAGTATATACACTGGGTGCATTAGCCGGGCATGATGCTGAATTCGTGTAATTTACACTTATACTTTGTGGTCCGGCGGTATTCCAGGTCACTCCTATCGTGCTGCTCGTTGATGAGCCTCCTGAGGTAATGGTTCCTCCGGGGGAAACCGTCCAGAAGTAATTTGAATTTCCACTTTGTGTGCTGTAAATTGTATTTACAGTATTCTGGCAAAGTGTTGAATTTCCCGTAATAGTTGGGGTTGGTAAAGGATTTACCATAACATTAAGTGCAGTTGGAGTACCTGCTGAGCATAAACTTGCATTCGTGTAATTTACACTCACTGATTGAGATCCGGTTGTATTCCAGGTAACTGTAACTGTGTTACTTGTCGTTGATCCACCTGCAGTAATTATTCCACCGGAACTAATATTCCAGATATAATTGGTGTTGCCGCTTTCGGTTGTATAAACGTTGTTTGATGCCGTTGCACAAACAACAACCGGTCCGTTGATAGCCGGTGATGCCTGCGAATTAACTGTGACCGCGAACACGGTAGGCGCTGCAGCCGCACAGTTTGTTGCATTAGTATAGTTTACACTTACGGTTTTTGCCCCGGCTGTATTCCATGTTACTGTAACGGTATTGCTCCCGGAGGTTCCGCCTGAAGTTACAGTACCTCCTGCTGAAACACTCCAAATGTAATTGGAATTCCCGCTTTGGGTATTGTAAACATTTCCGGTTGAGTTCGCACATACCGACGAAGGACCCGAAATAGTGGGTGTTGGAACAGGATTTACCGTCACATTATAGACAGTTGGATTTGAAGCAGTACATAAACCGGAATTTGTATAGTTAACACTCACTGTTTTGGCACCGGTTGTGTTCCATGTTACAATCACAGTATTACTCGTTGAAGTTCCTCCAAATGTTATGGTACCACCCGCTGATACATTCCAGACATAATTGGTCTGACCAGCTTGCGTTGTATAAACATTACCAATTGCATTTACACAGGCTGATGACGGTCCGATGATTGTTGGAACCGGAACCGCATTAACATTCACATTATAGACTGTTGGAGCTCCTGCAGCACAAAGATTTGAATTTGTGTAGTTTACGCTAACAGATTTAAAACCCGAGGTACTCCAGGTTATAGTCACAGTATTATTCGAAGATGATCCTCCTGAAGTAATAATACCACCTGCCGACACATTCCAGATATAATTCG
This sequence comes from Bacteroidales bacterium, assembly GCA_038212135.1. Lineage (GTDB taxonomy): Bacteria > Bacteroidota > Bacteroidia > Bacteroidales > UBA4417 > UBA4417. Next base: position 12,133 of record JBBQUX010000079.1, on the reverse strand, counting down.
TATTACCGCTTTCGGTTGTGTAAACATTACCGGATGAATTCTGGCAAACACTCGACGGACCTGATAAAGTAGGTGTCGAAACAGCGTTTACCGTTAGCGGGAAAACTGTTGGCGTGGTCGGGCTGCAACCATGACTGTCAGTATAAGTAACCAAAACAGTCTTCGAACCGGTTGTATTCCAGGTAACTGTAATAGTGCTTGAACCAAAACCGGAAGTAATAACACCACCAAGCGAAACCGTCCAGATATAACCGCTCATTCCCGAGGAAGTAGAATACACATTTCCGGTGGAATTTACACAAGGAGTTACCGGTCCGCTGATAACAGGAACAGGCAAAGGATTTACAGTCACGTTATACACTGTAGGTGTGCCTGTGGAACAATTGCCGGGAGGCGGCCCCTGATAGGTTACGCTCACTGTATTTGCTCCGCTGCCGCTCCAGTTTACTGTAACTGTATTACTTGTTGAAGTTCCGCCAGCAGTTATGGTTCCACCCGAAGAAACGGTCCAGATGTAATTTGTTTTACCGGGTTCGGTTGTGTACATATTTCCGGTACTACCGGAGCATAGATTGTTATTGCCTGTTAGAGTCGGCGTGGATGATTCCAGCACTTCAACACTCAGGGCAATGGATTCAGGACCGGCACCGCATTGTACATTTATTCCATGAACAGAAAGATTTCCGGTAGATGGTGCTGTAAAAGTTATTGTTAACTGGTTGGTTGTTGTTGTCTGCGTTGTTCCATTCGGTAAGGTCCACAGGTATGAAGTTGCTGAGGGAACTACCGGAACTGTATACGTTACGCTCTGTCCCTGGCAAACCGGGGATGGCCCGGCAGGAACCGCAGGCATTCCCGGTGCACGGTTTATAATTACCGACATCTGAACTGTTCCCTGCGAAAGATAATACCACCAGGAATTTACAGTATGAAAATTACCCAGGTTGGCATTCTGCCCGTTGTTTGAAGAAGCAAAAGTCCAGTTGTGGCATCCGTTTATTGTTGGTAAACTAGCAGGATACAGGCAACCGGTTGATGAATTGTTGTACCCTCCCCACATAGAAAGGTTTGTATCATCCCAGTACACCCGTAATTTTGTTCCTTCAGGAGGAAGCGGGTTTGGATACGGATATACAATATCTACTTTAAATCCCTTGTTGTTTCCTTCTACATCATACAATGGAAGGTTTGTGAGGCTATTCAGGAAATCAATATCCACAATGATGTTAGTGCCACTGCTCACCTGATTTCCAAAATTATCGTCCCCGTTCCAGGTAATCAGGTTATTGATATTCGCCTGCACATCACTGGTAATAGTAACATCTTCTCCGTTATTTATATTTAGTGGCGGACAGTCGAGGTTCAAGGTTACTTTACCTGGTTTGTCAACAACCACCATAAAAACTACCGATCCATCGCAACTGGCAGGTAATTGCTGAGTAGCACTGATAACTTGCCCAAGGGTGCCAATGGGATAAATGGCATCCGGTTCATTCAGGAATATTTTATATTGGGGAAGCGCATCAACTCGGTAACTTACTGATTTTCGGCGCTGTTCCCATGTTCCTGTGGTGCTGCAACCCGTTTCGTTGCTAAAAATACTGAATGTACCGGTTTTCATACTGTCAGCAGTAAATTTCGTTACAATGCCTTCGTCGGAGTAAATATAAAAACTTCCGTAAAAGCTTTCGTCGTTGAAATCGACATTCACCTGCCACGACCGCGACCAAACTCTTCCGGGAATAGCAATATGTGTTGTGCCCGAAGGCGCAGCTACAGTAATATCATAATAGCTGATAGTAAAAGTTCCATTATTCGGCGAGGGTTCAGGAAAAGTAAACTCAACGGAATAATCGCCCGTCATGGTGGGAACAATTGTTATTGGTATATATCCTGATGCATTTATCGTATTGGGCCCGGCATCAGCCTGCGTGTAATTATTGATAAATCCATTATTTCCGGAAATGGGAAAATTATACGGCCCAAACAGCACATTGTTGGGTTGGCGGATATAATATTTATACTGGCTTTGATTTGAAGTATTTACATCCGAAGAATTGAACCCCATGTAAACAACTTCTGTCAAGGCGTTAACTGTGAACATGATCCTGTAATCGGCATCAGCATTTAACTGTCCGAAGGTAGAATACGAATTCTGAACCGCTGTGTTATTATTGTGCGAAAGGTATAGTTTACCAGCAGCATCCGGCCGTTTGGCAATGGGCACAAGTTGTTTCGTTCCTTCTGCAAGCCCGGTTTTAAAAATAACCAGCGCAAAAAGAATCTGAATCAGAATGATATGTCGGATGTTATTTTTCACACAGAAAACTATCACTCACAATTTTAGATTCCTTCAGAATGCCACAGAAAATAGCCGCGCTCAATGAAATTAAAATTGTAAGAAATAACAAAGTTAGCATTTATAACACTGCTATCTGTACTTTGCCCCGCAGACAACACTAATTCTTTGCAATTTACTCCAAAAAATATTGAATTCTTTTCCAGTAAATAACGGCTGCACAACGCCGGAAAGGTCTATTTAACAGCTACGCGATTCATTTATGAACATAAAATAATGCTTAGTACAATGCAGAATACTTCCAACTTTAACACTAAAATATGTAATTTTGCATGAAACGTCACAGTCTATGAAAAAGAGTCTCTTAATACTTGTCCTTTTCAGCCTTTTAGTAACTTCATTCGCGCAAAAAGGATCATTGCGTGCATATTTGTCGCATGCATCGTTTTATGCACCCGACAACGGGCCGTATCTCGAAACCTACCTGTCAATTCTGGGCAGAAGTATTCAGTTTGTAAAGAACGAAAACGGAAAATTCCAGGGAACTGTAATGGTAACTATGCTTTTCAAACAAAACGACAGCATTAAAAATTTCAGAAAATATGATTTGCAAACCGTCGAAATTGACGATACAACTCATATCAATTTTATTCTTTTCGACCAGCAGCGTATTGCTCTGCATTCGGGAAAGTTCGACCTACAACTGGAACTGGCTGATAAAAACAGGCAGATGCAGGCTTTTAAAGCCAGCGATGTAGTGACCTTAAACTTTGGAAATAAAACAATATCGGTTTCTGATATTGAATTGGTCGAATCATTCAGCAAAGCTACTGAAACATCTTTGATGGCAAAAAGTGGATATGATTTTATTCCATACCAGGATTTTTATTATCCGCAGAGTGTCAACAAGATAATGTTTTACACTGAAATTTATAATACGGCTGTAGTACTTGGCACCGAAGCACAATATGTTATAGCCATGTCGGTACAATCGGTTGAAACGGGTAAACCTGTCGAAAATTTTTTCAGGATAAAGCGTGAAACTGCCGACCAGGTGAATGTAGTATTCAGTGAATTCGATATTTCAACGCTCCCGACCGGTAAATACAACCTGGTAATTTCGGCCCGTGACAAGGAAAACAAAGAGTTGGCTTCGCAAAGTATATATTTTCAGCGATCGAACCCTGGAGTGAAATACAATACAACCACCCTGCAGGATATATTTATAGCCAATAGTTTTGTTGCCAAAATCAATCGTCCTGACACTTTACGCGAATACATCCGCATGTGCCAGCCGATAGCCGGGGCAAACGAGAAGTTATTTATAAACTATAACATCATTGCAGGAAATCTACTGACCTTACAGCAGTTCTTTCTTAATTTCTGGATGCAGAGGAACCCGGCTGATCCCGAAGGCGAATGGCTAAAATATTACAATATTGTTCTGGGAGTTGAACAGGAATTCGCTTCAACAAATAAAAAGGGCTATGAAACTGATCGTGGCAGAGTTTACCTTCAATATGGGCCGCCTAACCAGAGAATAATTGAACCTTATACTCCAACTACACTGCCTTATGAGATATGGCAATATTATATATTTGATAAACAGACCGACCTTAAATTTGTGTTTTACACTCCCGACCGCTCTATTAACGATTATATCCTGGCACATTCCAATGCTATCGGCGAACTGAAAAATGTGAACTGGCAATACGAAATAAGAGGTATGCGTTCGCCACAGGACACTGATAATCAACTTTATAAAAACGCTTTCGAGATTGATCAGTTTGGCGAACATTCAGGCGAATTTTTTAATAATCCATGGTAAGTATCGTTGTGGGATTGATGAAAACAAATTGGCTCAACATGTAATATTTCATATTTTTTGAGTGTTTTTACACCTACAACCATCTGTTATCAACTATTTATTAAATCTTAAAATGAAAATTTTATTTTGGTTATTCAGCATCAAGGCTCATATTTTAAGTAAACTGCCTTTTGGGATACTCTATTTTTTTTCGGGATTGGTAACATTTATACTTTGTTATATTGTTAAATACCGGAAAAATATCATAGTGAATTATCTCAGGAATTCTTTCCCTGAAAAGAGCATCGGCGAAATAAATAAGCTGACAAATGTCTTTTACAGGAATCTTGCTGACATAATGTTTGAAATAATAAAACTCGGAAATATATCAAAAGAAGAACTTTTCAGAAGGGTGAGTGTTGAAGGACAGGATGTATTGGACCGTATAAGTTCTAAAAATCAAGGAGTTGTTGTTGTAATGAGCCATTCAGGGAACTGGGAATGGGTTAGCCAGCGGGTGTGTTTCGCTGGTGTTGGCTTCGACGATGCAGGAGTAATTGCCAAAGAAATTAGTAATTCCTATTTTGAACGGTATTTTACACGGATCAGGCTCAGGCTACAGAAGGGAATTGCCGACATTATTCCGTTTACCGAAACAGCCAGGCATCTTGCAACAAAAAGGCATAAAGCAAGTATGATTATCCCATCGCCGATCAATCGCCACATAAGGACCAGATTTTGTTCCGGACTTCTTTTCTGCACCAGAATACCGGAGTTTTTCTCGGGCCTGAACGGATTGCACGATCGCTTGATTATGCTGTCGTTTTTTGGCATGTAAAACATACAGTCCGGGGATTCTATAAAGTTTATTTCGAACTCATAACGGATACCCCAAAAGAAACAGCGCAGTATTATATTACCGAAGCTCATGTAAAAATGCTCGAAGGAGATATAAGACAAGAACCTGAAACCTGGCTTTGGTCGCACCGCCGATGGAAGTATTAGGATAGTTTTAATTCCAAAAAGTGAATTGCTGCTGTTTTGTTGATAATTTTCATAAGGTAATCCCGGATTCAGGATTTTCAAAATAAATTATCTCTAATTTAGCAGGCTCCATAAAGCCTGTGGAATCTAATGTTATAACACTGAACAGCAATTAATAATCAATTTATCCGGCTTGGCACGTATAGCAGTAGTAATATTAAATTGGAACGGCAGGGAGTTTTTGCGAAAATTTCTGCCGTCGGTACTTGCCAACAGTCTGAATGTTGCCGAAGTATTTGTTGCTGATAATGCCTCTACCGATAGTTCTATCGAATTTTTGCAGAACAATTTTCCCGAAGTAGGGATAATTACCAACCGCACCAACGGCGGATTTGCGCGCGGCTATAACGAAGCGCTCGCCGAAGTTGAAGCCGACTATTATGTTTTGCTTAATTCGGATATTGAGGTTACTCCGAACTGGATTCAGCCGGTTATCTCACTTATGGAGAGCGACAAAACTATTGCTGCCTGCCAGCCAAAACTCAGGTCGTATTACGAAAAAGAAAAATTTGAATATGCCGGGGCCGCGGGTGGATTTATCGACGAATACGGGTATCCATTCTGCCGCGGACGGGTTTTCCAGCATATAGAAACGGATAACGGGCAATACAATGATGCTGTCGAAATTTTCTGGGCAACGGGAGCATGCATGTTTGTAAGAGCTGATTTATATAAAAAATTTGGTGGATTTGATGAGGATTTTTTCGCCCATATGGAAGAAATTGATTTCTGCTGGCGGCTGAAAAACGGGGGGTATAAAATTATGTACTGCCCTGATTCAGTGGTTTTTCATGTTGGTGGCGGCACATTGCCAAAAAGATCAGCCCAAAAAACCTACCTGAATTTCCGCAATAACCTTTCACTTTTATACAAAAACATTCCCTCCCATTTGCTTCTACCTGTTTTTGCAGTGCGTTTCCCGCTCGATGGCATTGCTGCATTAAAGTTTCTTCTCGACGGCGGATTCGCTGATTTTTATGCAGTTCTCAGGGCACATTTTTATTTTTACGCACATTTTGCTTCTCTCCGACGAAAACGTAAACTACTCACTCAAAATATGGTGCATGGGATTTACAGAAAAAATCTGGTGAAAGAATACTATTTGAATAAGAAAAGACTTTTCACGGAATTAGATGCAAAAGACTTTGCTGAATAGCATCCAGGAAAATATTCAGGCAGTCGGAAACCATCAATTTCGGAAATTTATACGAGGAAACTCTCTACCGCCAGCCGGTAAGACTCCAATCCAAAACCTGTAATAATTCCTTTCATTCCGGCCGAAATCATGCTCACACTCCTGAACTCCTCACGGGCACGAATATTCGAAATATGCACTTCCACAACCTGTGTTTTTATCGCTTTAACGGCATCGCCTATAGCCACTGATGTATGTGTATATCCGCCGGCATTTAGTATAATCCCGTCGTACGAAAAACCTTTTTCATGCAGTTTATTTATAATTTCCCCTTCGATATTGGACTGAAAATAAGTAAATTCAATATCAGTGTATTGTTTCTGTAAAGAGCCAAAATAAGTTTCGAACGATTCAGCACCATAAACTCCCGGTTCGCGCCGGCCAAGTAAATTCAGGTTAGGGCCGTTAATGATGCAGATTTTCATATCAGGTAGATTTGTGAACAAATTTAGGCATTTTTGCGGATTCCCGGTTTCCATATTAAATTCCAGGATACAAAATCCAGATTCCAGATTCAACATTCCGCAATCCCCAATCCACATTCCGAAATCCGCAATCCACAATCCCCAATCCGAAATCCGCAATCCCCAATCCGCAATCCCCAATCCCCAATCCCCAATCCGAAATCCGCAATCCCCAATCCCCAATCCGCAATCCCCAATCCCCAATCCGAAATCCGAAATCCGAAATCAATCTATCACTATTCTCAAAAATACACTACTTTTGCATTCACAATTGAATAGGGGTGCCTTAACAAAACGGGCTGAGATCAAACCCATTGAACCTGATACGGGTAATGCCGGCGAAGGGATGGAAAACTTTAAATGAATGGATTTTCCCTGTTCGCCATTTGAAGTTTAACGAATTAAAAACACAAATTAATGAAATGCTTCACTCTGCCAGCCTTGCTGGTCATGCTGCCGTTCCTGGGACTGGCACAAATTAACCTTTCGGGAAAAGTGTCCGGGAGCGATTCAAAACAATTTTTACCAGGAGCACACATCAGGCTGCTCAATACATTTTACACCGCTGTGAGCAACAACAAAGGTGTATTTTCGATCACAAACCTCAAACCTGGGAAGTACAGTATTGTTACAAGCTACCTCGGATATAAAAATGACACAACTATTGTCAATCTCTCAAAAAATGCAGATATCGGAATCAGTTTACAACCTTCAATAATTCTTGAAGATGAAGTGATTGTGCGATCAACCCGGGTCGGGGACAAAACGCCTGTAGCACATCAGAATATGGATAAGAAGGAAATCTCCTTAATCAATTTTGGCCAGGATCTTCCTGTTTTGCTTGGAAACAGCATTTCGGCAGTGGCAACTTCTGATGCTGGTAACGGGATGGGGTACACCGCTTTACGCATACGTGGCACCGATATGACCCGCATAAATGTTACCATTAACGGTATTCCGCTTAACGACCCCGAATCGCATAATGTTTTCTGGGTCGATCTTCCCGATTTTGCAAGCAGTACAGATAATATTCAGATTCAACGTGGCGTTGGAACATCTACCAACGGTGCTTCTGCTTTCGGGGCAAGTATCAACCTGCAATCGGCAAATCTCAAAACGGAACCCTATGCCGAACTGAATAGTGCTTATGGTTCATTTAACACGCTGAAAAACAGCATTTCTTTTGGATCGGGATTATTCAATAAGCATTTCAGTATTGATGGACGAATTTCGAAATTATCCTCAGATGGCTACATCGACCGCGCTTCATCTGACTTGTTATCATACTATATTTCAGGTGCTTATACATCGGGGAAAGATTTGCTTCGCTTTAATATCTTTTCCGGAAAAGAAAAAACATACCAGGCATGGGACGGAATTCCATCCACAATCCTTGATACCAACCGAACCTACAACGGTATGGGCTGGTATATTGATAATAAAGGAAATGAGCGTTATTACGAAAATGAAACCGATAATTATGAACAAACTCATTACCAGGCCTTCTATTCTCACGAATTTAGTAAAAAGCTGTTCTTGAATACTGCCATCCATCACACCCGGGGCGAAGGATATTACGAACAATACCGCGAAAGCGATAAGCTGGAAGATTATGGAATTGAACCAATAAATATCAATTCCCTTTATTACCTCCAGAACGGAGATACAATTTTTACTCCCGGGGGAATAATCAACACGAGCGACCTGATAAGGCGCAAACAACTGAAAAATGCATTTACAGGACTTACCTGGTCACTGAATTACCATGTGAGCCACCTGCAAACATCAGTTGGCGGATCGTGGAATACATATACAGGCAATCATTTTGGAACAGTTATCTGGTCGCAATTTGCCGGCAACAGCGAGATAAATCAGGAATGGTACCGCAGCCAGGCAGTAAAAAAGGATTTTAACATTTTTGTAAAAACGGAATATTCCGTTAACGAATTTCTAAATACATGGTTCGATTTGCAATACCGGCACATCTGTTATACGATGGATGGAATGGATGATGACAGCCGCGATATAACGCAAAACCACACTTTCGGCTTCTTTAATCCAAAAGCCGGAATTTCTTATCAGCTATCTGAAAAACAAGATATTTTCGCTTCTGTTTCGGTAGCAAACCGCGAACCTAACCGTGATAATTTTGTGGATGCCGATCTTACCAAACCCATTCCCACGCCTGAAACACTTTACGATGCGGAAGTCGGTTATTCAATAAAATCAAATCGCTTAGTGCTCGAAGCCAACGCTTATTATATGTATTATAACAATCAACTTGTACTTACTGGAGCCATAAATGATGTTGGAGCACCTGTAATGATAAATGTACCGGTGAGTTATCGCACAGGTATTGAACTTTCGGCACGGGTTCTTGTTAGCTCAAACCTGAAATGGGAACCATCAGTAACTCTAAGTCGCAATAAGATCAATTCCTTTACCGAGTTTATCGACGATTGGGACAACGCAAACCAATTAACAGCAGAACACTCCAATACCGACCTCACATTTTCACCTTCAATTATTGGCAACAGCAATATCAGTTGGGCTGTATTTAAAGGATTCAATGTTAATTTATTTAGCAAATTCGTTAGCAAACAATATATTGACAATACCCAAAACAGCGACCGGCAACTCGATCCATATTTTGTGAAAAACCTTCTTGTAAGTTACACCCTGAATCCCGGTTTCTGCAAAGAAATTGGTTTCTCGCTGATGATCAATAATATTTTTAATACTGAATACGAATCCAACGCCTGGGTATATAGGTATCAGTATGAAAACTCACTTCATAAACTCGATGGCTATTTCCCACAGGCAGAGATTAATTTTATGGCAGGAATAAATGTTAAGTTTTGAAAGAAGGGTTTAGGGAGAGCTTTGCAAGCGAAATCCAAACAAAATAAAAGAAGACTAATTTTCAGTCCCTAACCACTAAGACCTAATCCCCAACCCCTATTTTAGCTACCTTTGCCCCGCATGGCCAACATCATCACTATAAAGAACAAAAAAGCAGGTTTCGAGTATTTCCTCGTCGAGCAGTTTACGGCCGGCATTGTGCTGCTGGGAACCGAAATTAAATCAGTTCGCGAAGGCAAAGTGAACCTGACAGATAGTTATTGTGCTTTCACTGGCGATGAACTCTATCTGCTCAACGCTCATATTTCGGAGTATAAATTCGGAAACCAGTTTAATCATATTGCCAAACGTGCCCGCAAACTCCTGCTCAACCGCCGCGAACTCAAAAAAATCATCGGCAAAACACGCGAAAAAGGACTCACCATTGTACCTGTTGAACTATTTATAAATGATAAGGGCTTTTGTAAAGTCACCATCTCCATAGCTAAAGGGAAGAAAAACTACGATAAACGCGAAACGCTTAAAACGAAGGACAACAAGCGGGAGATGGATCGGAGGCATGAAGATTAGGGGGTTTGGGATTGGGATATAGGGGTTAGGGCGAGTGAATAATGGAAATTACCTGTAAATTAGATTTGTAAATTTTCCTTAGTGTTTCTTAGTGTCCTCCGTGCCTCCGTGGTTAAAAAACAATTACAAATGACAAACATCCCTTTCAGCGCATATTGGATTAGCGAAGAACCAAATGGCACTTTCAAAAACCAGATCATTCAGCGAAATACGAATGATCTTCCGCAAAATGGTGTTCTGATAAAAGTTGTCTATTCTTCGTTAAATTACAAAGATGCCTTGTCAGCCAAAGGCAATAAAGGTGTAACCCGACGTTACCCGCACACTCCGGGTATCGACGCTGCCGGTACTATTGCAGAGAGTACTTCTCCGGATTTTAAAAGCGGAGATCAGGTTATTGTAACCGGTTACGACCTGGGCATGAACACCATGGGTGGATTTGGCGAATATATAAACGTACCTGCTGAGTGGGTAGTTCATTTACCAACCGGTCTGAGTTTGAAAGAAAGTATGATTTTAGGAACTGCAGGATTCACCGCCGCGCTTGCCATGCACCACCTGTTGCGCTGTGGACAAAAACCAACAGATGGACCATTACTGGTAACCGGTGCAACCGGAGGAGTTGGAAGCCTTTCGGTTTTAATTGCAGCCAAACTCGGTTTTGAAGTAATTGCCTCAACTGGAAAAGCAGATGAAACCGGATACCTTATTAATATAGGAGCAAGAAATGTTATTGACCGAAAGGAAGTAGATGATCAGTCGGGGCGTATGCTGTTGCGCCCGCAATGGGCCGGGGCCATCGATACTGTTGGCGGAAATACCCTTGCTACCATTCTGAAATCGCTCAAGCCTCACGGAAATGTTGCCTGCTGTGGCAATGTAGATTCTCCCCTGCTTAGTAGCAGTGTTTTTCCTTTTATTTTGAATGGCGTTAACCTGCTTGGCATTAATTCGGCAACAACACCTATGACTCTCCGGCTCAACTTATGGGAAAAACTTTCCGGTGTTTGGAAACCTGATCTTCAGAAAATTAAAACAGAGGTTGTTAGCCTTGATAAGATGCATTTAAGTATAGAGAAGATTTTGAAGGGGGGAATTACCGGAAGAGTAGTTTTGGAGCATAATTATTAAAACCAGAATATTAATCCTTTTATCTGCCAGCGCAAGAAAAAAGAATATTCCTTATCAATGAGTGTCTCAACAATAAAAGATTTGATAAGTAGTTTTGGAACCGGCTGTGGCAGGGTTTCACAATATTGAGAAGATTACCCCGTGAGTTGTGGCATGCTTTCACAGCACAATATTTATCAGTTTGTATGGCAATGAACGATTTATAAGGCAAAAGTAAGGAGATTTCTGCAAAAAACAGATACCGGGATTGAAAGTTTTTTCAAATAATAATGGTTATTTATGGATGTGATTGATAGTGGTATATATTTGTAGATAGATACTAGTTAGCGGACATGCTGTCGCGATTGAGGAAATATTAATCGATCTAAAAACATTGGACAAACCTGCAAATTAGACAGTATGACTAATTTTAGTACCTTTAATGAAAATTACAAGGAAACCCCATTTTAATAAAAAAATAAAAGACTATCATAATGGTAAAAACTACTAAAATTACCACTAAGTGTAATAAATTAATAAAATGCCCTACCGGCATCAAAGGTTTTGACGAAATTACCGAAGGCGGGCTACCCCAAAATGGAACCACTTTAGTTTCAGGAAATGCAGGCTCCGGAAAAACGCTTTTTGGGATTGATTTTCTAATCAAAGGTGCCACCGATTACAACGAGCCGGGGGTTCTCATGTCATTTGAAGAAACAGAAGATGAGCTTTATAAAAACGTGGCTTCTCTCAATATGGATTTGCAAGGCCTTGTTTCGCAG
>JBBQUX010000078.1:0-16222 GCA_038212135.1 Bacteroidales bacterium | reverse complement strand
GTTTTCGTTCATGATTGTATGGGTTTTGATTGCTCTGGTAATTTCATTTATAGGGCAACCCATAGTGCGGTTTTTCGATCGTGTGCACATTAAAAAACGACACTTGCCGCATTCGCTGAGTACTGCACTTTCGCTGCTCATCATTGTGCTGATTTTTTTCAGCTTCATTGCTGTTTTTGTTCCTTTAATCATACGGCAGGCTAATACAGTTTCGCAGATTGATGTTAACAAGCTGGCCGAAAATCTCCATGGACCCCTGCAGTGGGTTGATGTTGAATTGCATGATCTTGGAGTAATACCTGCCGGCGAAACCTTGCAGGAATTTATAGTGATTAAGGTAAAAACCATTGTGAACCTGGGTAGTGTTACCAAAGCGATGAGTGGTTTTTTTAATGCGGCAGGTACTATAATTGTTAGCCTGGTTTCGGTACTTTTTATCTCCTTCTTCTTTATGAAAGATGAGAATCTGTTCGAAAATGGCCTGCTTCTTTTAATCCCTGAAAAACACCACAAGGCAACGCGAAATGTAATAACCTCGTCAAAGCACCTTTTGATGCGGTATTTTATTGGCGTAATGCTGGAGCTGATCGGAGTAATGTCGTTGATCACAATTGCCCTGTTGATATTGGGTGTCGAAAATGCGTTGCTGATAGGATTCTTTGGCGGCATCATGAATATTATCCCTTACTTAGGGCCGATAATCGGATCGGCCATCGGGTTTATGCTGGGAGTTACAGCTACGCTTGCTTTCGGTTCGTTCGATGATTTGGTGCCGGTGATGCTTAAACTTGGCGGGGTGTTTGCGGTAGTTCAGTTTCTCGACAACAATGTATTGGTGCCCCTTATTTATTCCAACAGCGTGAAAGCGCATCCGCTCGAAATATTTTTCGTTATTATTATGGGTGGCAGCCTGGCCGGAATACTTGGCATGTTGCTGGCAATACCTGTTTATACGGTCCTCAGGGTGATAGGCAGGGAGTTTTTTCAGCAATTCAGGGTTGTGCAGAAACTTACCCAAAGGTTTGATTAGCATTGACTTCAACGAAAATGCTCCGCTACTACTTTGCTTTACTGAAATCGCTTAACCTCCGCCGATTCACCAACCTGCTGCTTGTGGAAACCGGCTTTATTTTAGGCAGGCTCTCGCGAAGGGTAATAGTAATTGGTAAACCCTGGTCTGCATCCATTGAGCCTACCACTTCCTGCAACCTGCGCTGCACTGAATGCCCGACCGGAATGCAGACACTTTCCCGTGCGAAAGGCAATTTGAGCCTGGATGTTTACAAAAGCATCCTCGATAAACTTTCTCCCGATCTCATTTATCTTACACTTTATTTTCAGGGAGAGCCAATGTTGAATCCTTATTTTTCGGAAATGGTTGCATTTGCACGAAGTCGCAGTATACTTGTTGCCACATCCACCAACGGGCATTTTCTGGATGAAAAAAATGTTGATCTGATTTTAAAAAGTGGTCTGAACCACCTGATCATATCCATGGATGGATTAAACCAGGAAACGTATGAAAAATACCGTGCAAAAGGAAATCTCCAAACAGTAATTGAAGGAATTAAACGACTTGTGGCTGCAAAAAAAGCTGCTAAGTCAGCTTCCCCTTATGTTGAGCTGCAGTTCCTGGTAATGCGCCATAACGAGCATCAGATGAAGCAGATGGAACTATTTGCCAAAGAATCGGGGGTGGATAAATTCTCATTTAAGACTGCACAGGTTTACAATTTTGATGCCGAAAGTTCCATTATCCCAACGCTGAAAGAGAAATCGCGTTACCGCCAATTACCCGATGGCTCGTGGGTTATAGCCCGGAAAATAAGGAACCGCTGCCACCGGATATGGAGTTCGCTGGTTGTAACCTGGGATGGGAAAGTTGTGCCTTGCTGTTACGATAAAGATGCAGAACACAAAACCGGTAACCTGCTTTTGGAGCCGCTTTCCACAATATGGAAGAATCATATGTATTCTTCATTCAGAAGTAAAATTCTGACTGACCGGGCTGCAATAGAAATTTGCCGGAATTGCGGAGAATAACAAACAAAATGGTCAGAATTTGCGTTTATGTTTGAAATTTTATCAGCATGTTAAAAAAACTTTCTTCTGTAAAACCCTTAAGCGTGGATGCACTTGGAATTATACGGATTGTCGTAGGGATTCTAATTCTTATTCATGGGAAAATAGTTTTCGATTCTCAGATTATGAATGGAATGGCTGAATCGCTGAGCAAGGATATGGGAATGCCTATGCCTATGCTAATGGCTTACCTGGCAAAAGGAACTGAGTTTTTCGGAGGATTATTGTTTGCACTCGGATTGCTCACACGATTTATTAGTATTCCCCTGGCAATTACCATGGCAGTTGCTGTTTTCGGGGCGCATCACGGCGAAATTACCGGCGAAGCAGAACATGCCTTCCTTTATCTTCTCCTCTTTGTCTCCTTTTTCTTTTTAGGTTCAGGGAAGTGGAGTTTTGATTATCTGATCAGAAGAAGTGTTGGTAAGCAGGAGATGTAGTTAGGTTTTATAGGTTGATATAGCGTTGCAGGAATTATTTCATAAGGAAATCCCTTATTGTTTTTAAATATATTTCCGATTGTTCTGTGCCTATTCCATATCACAAATTTAACGCAAAAACCAGATGATTATCAGGAAATATTTCAATTTATTAACTTCAAAATTAAAATCCTCAAAGAGTTTGAATTCCTTATGATATTATATTAAAAACCTTTTAGCCATTGACTATTTTCTATTTTCGATTACCTGTTTTTCCCTCCCGTAAGTTCCTGGAAAACCTGCTCCAGGTTGTGCTCTTCACGATGTAGTGAAAGCAAAGTAAGGTTGTTGTCAACAGCGAATTTATTGATACGTGGTCTGATATCTTCTCCCGGTTTTGCCTGCAGTTTCCATGAAAGTTCATTTATATTAATAGCTTTCACTACACCCGGAATAGCAAGCAGCAATTTTTCCAATGTTGCTGTCGCAAATTCTACTGTAACCATATCATGCGATTGAATTACCGATAATTCCGCAGTAGGACCGTCAGCCACAATTTTTCCAAGGTTTATTATAATAGCGCGGCTGCAAACGGCTTCTACTTCCTGCATAATATGAGTGGAAAGAATAACGGTTTTTTCTTTGCCGATCCCTTTTATCAGCTCGCGTATTTCGACTAATTGATTTGGATCCAGGCCAGAAGTTGGTTCGTCTAATATCAAAACTTCCGGGTTATGAATCAAAGCCTGTGCAAGTCCCACACGCTGTTTATATCCTTTCGAAAGAGTGCCGATCTTTTTATTCTGCTCTGAACCTAAACCGGTTATTTCAATCATTTCGCGTATGCGGCTCTGCGAAGCTTTCCCCAGTTTATGAATGCCTGCAATAAATTCAAGGTATTCTTTGATATACATATCCGGGTATAGCGGATTTTGTTCAGGCAGATACCCAACTATCTTTTTAACCTCTTCAGTATCAAAAAGCACATCGTGTCCATATACAGAAGCCTGGCCCGAAGTAGGAGGGATGTAGCCTGTAAGTATTTTCATCAGGGTTGATTTGCCGGCACCATTCGGTCCCAGCAACCCTACAACTTCTCCTTTTCCGATTGTGATATTCACTTTATCCAGCACAGTTTGTGTGCCGTAAACTTTTGTAATATCGCAGGTTATAATTGACATTAGTCTCGATTTTATGGTTCGCGAAATTAGGAACTTTTTTCATTTGAACGGTCATGAGATGTTAAATGAATGCTTCATTAAACTGTTCATTTCCTCGAATAACTATTTATACAAATATTACTTAAATTTGCAAAAAAGAAAAATCATGGACATTCAGGCTGAAAAATTGGAACTGGTCAGGTTGATACTGGATACCGACAATCCTGGTATATTAACTTCTATCAAGCGGATTTTTTCTGACTCAACCAAAGAAGATTTTTGGGATAGTTTACCCCAATATCAAAAAAACGAAATTATTGCTGGGGTGGAGGAAGTAGATAATGGAGATACAATTGGATATGATAAACTTATAAAAAGACACCGTTAATGTCCAGGGAAATCCGGTTTTCGAAGCGTGCTGCAAACAGGTTCGATAACATCCTTGAATTTCTGGAGGCAAAATGGTCGCTAAAAGTAAAGAACAACTTTATCTTAAAAATAGATAGATCTTTAAGTAAAATTCAAATGCATCCTGATTGTTTTCCTGAATCAGAAAAATTCAGAGGGCTAAGAAAATGTGTGGTAACCAAACAAACAACTTTGTTTTATAAATATACCGATTCTTCAATTGACATAGTTGCTATCTTTGACAATAGGCAAAATCCTGTTACTCTGACAAAAGGAAGTTAGTTTTACATTTTTTCCGAAATCTTTACTCTCCTCACTTTCAATCTAATTACAAATCAGTAACTTAGTACCTGAATTATAGCCGTTCTCCTGAATCAACTGAACGAAATATACCCCTGGCTTTAAATTACTGCAATTCAATTCAAAATCATACAGACCCGCGCGCTGATTCTCTTCCAATAATTTCGTTATTCCGGTTCCGTCAATTGAAGAAATATTCAATTTGACATTTCCGTTAGTTCTTACCTGATAATGTATTGTGGCTTGGGCAATAGCCGGATTTGGAGAAACCGAAATATCGCTCAAATTGGTGATTACCAATTCAGGAGTGATTACATTTTCATCCAACAGATGCTCAAAAAGTGTAAATGTAAGGCCACAATCATTACTATAATATATTTGAATAATTTGCAGTTGCTCCACCTGGTCATAGTTCCAGTTGGCTATATAAAATGAGCAATCTTCGCGGCCTCCGGTGAAATCAGTATTGGATGAGGATTCGTCAAATTTTGCTGTATTCTGAAATGTGTAACTTGCCCCATAATCAGTTGAGTGGTAAATTTTATAAATATGCGGGAATCCGGCAGCCTCTGCTTCGAGTGTTACCAGATAAATTTCGCCCGGCACTGTGCCATGGCAAACCTTTTGTACGAGGTTTCCGTTTGGGTTGTATACAATTGCACTATCAATGGGTATGGTATCAATAGTTACCCCGAAATCAACGGAATGAAGCAGAAAATCCCTGTTATTGGTGAAGGCGTTATTGATCCCGTAGATTTCGCCTGAGTTTATACCGATCTCACTTTTACCAAAATAGGATGTATATGTGGCATTTATGTTATGTGTAGCAAAGAAATCAGTTGTGGAACCTATTCCGTAGTATTGGGCAGTGGGTCTTTCCATCATAATTAGTTCTCCGGCTACCGACCCTCCCAATAGAGCAATCGGAGGATTCTGGCTGTTAAAATAAGTGCCCAGGTGTTGCCAGGTTTTCCCATAGTCGGTACTCTGGTAGATTGCGGTATCGGCGTTATTTACCGAAGTACAGAAAAGCATCCCCGGCGTTGGATCCGCAACAAAGTTTTTCAGGTTCAGGTCATTATCAGGCGAAGGATGGGGGATAGTATATTGTACTTTTATTGTTTTGCCATATTCCCCGGTACGATACAACTGGTAAATGGTTTTTGTAGACAGGTTCTTACGGCAATAAACATACAGATCATCGCTGGTATGTCCGCGTTGAATGGTATAGCTCTGAGCGTTTGAATTAGTGCTGATCAGAATGGATACAATACTTGCAGCAATAAAGAGGATACTTTTATACATGGTACGAACTGTTTTTAAGTGTGTAGAATATGTAGAGTTAAATCTTTTACACTCTAGCTTGTATTTCTATCTCGAAATTATAAATTTTCCTGTTACAAGGGTCGATTCTTTCGATTTCATTTGAATGGAATAAAAGCCCGGTGGCAGACTTTCGATGTTAATTGTACGCTCAAAGTCACTGTTTTCCTTTTTTGATGCAGTTTGCACAACGCACTTGCCCAGCGAATTGTAAACAGCAATGGTAATATCTGTTGGAGCTGCAATCATACAATTTAATGTGATCTTATCAGAAGCCGGATTGGGCGAAATCCGAACCTGGCTTACGCTTGCCTTTATATCATTTTTTAATCCCACGTCGGGCGTAAGTAGGTATTCGTATGTGGTAAAGGTTTCGCCACAATCGGCACTACTTAATATTTGAAGGGTGTAATAAGTTGAGTTTGGCGTGGTTTTAAGGTTGGCAATATAAAAAGTACAGCTTCCCCTCCCTGCAGTAAACTGCTGCCTTTCGGAATCAAATACCTTTGTGCTTTTTAGTTGCCAGGTAACTCCATAATCTGTTGTATGATAGATGATATAATGAATGTCTGTTGGTGAAACAGTTTGTTTTGTAACCAGAAATAATTCGCCCTGCGCAGCGCCCCTGCTCAATGCTTTAAAATACAAGCCAGTATTCTCGTTAATTATAGTTGTATCAACCGAAATAGTATCTGATGTTACACCAAAATCGAGGCTGTGAGTTAAAAATGCATGTTGATTAATAATTGGCATCTGAAAAAATTCGCCTGAAACCAACCCTACTTCACCATTGCGAATCCCTTCACTTGTATCGGCTATCAAAGTATAGTTTGCAAAGTAGTCTGATGTTTTATAAATTACTCCCATTAGGTCGGGCCAAACGGATGGATCATAACCTTGTATGATATACTCACCGGGTATTTCCCCGCCATATAAACCATCTATACCAGTATAGTCGTTAACGAATGGATGAAGTACAAAGAACGACTTTCCATACGAAATACTTTGACCAAAAACCTGGGGCGAATGGCCTACAATCATTCCAGGGCCTGGTTCAGCAGTTAATTCAATAGTGAAGTAGAAACTTGAGTTATTCTGCATGGTAATTTTACTTCCATCCGTAGTTAGGTACAATAAGTACATTCCACTATACGGTACTTCAATGGAAGTATATATATACAAATCATCATTAAAATGGCCTCGGACAAATCTGTCTAATAATTGGCAATTAGCAGATAAAGTTGAAAGGACAATGATGACAAAAAGTATTGAATGTTTCAGAGTTGGTGTTTTCATTTTATTTTAGTTTAGATTGTGGATTTGAATAAGTTTTATGATTTGTTCTTGTTGACTATCTTACAAAAAGAAATGCTGATTCTTGATTAAACTCTCCAAGGTGACTTTCCTTGGAGAGTTTGTGTTAGGATTACTAACAATTATTTCATTTTGTCAAAGTTACATATTATCTGGCTACTATTATTTGTTTGGTTACAGGCTGTTTCCCTTCAGTTTGTATTCTAACTAAATAAAAACCGTCTGGAATTTCGTTTATATTGAGTAATATATTGTTTTCGCCACCATCTGCTAACTTTATTGCTGAATATACAATCCTTCCAGTTGACTCAATTATTTGAACATTTACAGGACTTTGAATATACTGGTTGAATCCAATCATTATCAAATTTGAAGCAGGATTTGGACTGATGCTAATTGCAATTGGATTCTGCTTGACATTACTCGTAGAAATTGATTTATCGGTTTGAGGATATAGCAAATCGACAAGTTTTGACTTATAAGTATAAAAGTCTTCGAAGTCTGATGGAACTAAATTCTGGTATAAGCTCGTAACTTTACAATCTGTTATCCATCCATTTCCTGACTGGAGTAATGTGTGAGCAAGTTCAATGGATGCATATACTGAATCAGCAAGAGAAATGGGTGCAGCTAAACGTTGTTCTGCATCATTAATTGGGATGTCGAACTCTTTTCTTGCAATATACATTTGATTTTTAATCTTCCGGGCGCTTTCACCCAGTAGATTGTGTTTATTTTCATCAATTAAATCAGATAAAACTTCATTAAGCATATCAATGCCAGTATTATTTGAAATCATGTATCCCGAAATTTCGCAAAGGGTTGCTATGTTTTCAGGTGAAGCTGGATCATTATATTTCAGTTTAGACTTAAATTCGGAAATTATTTCCTCCAGATTCGAATATTCATTGGCTGTCATAGATTTACCAGTACAAACTCCGTTGAAATTCCAGATAGGAAGATAAGTATAAGCAGCGAAAGGATATAAGTCCTGGGTAGGGATAAAACTACTTCCCCAATTGTTACATCGGACATTGAGACTGCCAGCAGGAATATTGATACCGCTACAGTAAACTAGTGCTTTCGTTGTAGTGTTATTAATATAATTATATTTGAAAACAGATGGGAAACTTCCCGCATCAGCTGAAAACACCTGATTTTCAGTATTATTATAGATTTGCTGGGTTTGATTAAAGGCAATTGCCCCGCTGTTACCGATAACCTGCACTTGTTTGCCAATGTTGCTAAATAACGAAACCCCATATTTGGCATTTGTAATCTTATTCGTTTCTACTATTGCATTGCTTTGAAATACTTTAATACCATTATTTTGGTAATAAGTCGGCCCACTAAAGGTGATTATATTGTTCTTGATATTTTTTATAGTACCTGTACCAGAATTATACAAACTTATCGCATCACCGCTGTTAAAAGTAATTGCATTAGTTTGCAAGTCAAAATTCTGATACCCACCTATATAAATCATGTCATATTGATTTGTAGGTTGCGTTGAAGAAGATGTGAAAGTACAATTTCTTATATATACATTCACCCCATCATTATTTAATCTATTGCAAAAAATACTTGAAGAATTCGTAAAATCACAATACCTTAAAACAAGGCTTTTGCTTTTTATAAAAAGTGGAGCATAATTAAAGGAACTCTTGTTATTTATTTGCGATTCAACAGTCAAGCTATTCAAGTTGTTGGCAAAAATGGCGGAGCGAGTAAAAGTTAGTTTATTAAATGCAGCATCAAGATTAGCATTTTCGAAAACTATACCACTACAACTCATTCCTACCGGTGCATCAAATGAAATATTTGGTAGGCTACCAACTTTTGTTTTTATACCACCATGTATTTCAAGAGCATTTTGCATTACCATGCCATGGAAAAAGGCATTATCGTCAAATGAAATAAAAGCACCCTCATCAATGATAAGCCTTCCATTGTTACCGAAATACAAATTGCAATTATTTGGTATAGTTAGTGTAACACCACTTAATACATGGATTTGGTCAGAAATAGTAACTAATGGATCTAGTGTGGAGTTTTTAGATACAGAGTAACCCTGACTTCTGAGGTTTAAGCCAGGATCACCAATGAGGTTATAATAGAGAATCTGCCCATCTGTAAAATAGCTATTCAAGTTTTGCTTTTTAATTTTTGCAAGTAATAATGACTCACCTTGATTATGAGCAAGCAATGAAAAGTTTTCCAAAACAAGAAAATCTTGAATCGTATGCGGTGTGGATGATGGTGGAACTGCATAATCAAGAAATGCCAATCTTGAAGCTGCAACGATACCAACAAATCCTTTATTTGCTGAGTAGCGGGTAAGTTCCTCGGCAAAACATTCTTCTCCTCCTCCCAGATCGTACATGCCCGCATCGCACGAATTCATAAACATAAATCCAAATTTGCCATCGTTAGTTAAGTTAGTCTTTAAATAATCTGTGGTAAGGTATTGCCCATTATATCCGCCAATACCAAGGTCATAATAATGGCTATGCCCATAATATGAAGTATATGCTTGCCCCCTATTAAAATAGGTCATTACAGTTGGTATTTCGTCAGCCATAGAATAGTTGTACATGTCTTTTATGTCGTATGTGTATGGTAATCCTATCTTACTTGGGATAAAACTATTGTAGTATCCATCTGGATCAGTAAGGTAATGATATACGAAATTATGAGGAGGATTCTGTATGCCTTTTGAATTAAAGAAAAATGATTTATTTTTCCACCCATCAAAATCGTAATCCGTTTCATAATGGATTGTTTTCTCTATTATATTATGTAATTGTTCTGTATTATCCACACTGAATCTCCCTACATACAGATCCCCAATATCATCTTTTACGCTGAACCCAGGTTTGGTAGTGAGCATACTGTAATAATAATCAGTAACATAAGGAAAAACATTGCGTAAGGCAGAAGGATTTCCTGTCTGTCCAGGTTCCCAATAATCATAAGGATCATGGCTTCCTGGTATTCCTACAGTCGGTGTAACACCTGAATCGTCTCTTACTGCATCACCAACAAGTAATACAAACCCTAAATGGCCGTCATATGTATGTGGAGCAAGCCCGTTATCATAAATGCGTTTTATGCATTCACGTATTCTTCGCTCATTTTTATATTTATAATCATCTGCAAATTGAGGATAATAGTTGTAGGAAAATCCAACTGCATCCGACATAATATTCTGTGCGCTGATTACAGCAACTACATAGCCGTTATAGTTTGCCCTATGTGCAGCAATTCTTCTGAGTTCGCTGTTTGGGTTGTTAGGTTCAAAAAACTGCTGATCAGTAATAATAAGATATCAGCTACAATATTATCTGCATCACTAGCTTGAGTTAGCGTATAATACTGTACATAGCTGCTTGAAGTGCTTTTTGTTTTCGGATTGTTTTTGGATTCATTATTTTTCGGATAATTAAGAAACATTTCATTTGCAATAGTTTCAAAAATACCAGTATTTACGATAGCTTCTTTATTAGAATTATTAAGGTTTACAGTAACAGTACATTTTACATTTGCGGTTAATTTTTTGGTAGTTGGGTTCCATTGTAATGGATTTGTAACAACACTTATAAATTTTTGATCCCTAAATTGACCTGATGAAACAATGGAACTTATATCAACCGGAACTTGATTGTCTTGACCATAAATATGGTTGTTAATCGAAAATACTTCAGCTAAGTAGGGGAAATTGTTTGATGTTATTGAATCCTTTAATTCTGGAGCAGGATAAACGGTGTAATCTTTATAAGTCAATTGCTGTAGAACATTTACTGTAACCGAAGGGTTTATTTTGCCTGAATATGCAATTGCACGATTTACAATTGGAAGGTTAGGATATCCAGGTCGATCAAAATTACTTACTTCAGGCATATTTATGTTCTGATAAGTAATCCCACCTTTCACAATATCTGATTGGTAAAAACCAAAAACCTCACAAGTGAATACAACCTGCTGGTTTGTTGCAGTTATCAAAGTAATCGCCGGAGCTTTAGGCGTGGAGGAATTGCCAAAACTAACCCATTGCTGAGCCTCAACAAAAAATGAACAAAAAACAAGTAACAAAGTTAAGTATGTAAGTTTTTGTTTTATCGAAAATTTTCTCTTGGAGATGTATATTTCACACGGTATAGGTTTCATCTTTATTAGTTTTTAAGTAAGCGAAATATCATTTCTGGTATTAACCTTCTACGCCCAAAATGAATGAAATGGCGTTCCGACTATTGTAGAATAATGATAATTCAGCATGTCATCATCGGTCAGACAATACTGAGGCTCGTCTGTTGAATCAGCATAGTTCAACTATAAACTTTACAGGGCGCAAACCATTCCATGTAAAATTATGTTACTTTTGTGCTGCCTCTCTGTGTTTTGGTTCGTACTCGGTTAATTTAGACGTTGCTCAGTAAGCCTCACAGGGAGGCTTTCTTGTTTTTATTGTGAAACATTAGGGGTTGGCAGCCCCGCATTTCAATATACTTATGTTATATTATCCAGCATCAGTTTTTTATTGGCTGTATTTTTAGTTTTTCAATGGATTGAATTATTGAAAGGTATTGGTGTACGTGATCTTATGTCTTAAAAAATCAATCGTGGATAGCAGAAGGCCAATTAAGGCCTGAGTTTTTTACAGTTATTTCTTTTTGTAATCAATACAATACCAACAATATTAAAATATCCGAACCTTTTTAAATTGATTACGGGATTAAAGATACAACATCTTTATATCGAAATGCAAGAAAATTTACAAATGATTAAAAATTTATTTTAGATATCTAAAATGATAAATATATAATAATCAATAAATTAAATACAACAAAAAATCGCAACACATAAATTATGTGTGTTAAGTCAATGTTATTGTTGCAAATATGACCAGCAACAGAGCTTACGCCATAGCGGTTTTAAACTGAAATTTATTTGATATCTTTTATTACTTAATCCCAAAAAAATCAAAAAGGTAATACGAATTTTAAAATAAATTTCGGTTTATTAATTACTGTAATTCTAATGTTTTAATTTATAGTAATTCTCATAGAGCTAAGCATATCAATTATTGATTTGAAAGCATTAACAGAAATTGGAATTCTTTTAAAATAGAGTGATCTGATAATTCGTACAATATTCCGGGGCAAATATTTTCTATCTATATATTTTCCCTACTTTTGCCCCTCAATTTCCGTTTTAAAAAGACACTTTCGCCCTTGCTGAAAAGTATTCAACAAAATATTGTGAATAAGTCTTTGCAATTTCAAAATATAGTTATACCTTTGCACCCCTTTTTATACCGAAGAGGGAATTTTTGATTAACAGCATAGTACACAGGACGATGAACACATTAAGTTACAAAACAGTTACTCCGAAACCCGCCGATATTAAGAAAGAATGGGTTCTGGTAGATGCCGAAAACGAAATACTAGGCCGCATGGCAACTCAGGTAGCACGTATTCTGCGCGGTAAAACTAAAACCAACTATACCCCTCACCTCGACTGCGGTGATAACGTCATCATTATCAATGCCGAAAAAATTCGTTTTACCGGCAAAAAAATGAACGACAAGGAGTATGTTCATTATTCAGGACATCCCGGTGGTCAGAAAGTGAACACCCCAAGGATTATGCTGAAAAAGAAACCTACTTACGTTGTTGAAGAAGCCGTTCGTGGTATGCTTCCAAAAACAAAATTAGGTGCAGAGTTATTCCGCAACCTGCGCGTATTCGCCGGTGCCGTGCATACTCACGAAGCACAGCAGCCTAAAAAGATAAACATTAACGAAATTAAATAAGTAAAATGGAGACTACGAATGCTATTGGTAGGCGTAAATGTGCTGTTGCACGGGTTTACATCAAAGAAGGTACAGGTGTAATCACGGTTAACGGGCGCGACTTTAAAGAATATTTCCCAACAGCTATACTGCAGAATACTGTTATGCAGGCTTTCGAAATTTCGGCAACAGTCGGAACTTTCGATGTAACCGCTAATCTCGATGGTGGTGGCGTTACCGGACAGGCCGGAGCACTCAGGCTAGGTATATCGCGTATTCTCTGCGAACTCGACCCAACCCGTCGTCCTGCTCTTAAGGCTGAAGGCCTTATGCGCCGCGACCCACGTATGGTTGAGCGTAAGAAATTCGGACAGAAAAAAGCCCGTAAACGCTTCCAGTTCAGCAAGCGTTAAGATTGAAAATGAAGGTAGTTTAGTATCTAAATTGCCAGGACTTCCGCCTTAGGCGGAGCTACCTGGCAATTGCGACATTAAAGAATGTAAACTAATTAAATCAGGAGAAAAATTAAATGGCAAGAACAACATTTGACGAATTACTCGATGCAGGCGCACACTTTGGTCACCTGAAACGTAAATGGAATCCGAATATGGCTCCCTATATCTTTATGGAGCGTAACGGAATTCACATCATCGACCTTTACAAAACCATCGCCAAAATCGATGAAGCTGCTGCAGCAATCAAACAAATTTCGAAATCAGGAAAACGTATCCTTTTCGTAGCTACCAAAAAACAGGCAAAGGAATTGGTTGCCGAACTGGTACGCCCAACAAATATGCCTTACGTAACCGAGCGTTGGCCGGGCGGTATGCTCACCAACTTCGCTACTATCCGTAAAGCGGTTAAAAAAATGTCGTCAATTGACAAGCTGCTTACCAGCCCTGCATTCCTTGGTATTTCGAAACGCGAACGTCTTCAGATTACCCGCGAGCGCGCTAAACTCGAAAAGAACCTTGGTTCAATTTCAGACCTGAATAAACTTCCGTCAGCCGTTTTCGTGGTTGATATCATGAAGGAACATATTGCAATTGCCGAAGCCCGCAAACTTAACATACCTACTTTTGCTATTGTTGATACAAACAGCGATCCTAACTTAGTTGACTTCCCTATTCCTGCTAACGACGATGCATCAAAATCAATTACGCTTATCATCAAAAAAATGATCGAGGCTATTGAAGAAGGAAGCAGCGAACGTAAACTGGATCGCGACAAACGTGAAGAGGAAGGCGAAGAAGGAGAAGAGCGTACAACAAGCACGATCAGCGACGAGGACGATGACGATGCACGCGAAGTAGCACGTAAAAAACGTGTAGCTGCAGGTCTTGAGCCAGCCGAAGGTGACGATCGCAAACGTCCGCGTAAACCTATTGCACGCAAAGCTGGTCCGGGCGGCCCACGCAAACCAAGGGCATAATTAATGTAAAAAATTTAATGTAATCCTAAACCTGTGCTTCTGTGCAGGTTTATGTAATTACAGCAGTTAATAACAAGTTGAAATAAAAACACAAATGGCTACTATTACAGCATCAGATGTAAATAAACTCCGCCAGATGACCGGAGCCGGTATGATGGATTGCAAAAATGCATTGGTTGAATCAGAAGGTGATTTCGAAAAGGCAATTGATGCACTTCGCAAAAAAGGTCAGAAACTAGCACTTAAACGCGCTGACCGTGACGCTAACCAGGGAATTGTTATTGCAAAAACTACCAGCGACAATAAATTCGCTGCAATTATAATGCTGAACTGCGAAACTGATTTCGTGGCTAAGAATGATGAATTTATCCAATACGCTCACAAAATTCTTGCTCTTGCAATTGAATCGAAACCAGATTCACTTGAGGCACTTAAAGGCTTATCGATTGATGGTCGTATGATAGCTGATGGCGTTACTGACCTGATAGGGAAAACCGGTGAGAAAATGGAACTGGCGCACTATGAATTTATAGAAGCTCCTTTGGTTTATGCTTACAACCACTTTGGAAACAGGCTGGCTGCTATCTTAGGTCTTTCGAAAGACTCATCAGAAGGAATTGACGATGTTGCAAAACACGTTGCAATGCAAATTGCAGCTATGAACCCAATCGCTCTTGATAAGGACGGCGTTGACGCTGAAACCATTCAGCGCGAAATTGAAGTTGGAAAAGATCAGGCTCGCGAAGAAGGAAAAGCAGAAGAAATGCTCGAGAAAATCGCAATGGGTAAACTCAATAAATTCTACAAGGAAAACACGCTGCTTAACCAGGAATACATCAATGATTCGAAAATGACGATTCGCGAATACCTGCAGAAAGCTGACAAAGACCTTACTGTTATTAAATTTAACCGTTTGCAGTTAGGCGCATAAGATCATTTTGTTTTTTTTGAAAAGTCCCGTCTGAAAAGGCGGGATTTTTTTTGGGTGGCGGGATTTTTAATCCCGCAATAGCACAAATCTGAAAAGTGAATAATAAGTTCATTTTTGAAAAGTCCCGTCTGAAAAGGCGGGATTTTTTTTTGATCAGGTCATCCTGTCAGAGCGCGACTTTAAGTCGCACTCTGACTATGGCGGATATTACCTCACCACTGTCACCATCCCCCTCTTTTCCCTTACCGCACCCGAAGGATTTCCATATTTCACCACATACACATAACCGCCTATCTGCGCAGGACTTCCATGTATTGTTCCATCCCAGCCTTTTGAAATATTGTTGCTGAAAAACACCTGCTGTCCCCAGCGGTCGTAAATATACATGCTGAACGTGCTTATCTTCTCCGGCAGCGTTACCGGGCGGAACACTTCATTCAACCCATCGCCATCAGGCGAAAAGGCATTAGGCATATTTAGTGGAACAAAGGAATAGATGGCCATTACCGAATCAATGGATGTGCAACCTTCGGCAGTCTGTATGGTTACCTTATACCATCCTTCGGTTGTGACCAGAATGGTGGAAGTACTGTCGCCAGTGTTCCAGGTATAGCTGAAATATCCTTGTCTTGCCTGGAGTTCGGTTTGC
Organism: Bacteroidales bacterium; assembly: GCA_038212135.1. Classification (GTDB taxonomy): domain Bacteria; phylum Bacteroidota; class Bacteroidia; order Bacteroidales; family UBA4417; genus UBA4417. The sequence continues at coordinate 413 of JBBQUX010000078.1, read as the reverse complement.
TCGTCGAAGTAAATGGTGTCTTTCGTAAAATCGGCCACAGGAAGCGGAACCACAGTCACATGGATTGTGGTCTGGCTCTGGCAATGGTTTGTATCTGCCAGGCTCAGGGTATATTCCCCTGCATTTAACTGTGTAGCCTTTGAAACGAAGGTTACCGGATTTGTATCTGTGAATCCATTTGGCCCTGTCCATTGGTACGAAATCGTTCCGTTACCTGAACCCGGTGTATAAATACCAATAAAGGGAATATCGCTGCCTTCACAAACTGCAGTGGGAGCCTGAATAGTACCCTTTGGAATACTATAAACCCTCACTTGTCCTTGCGTAAATTGTGTATTTATACTGTTACCAATGCTATCCCGGAAAGTACTGACACCCGGCGAAATATCCCATTTCAATGAATCCTGCCCGGT
>JBBQUX010000077.1:0-16291 GCA_038212135.1 Bacteroidales bacterium | reverse complement strand
ATCTTGTTTAGCCCAAAACCTGCATCGGTAGCTAAAATACCTATGCCCCGGTGCGTAACGTCAACTTCGGTCATAATATTTTTAAAGGTAAGCCCGCTGTTGCCAATCCCTTTTATTTGGTCGTACCAAATCATTGCTGTGCTTTGCGGGTATCTGCCGGGAATGTAATTATCGTTTAGCAGGAAATCACATTTGGAAAGGTTGCTGTTGTAATTAAAATTTCCGTATTGATATGGGTAAACATGAACGCATCGGAGGTTATTGGAAAACCTGGCATCAGTACAAGTAAAAATGCCTCCGGTGGTTCCGGGAATATAAGATAAGCCAGTTGGTTGTGCAGTTGAGATTGCGCATACTGCATCGTTTATGCTGCCATTGTTTTTTACCTGTATAAAGCCCTGATTTACATTCGAATATTGTGTTAAGCCTGACTGCCCCCTAACTTCCACCCCCTGCCAGAGGCCTTCGCAGCCGGCATTAAGCGAGCCCCCATCAATAATTAGTTTCGCACCGGGTTCTACTATCACTCCTGCACCGACAACAAAGTAAACATCGCCTTTGATGGTAAGCGTAGCACCCAATTTAATAAGTACATCATGATCCTTAAAAATTGTTCCTATCCAGGGTTGAGCCGGTGTGGTTTTTATCTCCTCTGTTGTGTTTGATTTTGTACAAGTTGGAACTACAACTATTTCGTTTGTGTAAGGCAAATAATTAAATCCACTGATAGTTATATATAGCGGTTGGGTGCTTGTAACGGATATTCCATTCATTGTGTAGTTGGTTATACCGTCGTTACCTTTAATAACGAATACTTTTGGGATTCCGCCATTGTATCCTGAGCCATAAACACTTGCATAAACTGTATCATTTTTATTAATGTTGAAGAGGGATAAAACAATATTTGTGGCTGTGTTAACAACGATATGTCTTGGTTTAATGCTGGCCTTGATCCTCACCGGAACATGAGTATAAAATCGGGTTTCAGGATCGCCGAACAGGTTGTGGGCGAAATATTGACTTGCATAACCAGGAAACTGAGTGCGAAATTTATTTTTTATTAGTGAGTAAAATGACCCTAAATGAGTTATATAATCACGATGTGCATTTAGCAAGGGAAAGTTTGATGAAAAATATTGAAGAAACCAGTTATTGATGGTTATCTCATTAGTTGCCCCCATAAATGCAATGCCACCTGCCAGATTATTTGTTAGATAATATTCCGCAAGACACTTGGAATTTCCAGACTTTTCCTTTTGAAAAGCAGCAACTAGACAACTACCGGCATAAACAATACCAGGTTGATCATAGTTGTTCAAATTGTTAAGTGATGCTCCCGGTTCAATTGTTACAACTGTTGAAATTTGACTTACCATACCCATATTAATCCCATTACTCATCGTCTGTACAGTATTGTACAAACCATGTTCAAACCAAAACCATAAATTAGGCGGAGAGTTATTAATATATGATATTATATCAGACCCATAAGGAGCCGTTAATGATAATCCGGAGGCTGAACTTGATAGCTTCTCTTCAAATAAATGATGAGAATAGAATCCATTTGTAGCATCCATAAAAAATTTATAATCATTGCTATTTTGTAATTGGTCACCCTGCATTCCTATACATCGAGATAAATATCCGGAAGAACCTTTGCCTGGATCTTGCTCATAAAGTAATGATTTGATAATCCAATTTTCAAATTCAATAGGAGAGTTACAAGGAATCCTGCCAACATATAATTCAAGGTTACCAATAACTTTATCACCCCCATTTTCACCATACTTAAAATCACCGTCTACATTCCAGTCACCAGTAAAATTGCCATAATAAGTATCTGTTGCATTAAAGTCGTCCGAACTCATGTATTGATATCTTACTGGAACGATGTCTTCATCACCAACAATCAGAACCCATTGCGTTCCATGTTGTTCGAAGGCATCCTTAAGGTACATCCTCACTTTTGCAGTATCGTCATAAATAGTATTAGTATTGGAGTATAGAACATTACCAATATTATCCCCAACCCCTGAATAATCGCTGAGTATATCAGCAATATCAACAAAACCAGCATCTAGTCCTTTTTTTCTTTTCCAATCAATGAGTCTTTGTGCTTTATTATTAAAATTGGAAGTTGAAATGATAGTATATTCAAAGAAATCAACGGTCGTATTTGAGTGATCTATTGATTGCAGGGTTGTAACCGGTAATGAGTTAATATCGTAGTCTGATTTATTTTCTATTATTTCAATAATAAAATTCTTATTCATGCCCTTATATCTTTCGAGTTTCTTTAAAGCTCTATAATCATTTGGGTTTGCCATCTGTTTCAAGCGCAAGGTGAACTCAACAGATGATGTAACAACCAATTTCCCTTTTACGGGATTGTATTGAAAAGGGGTAAATGGAATTGAAATAATCTTACAATTATCAAAAACGCCTATTATATCGTCGCCAAATATTTGTTTTGGGTAAAGTTCATCAGTTGAGTAGATAAATGAAGTATCAGGAATAAATGGAGGTATTGCACATCCTATGCATGCGTATTGTTCTGTTTGAACTGGCAGTATTTTATTTTGTAATTCAATTTCAGTTGTGATTAGGTTGATAATTTCGATACTGTCCAGTTCAAACCCAAAAGGAATAATAAATGATATATACTTTCCTGGTAATTGTGGTAAGCTGATTTCAGAATTGGGCACTAAGCCAGATTGATTTTTGATGCATGAATATACGCTATTATTTATAACAGTATCAGTAATATGAATTGAATTTGCTTCTATCCTATATGAACTTTGTATTTGTGCATAACTGGTTCTATGTATAAAAGCAGTAATCAACAGAACACAAAATAGTTTAAGGTATTTATTTGTATCGCGTGAAACTCGACCAAATATCTGTGTATTAACAGTCTCAATATTGGGAATACTCAGCTTTGTAATTATGCGAGAAATTGCATTATGAGTTGTTTTCATAATAGGGGAATTATATAAATTTTTCAAATATAGTCTCCTTTGATGTGAAAAGCAATAAGATATTAGCTGTTTTTGATGTTTTTTTTCTTTATGTCCAAATAAGCTGGCTCGTGTTTAAAAATCGTGCGCTTAGAACTATCATTCTCACCTGTCCTATCTCCTTTTACTATGGTTAATGTGGGTTCAATAAATTAAACTTATATGAACCAATTTCAGTCTCATGAATTGAACTCAAATATAGTACATATTTACGTAAAAAAACTATAGCCAACAAATGACCGTGGCTTAGTATCCGAGCGGCAAAGAGAGTGTTTTTATCCGCATTTGCTATATCCACACGTGGTACAGGTCATGCAACCTTCTTTGTAAATAATAGTGTTTTTATCCTTACACTCCGGGCAGCTATGGCCGGTTTGGGTTCCGTCGGGGATAAACTTTTTAAGTCCGCGGATTACTCCGTTTTTCCAGGTGGTGATGCTTACGTTGTCGAAACTCAGGTTATCAACCAATTCGACCACATATTGCAACGGCATACCATGCCTCAGGATGCCTGAGATAAGTTTGGCATAATTCCAGTATTCCTTTTTGAAGGAACGCGAGAGACCCCGATGGGTTACGCGGTATCCATAGCTATCCTCATACTCGAAATCGTAGCGGGCCGAAGTGTTTTCGTTCTCCTTATTACGTATAATCCAGCCTTTTTTAACGTAATCAGGGATATAAAAATCGGAACTTTTACCAGTAAATATTTCGTAGGGTTTATTGTTGATCAAACCAACAAAAGCGATCCATTTTTCGTCTTCGTTCATAAAACGGACCACTTCCACTTCCAGTTCTTTCGGACGTGGGGGAGCTTTGGTTTCCTGAAATTCGTTTATTTCTTTCTTTTTGGAATCATTGCTTACCAATACTCCCGAACGTGAACCATCGCGATAGATGGTCATGCCTTTGCAGCCGCTTTCCCAAGCCCTGAGATAGACATCGCTGACCAGTTCCTCGGTAGCTTCGGCGGGCAGGTTAACGGTAACGCTGATGGAATGATCGACCCATTTCTGGATAGCTCCCTGCATGGTAACCTTGGCAACCCAATCAATATCGTTGCTGGTGGCTTTGTAATACGGCGATTTTGCAATTATTGCCTGCAACGCATCATCAGTCATCGAAACAGCATTTTCCACATCATAGCCGTTTATCTTCATCCAGTCGAGGAATTTGGGGTGAAAAACATTGTATTCTTCCCACGAATCGCCTGTTTCATCAACAAATGTAATATGTACGTTTTTGTCGTTCGGATTCACTTTGCGGCGGCGTTTGTAGCTTACCATGAATACGGGTTCGATGCCCGAGGTGGTTTGTGTACAAATACTCACGCTGCCAGTAGGAGCAATAGTAAGCATACTGATGTTGCGGCGGCCGTGTTTTTCCATTTTGGCATACACTTCAGGAGCTTCTTCACGAATGCGGTTGATAAGCGGGTTGTTTTGCTCACGCCTGAAGTCGAAGATCGGGAAGGCACCACGCTCGGCTGCCAGGTCGGCGGATGCGCCGTACACTTCAATAGCCAGTGTCTTGTGAACGCTTACACTGAAGTTGGTGGCATCCTCGCTTCCGTAACGCATATTCAGTGCAGCCAGCATATCGCCTTCGGCAGTAATGCCAATACCTGTCCGGCGGCCTTGCAAGGTTTTCTCACGGATTTTCTCCCAGAGTTTTCGTTCGGTACGTTTGGTTTCTTCGTCCTCTGGATCAGCATTTATTTTGGCAAGAATGCCATCAATTTTCTCCATCTCCAGGTCGATAATATCGTCCATAATGCGGAGTGCGTACCGCGAATGCTCGGCAAAAAGGGTAGCATTAAACGTAGCCTGGGGTGTAAACGGATTTTCGACGTAGCTGTAGAGATTAATGGCAATTAAACGGCAACTGTCGTAAGCACATAGCGGAATTTCTCCGCAAGGGTTTGTCGAAAGGGTTTTAAAACCAAGGTCGGCATAGCAATCGGGAACGGATTCGCGGATAATGGTGTCCCAGAAAAGAATTCCCGGTTCAGCCGATTTCCATGCATTGTGAATAATCTTATCCCACAGACCACGGGCATTTATCCGCTGTACTTTTGATGGATTAGCAGATTCAATCGGGTATTGCTGATTGTATTCGCTGTTGTTTTTTACGGCATGCATAAAATCGTCATCAATCCTAACTGAAACGTTGGCACCGGTTACTTTACCCTGTTCCATTTTGGCATCGATAAAATCCTCACTGTCAGGATGTTTTATGGAAATTGAAAGCATGAGCGCGCCACGGCGGCCATCCTGGGCTACTTCGCGGGTCGAGTTGCTGAAGCGTTCCATAAAAGGAACAATTCCTGTAGAGGTAAGCGCGCTGTTTTTCACCGGGCTTCCTGCAGGGCGGATATGTGAAAGGTCGTGACCCACACCTCCGCGGCGTTTCATCAGCTGAACCTGTTCCTGGTCCACTTTCATAATACCGCCGTACGAATCCTGGTTGCCGTCGCCTCCAATTACAAAGCAGTTCGAAAGGGACGAAATCTGGAAATCATTTCCCATACCGGCCATAGGGCTGCCTTGCGGAACGATATAACGGAAATTACGGAAAAGTTCGAAAACCTCTTCTTCGCCAAGTGGGTTTGGATATTTAGATTCAATACGGGCAATCTCAGCGGCAAGGCGGCAGTGCATATCATCGGGCGTAAGCTCATAAATATTGCCGTCGCTGTCCTTGAGGGCGTATTTATTCATCCACACACTGGCTGCAAGCTTGTCGCCTTCGAAATACAGGGTGGCAGCCTTCAGCACTTCTTCATGCTTGTATGCGGTCATTTTTGTTGTAACAGGTTTTGGAGCATTCTGTTGATTCATTGGGGTAGTTTCTGGTTTCGTAACGATAACAAGTTCTGGTTCCGTTGCCTGAAATGCTTCTTCAGGCTGAGGAATTTCGGGCCGTGTGCGTTTTTCAAGGACTTTACCATAAAAATCATTTTTTACACCTTCCTCTACAGAGGAATCGAACTGTGAAAAAAGATTAACATCCATATTGCTTTTCATTCTCGGTTAATAATAATAATAATTTCCTGAAAGCCAAGACCATTTGCTGATTTTGATGGCTGAAGTGAGGGATTACAAATTTACAGTATGCTTTCCGGATTATTCAAATACAGTTATTAACAAATTCTTCGTTACAAAGCATTAACTAACTGATTATCTGTTTTTTAAACTATTAGTAAGTAGCGAAACCCTTATGAATAGCGGGTTTCAGAATGCCCGTAAATAAAGGGTTGTAAGGATATCAAAATTAATAACCAAATACAAGAAGAAATGGCATAAAGTTTTTTATGGCCAAGATAAGGAGAATATTTTGCATTTGTCAAGTATATTTATATGCTTACAAATTCTTAACTCTCTTGATTCCAGATCAGTTTAGTCCCAAAACCCAAACGGTTATGTGTCATTTTGATGAAGCCGGGCCTGATACCCCAGAGTTCCAGTTTTTTAAAATTGGCGAGAGGAAATTTGCGCAGGTAAGCACTAAGTGCAACATCGTAAAGTTCACCTTGCAACAACTCCGACTCACCCGTGAATTGTATCCCCTGAATTTTACCGATCATAGTGGTTTCGAGTGCAATAGCACCCGCTACCAAAGGCTGGCCAATCATTTCATCCACATGCCGGGTACCTTTGTCAGAAGTAAATACAAACATATTCAGCTCATCCAGATACATATAAAAGCAGGTACAGGTATAAGGAATATTAGCAGCCGAAGTTGCCAAAGTGAAAATATGATGTTTGTGGATAAATTCGGTTATCCGCTTTTCGGGAAGGCTCATTAGTTATCAATTAAAAAAGTTGTAGAACTACAATTTCTCCGGATTCCTCTGATCAACAGAAACATTTTTCCTAAATAATCTATGTGATATTTGCTAAAAATCGAGGCTGAGCGAAATGTAAAATATCCGTGGCTGCACCACCTGATCTTCGATGCCCCATGCCCAGTCGGCACGAAGGAAATAACCAAAGAGCGTACTACGCAGGCCAAAGCCATAGCCTGCAATAAGCGGATCTTTTTGCACCTGCACGGTAATATCCAGTGGTGGGCTGCTGATATACCGGGTGTAGTAGGTATTATCCTCCGTAAGCGGATTAAGCCCCTGCCAGGCCGAGCCAATATCGGTAAATCCAATCACCTGGAAATTATTCAGGAATTCGGATCTGAGTGGTTTATTGAAAAAATACTTAAACACCGGGAAACGCAGTTCGGAACTTAACAAAGCAAATGTATTTCCGCTGCGCACATTTTGCGGGAATCCGCGCATACTTGTAGCAAGTGTCTGAAAAGCATAGTTCTGAGTGTAGTCAATCTGGTATTCATAATTAAACGATGGGTTCAGCCAGTTATCGACACCTCCCATATAATAGAGCAATTTGTTTTTGCCGAAAGAGGTACTCCCTGCCAACCGGTTGGCCCAGATAAAGGAGCGGTGTATCCGGGTATATTTTCGTATATCGAATCCAACGACTATCATATTCACCGATGATTTTTTAACCAACTGGTAATATTCGCCGAATATTTTATAACGAAGTCCGAGCAACAGATTTGTTCCTATTTCGCGGCTATTATCATAAACTAATTCGCCCTTCAGAATTCCCCACACATCACCTTCCGGATTCATGTTAGCAGTGGGGAAATCATAAGCCAGCGCGTAAGGCTTATCGTATTGCACTGATGCTGTGCCCTTTAAAGCCAGTACTTCGGTAAATGGATATCGCAGCACATAATGCAACTCATGAATACGATGACGAATATATGCGTTACTATAAGACACATCAAAACCGGTGCGGTGAAAATACACTTCACGGTCGAGGCGTCGTTTAAGGTCGGCATAGCCTAAAAGGTACTCATTGTTAACAAGGCTTGCATTCAACCGCACTCCTCCGATGAGTCTGTAATCTTCGAGCAGGTCAGTAGCTCCTAATACAAAAAGCGCATTAGTGGGGGAGTTTTGGTATATCGGACCGGCATACCCGAGGTATGGCTGGTAACTCAGGTTGAGATATGAAAAATCGAGTTGGCTTATTAATTGGTTCACTGAGTATTCAACGTTATAGTTCCTTGGTTTTGGCAGCTTTATTATGCCGTCAGTAATTTCGGGTTGTAAAATATTGGTGCGTTTAAGAGAAGTTTTCCCCGTTAAAAGATCAGCTGAAATCTGGTAATTACTGATATCAATTCCGGCAGAATCTATGGTTGCGGGAGGAATATCATTTTCATAAACCGGAACAAACTTTTTCCGTTTCACTTTCTTTTCCGGTTTTGCCTTTTTAACCGCTTCCAGTTCCTTTTCCTTTGCTGCCTGTGCTTCGCGTTCGAGAATATATTTCGATTGATCCAGCTTTTCAAGCGGATTTACCTTCCCGAGAGGGATATCTCCGGTATAAATGTGGTACTTGTTATCCTCAAAAACGAGTTCTGATAGTTTGCGGCCTGTAAAGCTTATATCATGCGAAAGCACACTGCGCGGATAATTCGTTAAAGGAAAGGTTTGGGTGAAATACCTGTAATGCACGGTTGTATCTACATAAGCCACGGTACTGTCGAAGCGGGCAGCATACCTGTTGTAAACTCCGTTGGCATCGCTGAGAAATGTAAAATACCCGGGGCTGTACGACATTGGCTGAATTTCATTGGCAAGCCTGGTTTTTGTTACCCTGTTGAGCCATTTACTGCCGGAGCCTCTTTCATAAATAAAAAGGTCGTTATTTTCCATACCGTCGTACGAGCTCAGGTTCTCCCTCGTGAACCTGATGGTATCATCGGGCCGGTTCGAACTGAAAATAATACGATTGCTCTTGGCCAAAAATCTGGGATTCAAATCATTATAAACATCCTGCGTGATTGGTTCAGCTGTATTGGCCGCAATGTTGTACACATAAATATCGGATTGTCCGCGTTGCACAGCCGACATTACAAACGATCGTCCATCGGGTGAATATGAGAAATCGAGGATTTTTTGAAAATTGAAAAGATTCTGATTTTGCCACTTCCGGGTTTCAAAATCATAGTAATACAGGAACAACAGTCCTTTATGCTCAAGCATCATTGCAATAACATTTCCTGAAGGATGCCATGCTAAAAGAGGGTACGAATAATCTACTTTTTCGTCGGTGCGAAATCCCTTTTTAAATATCTTTTTCTTCTTCCCTGTACTCATATCGTAGGTATAAACCTTGTACCTGCCTTTTTCGTTTACGCTGAAAAGCATCTTTTCCCCATCAGGACTGATACGAAGATTATTATAAACCATTTCGCGTTTAATCTTCAGCTTCAGATCAGGATTATATGGGCTAAACGAAATATTATCAACCGAATAAATATCTTTATACCAATCGTACCACTCTTCAACTATTTTTTTGAACGATATTCCAAGAACATACAAAAAACCGCTTTCAACACTTCGGTTAACCCTTGTCATATATACGATATTGGCAATATTCTCTTCCCCGTATTTTTCAGCAACAAAACGCCAGAGCGAATGGCCAGCCAACACTGCGTCGTCATCAATAAGATGATTGAACCGCTTGTATTTTCCACTGAGAATACCATCTTTAACCTTATTGTCAAGTTCGGTATCCCAGTTGCGGCTGTGGTACGAAACCAAACCATCGAGATACCAGGAAGGAAGGTTTATAAGGGTGCTGTTTTTCACCTGCGATCCTAAAGAACCGCCATAAATCATGTTTTCGACGAGTAAACGGGTTATCCCGCCACGTATCTGCCTGTCGAAATGGTTAAGGTCTCCATCAAAATACAGAAAAACCTTGGAGCCGATAACATGCGTAATACCACCCGTATTATAGCTTTCATGATTCATTAACCCAATATTGCTCTGCTTCAGATCCGAGTAAGTATTGTAAACAATGAACTGGGTTTTGCGATCGAGCGTGGATTGGAGTTTCGATTCAATTTCCGGGATGTATTTACCCGCATAATCGGCCACATGTTGCGCAAGTTCTTTCCCGTTGAGGTAATAATACACATCAAAATTGTTAAACCGGAAATACGTCCATAGGAAATCGGTGTACTGCACCCGGTTTTTTCCGAAAGTCATCTGTGAACCGTTGTAGAACTGTGCCGAAGCAGAAAATGAGAATAGCCAAACAATGAGCACAATACAAAGCCATTTGCTTACTCTTAACAATATAAAACTATGAGAATTCCTCATTCGTGCTCAACTATTTTCAACCCGCTAAAGTAACAAAAATCCGCGGTTCACTGTTTATGTAAAAGTATAACATGTAATTTGATAACTTTATCCCTTCAAAATTAGTATGCCATGAGTAAAAAAGTAAGCAGATTTGTATTTAATTCGTTTAGCGTTAATACATATATTTTAATTGATGATAGCGGGAAATGCCTTGTTATTGATCCCGCCTGCCAGAGCAGGCAGGAAGAATCATCTCTTACAGATTTTATTGCCACAAACCATCTTCAGCCAATTGGAATGCTCAATACGCATTTTCACATTGATCATATCATTGGCAATACATTTATCTGTAATTTATACAACCTCAGGCCGCAATGCCATAAAAACAGCAAAATGTTCTGGGAAACAGCAGCCGGGTTCGGTTCGGTATTTGGCATCAAGGTGGAGAACCTGATTACTCCGGTTGATTTTATTGAAGATGGCGATACAATTACTTATGGTGCCTCTGAATTACAGGTTCTTTACACACCGGGCCATGCGGATGGTAGTGTTTGCCTGGTGAACCATGCCGAACGGTATGTGATTGCCGGTGATGTATTGTTCCGCGACAGCATTGGGCGCACTGACCTGCCAACAGGCAATTTTGATTTGCTTTACCGGAGCATCACAACAAAATTATTTACACTTCCTGATGATTACATCGTGTACCCGGGGCATGGGCCCGAAACTACTATTGGTTATGAAAAGCTGAATAACCCGTTTCTGGTTTGAGAGTGCAAAACAAAAAACCTCCCGAAAATTCAGGAGGTATTTATAAAAAAGTAACTACTTAACACTTTTGCACTATTTGGTTCCTGGATTTTGCTTTTAAATCTATAGTTAAAATTTAGAAATACCTCGGAGTAAGGATTCGTTTTGCAACATTGATATCGAAACTAAGGCGGATTTCATGTGAGCCTTTGTTGTATGCTTTTAGCTCGTTGAGCCAGATATCGTATGAATATCCGATGCGAAAGTTTTGCTTGATATTGATTTCAGTAATAAATGAAACAGCTTTCTCAGTGCGGTACGATGCGCCTAACCAAATTTTGTTGGCAAAAAGGAAACTTGCGTTTAAATCAAGTTGAGTTGGAGCATTTTTTACATATTTAGCCAGCAACGAAGGACGGAAAATAACGTTTTCACTGATAGGAATTACAACACCGGTCATTCCATAAAAATGGGTAAGCAGTTTTGATACCTGTGTATTCCCTTCTGAATCTTCGACTACAAGAGTTTGGTTTTGCAAAAGCTGATGTGATGACAGGCCTGCAAAAAAATTACGTGAGTAATAATAGATTCCGAAATTGGCATCAGGTACTACTTTATTATCAGCCCTGTTGGTGAGAAAAGGATCATCTGAATTTTGAGCATTTATTTCATTCCATACAATTCCATTGCTTTTCACACCTGCCTGAATGCCGAAGGAGAGTTTCCCTTTCGGAAAGATGACGCGGTATGCGAATGTAGCCATTGCACTGGTGTTCGACATAGGGCCGATGCGATCGTTGTATAAGTGCGCTCCCAATGCAAGATGAGTGTTATTGAGGGGCGAATGCAATGATGCACTGATGGTTTTTGGTGCTCCATCAACGTTAACCCATTGGTTGCGGTAAAGTATATCGGCAGTAAGTAATTCGCGACTTCCTGCGTATCCCGGATTTACTGCCAGTTTGTTAAACATGTACTGGCTGAATAAGGGATCCTGCTGCGCAAATAAAATTGAGACGGTAAAAAAGAGAAGAGAAGTAAAGAATATTTTCATGATCAGTGAGTTGTTACAAGTTTGGTTTTAGAGTTGAATCTGAAAGCTTTGGGTGCTTTGCGATTTTGCATTTAAATTTCAACAATTATGCCAAAGTTTGTAATCTACTGTATATGAGGCTGTTTAAAAGGATCATTGAATAACGGAATCGTTTCGTGTCCCATTTTGGGAATCGCCGTTCTAAATCAGGAAAGCTGTGTGAAAATGGAAGAAAAAAGAGTTTTGGAGAAAAAAGAAAAAGTACACTGAATTGATTATATCCACTTTTTGCCACCTGATAAAAACAAAACTTCCTGTAAATCAAATTAGTTGATTTACAGGAAGTTTTCAGATCATTAATTTCTGCTCCTTAAATTTTGATAAAGGTCAGGATTTATATTGACTTTACAAGGTAAAGCTTGCCTGGCTATTACTCATTCCAGCGTAATAAAATCCAGCCGGTGCGGGAGTCAACATTGTCGAGTGTAAGCACATAGTAATATGTTCCGGCAGGTAGTTTTTCACCTTTGAAGTTGGTTCCGTCCCATACAACGCTTGTGTTGTTATATCCTTTGAAATCGCGCAGCTTATCACCCCACCGGTTGAAAATCAGAACAGAATTATCCGGGTAATTCTCAATGCCACGGATATACCATGTATCGTTCATTCCATCTCCGTTAGGAATAAGCAGATTGTAAATTTCGAGGGGATCGCGAACAGGGAAAATGGTAATAATAACATTGGCTGACGCACATTTGGAAGGCATTCCCCTGTCGCAGATCTTGTAAGTGAGTGTGTCGTTACCGGAAAAGCCAGTGGATGGGGTATAGGTGATCGACCCATCTTCATTCACAATAGCTATACCGTTTTTCGGATCAATGATGATTGTTACATCAAGCCCAAGACCAATCGGATCCGAATCATTGGCAACTACATTTACAAGCGTTGAAGAATTCAGACCCGTAGTGTCGTAATCATCATTTGCAATCGGCCTGATGATCCCACCCATACTGATATTCACATCATCGCTTGCTGAACAACCGCTCACAACATCATGGACGGTAAGAATGAAAATAATTTCACTGTTCAAAGCCTGGGTATTGGGATTAAGAACATTATTTACAACAATGAGTTCCTCCGGTGACCAGGTGTAAGTAAATACCCCCGTTCCTCCTGATACTGTTCCGTTCAGCGAAGTTGCTGCTCCTGAAGCAATGGATTCGTCGCTTCCGGCATCGACAATAATTGCAGCATTCAATGTCAAAATAAATAAATCAGATACAACCATATTGCTACAGGCAGGTAAACCGTTTACAGTCAAGGTAAATTCAACAGAACCTGTTTCGCCTGGTGCCGGGATGTAGGTGGGATTCAGAACAGTTGGATCTGAAAGACTTCCTTTCCCGTTGTGCGACCATGTTACAGAAGTGTAGTCTGATGCTGTTGCTGATGATATTGTATATGGGGCAACAGCACATAGTACAGCATCATCGCCTGCGTTGGCAACCGGTGCTTTGATGAAATCTATTCTTAAAACATCAATTGAATTGCCACATGGGGCAGTACCATAAGCTTGCAGAGAGATTTCAACAAATCCTGCTGTTATATCAGCCGGGCCTGGAGTATAGACCGGATTAAGAATGGTCATGTTATTAAAGCTTCCTGTTCCTGATGTTGACCATAGCAGTGAATTATACCCGCTAACCTGAATTGCATTCAATTGTACGGGAACGGATAAACATGATGTTATATCACTACCTGCATTTGCGGATGCCCCGGGTATTACCTGAAGTGTTAAGCTGTCAGTTACTGAACCACAAGGCATCTGCCCGTTTGCAATTACAAACAAGTGAACATCACCTGATTCTGCTGATGCCGGAATATAAGTAGGATTGATTGTTTCTGCATTTTGGAGAATACCAGGTCCATCGTGTGTCCAACTCAGGGATGTTGCTCCTGCAACTGTTGCGTCGCTTATAAAGTATGATGTACCGCTACAGATAGTATTTCCTTCACCTGCAAAAACTTTAGCTGCAGGAATAAGGGTTACAATTACCTGATCATAAGCTGTGCCGCAGGTTGCATTGCCGGTTGCAGTGAGAGTGAGTGTAACCGAACCATTATCAATATCACTTTGGCATGGCGTATATGTGGCATTTACAAGGGTCGGATTATCAAAAGTGCCTGACCCTGTTGAAGTCCACACAACGCTTAACACACCTGATACTGTCGCGGAAGCAAGATGGACGGGCGTAGCATCGCAGCTTTTGAAATCAGCTCCTGCCGATACAGATGGTGCGCTATAAATTGAAAGATTTTTTACATCAATCGAATTTCCGCAAGGCGAAATGCCATAGGCTGTTAATGTAAAGCTTACAACTCCGGTTTCACCTGTTGCAGGCGTATAGGTTGGAGTAAGTGTGTTTATACCAGTCATCGATCCTTGTCCGTTGTGTGTCCATGCTACTGATGTATAATTCTGAGCTGTTGCATCAGCGATGATATAAGGAACATTCTGGCAGGTTGAGTCGTCAATGCCGGCATTTGCAATTGTAGCGTTGTTTATTGTAAGCGTCAGATTATCACTAACATTTAAGCAAGGAGGAGTTCCTGTGCCGGTTAAAGTAAGGATAACAGAACCGCTTGTATTGTCCGCTAAGCTTGGATTATAGGTTGTTATAGCAAGTGTTGGATCGGTAAATATTCCTGTACCACTTGTAGTCCAATGTATGCTTCCTGTATATCCTGCAAATGCGTTTACCGTTATAAACGATTGCCCTTCGCAGATACTTGCATCAGGACCGGTCGTCACAACCGGGGTAGGAAGAATAGTAAGCAACATCTGATCTGAAACCGAAGCACAAGGCACTATTCCATTTACGGTAATTGTGAGGTACACATTCCCGGTTTCCCCGTTTAAAGGAATATAAGTTGGATTTAATGTTGACGCGTTCATAACCGATCCTTGTCCGCTGGCAGTCCATGATACTGAAGAATAATTTAGGGCGGCAGCTGTATTTATAGTGAACGGCTGCCCTTCACAGGTTAGAGCATCCTGGCCTGCATTAGCAATTGCCATTGGGATAATAACAACAGCTTGCGTGCAGGTTGATGTATTGCCATGTATATCAGTTGCAGTCCAGATAACCAGGGTTGTTCCTGGTTCGAATACGGTTGGAGCATTATTGATAATGCTTGCCATTTCACAATTATCGGACCCCGTTGCAGTTCCAGGAACCACCGGTTCAGTTGCACACACTAAAACGTCAGAAGGACATGTGATTAGCGGAGCTTCGTTGTCATTCACAGTGATGGACATTGTGCAGGTTGAAATGTTTCCACATTCATCCGAAACCGTCCAATCGACTGTTGTAATTCCTACAGGATAGAATCCTGAAGCATTGGCAGTCTGATTTACACTGTTAATATAAGTTACTGAACCGCAGTTTTCGATTACTTCAGGTTGTGGTACATTGACTGTCGCACCACATTCTCCCAAATCACTATTTACAGTAATATCCGGTGCACAGGTAATAACAGGAACCGTAACATCCTGAACGTTGATGGTCTGCGAAGCCGCTGAACTGTTTCCGCAGGCATCCGTGGCTGTCCAGGTGCGGGTTACGCTGTACGAACCGGCACAGGTGCCAGAAGTGGTTTCATCATTGAATGTCAGAGCGAAATCGCTTCCGCAGACATCAGTGGCTGTTGCAACTGCAAATTCAGGTGTTGCGGGACAATCGATAGTACTTGTTGCAGGTAATGCACCAATAACCGGGGCAGTAACATCCTGAACGTTGATGGTCTGTGAAGCCGCTGAACTGTTTCCGCAGGCATCCGTAGCTGTCCAGGTGCGGGTTACGCTGTAAGAACCTGCGCAGGCTCCCAGAGTGGTAATATCATTGGAGGTGAGGGTGAAGGCACTTCCACATGCATCGGTGGCTGTTGCTACTGCAAATACAGGCGTTGAGGGGCAATCCAAAGTACTTTCTGCAGGCAATGCATCTATAATAGGGGCTGTAATATCCTGCACATTAATAGTCTGTGTGGCTGTTGAGCTGTTTCCACAGTCATCTGTAGCTGTCCAGGTGCGGGTTACGCTGTAGGAACCTGCGCATGCTCCAGGAGTGGTAATATTATTGGAGGTGAGAGTGAAAGCACTTCCACATGCATCAGTGGCTGTTGCTACTGCAAATACAGGCGTTGAGGGGCAATCCATAGTACTTTCTGCAGGCAATGCATCTATTATAGGGGCTGTAATATCCTGCACATTAATAGTCTGCGATGCAGTCGAGCTGTTTCCACAGGCAT
>JBBQUX010000076.1:0-16328 GCA_038212135.1 Bacteroidales bacterium | reverse complement strand
ATGAAATAGCCATGGTTATAATAATCACCAACCGAAGATGATATTTTGAATAACCTGGCGAACCTTTAGCTCATGAGCACATTTAAAAATAAGTAAGATGCGAATAATTCCATCTGACCCCTAAAAATAAATAATAACAGATGAAAATATGGTTACTTAATTTTAGTGACTATAATTATAAATTACTCGGATTTTAGGAGATATAGAGTTAATAAATACACCATTTTTGAATTGCAAAAGCAAAAATTGAGGCCCCTCCGAAAAGTACTATTTCGCCACAAAGGCACAAAAACACAAAGAATCATAAATTTCAATCCATTGATAATCATGTTTTTGTGAACCTTAGAGTCTTGGAGTCTTAGTGGCATTTCTTTATTTATGACTTTTCGGAGTGGACTCAAAATTAAAGTTTCAAATAAATGAATTGTTTTATTTCACACCAATTACGCAAACAGACGTATAATGAAAATAGGAGAAACGACATATGAAAAATTAGAATTTCCTGAAACGGTCTATAAATACCGAATATGGAATGACATTAATCATAAAACAATTATCACATATCTATCTGTTTACTTTGCAAATCCAAATTCGTTTGAATATCCAATTGATTGTACGAATCCTATCAGATATGATCTGCTTACTGAAAAAAATATACTCAATTATTTCTTATTTGTTTCAAAACGAGAGTATCCTAATAACTCAAGATAACAACACCGTGAATATGCATGACATTGGTCAAAAAGGACGCCTGTAAGAGAAAAAGAAAAAATCATGAAATTGCAAATGGAATCAATGAACTCTTATAATGAACAGAATGGTCTATTAAGTTTGGCTGCAAATCAAAAAGTTGCATTTGCAGCTTGAATTCAGCCAATGTTTTCTTTACCTTTTCCAGAATATAGCTAATACAATATAATTGGTTATCCTGATGGCATATCTATTTCGGATAAGTTAAAGATAATCTTTCCGAAGAGGCCTGATATATCTATCTTATTGTTACTTAGCCCAAAGGGGTAAAGCAAGGTCCATGCCAAATACAAAAATCACCAAAACATAAAGTACTAAAGGAAGTAGTATAATACTAATGATTTTCAGCCACATACCGGCTTTTGCCATTTCGGGGACAGTAATTCTGTTGCTTGCAAAAATAACAGTATTAGGGCCGGTTCCTGCTGGCATAATAAATACAAATGAACAGGCAAAAGTAGCCGGTATCATCAGTAGCATAGGATTTATACTTCCTGCTACAGCCATACTTGCGAGTATCGGTAGAAAAATATTAGCTGTAGCCGTATTGGAATTCATTTCGGTAAAAAGCAAAACTGCACCCACTACAATAATAAGCACAATGAGGGTTGGAAAACTGCTTACAAAAGCAAGTTGGTAGCCAAGCCAGTCAGCCAGTCCTGTTATTTTAAAACTTGTGGCTAACGCATATCCGCCGCCAACAATTACACCCACACCCCAGGGAATTGATCCTGCTGACTTCCAATCGAGCAAGCGTTTTTCATTTCCTGCCGGAAGCATGAATAGCAACAGAGCCGAAAACATTCCCACGGTGCTGTCCTGCACATAATCGCTAACACCTAACACTGATGCCCACCCGGGAATTACAGTCTGATCAAAAGTGAATCCTTCGCGGAACACCCATCCAAATACTGTAAAAAGGAAAATGTACATTACTCTCTTTTCACCTGCCGACATTTTACCCATGCCTTTCAATTCTTCTTCAATCAACTCCTTATTACCCGGAATGCTGCCTTTGATTTTAAAAATATAAACTAAATAATACCATATTAATGGTAAAAAAATAATCAATACAGGCATACCGATTTTGAGCCATTCGAAAAAACTGATTGGAGGAGCTAAAGGAAAAAGTTTTGCCATAATGCCGACATAAATCAGGTTTGTAGGCGATCCGATTAAGGTTGACACACCCCCGATACTAGCTGCATAAGCAATACCAAGCATAACAGCTGTGCCGAACTTAGGATTTGCATTCCCAAGTGTTTCCTCCTTAGCAACAATGGCTAATCCAATGGGGAGCATCATTAATGCCCCGGTAACATTTGCAATCCACATTGATAAAAAAGCAGTAGCGGCCATTATGCTTAGCAGAATCCTGGAGCGGCTGGTGCCAAGAGCTTTGATTAAGATAAGTGCAATTCTTTTATGCAGATTCTGGGTTTCGATGGCCTTGGCGATGAAGAATCCGGAAATCATCATTAATACAAGATCGTGGCCGTAATTAATGGCTGTTTCTCCTGCCGGCAGAATTTTTAATAATGGAAAAAGAACCATCGGCAAAAATGCTGTAGCGTAAACAGGAATAGCTTCGGTAATCCACCATATAGCCATGAGTAATGCCACTGCGCCGGCATTGCGCGCCGCTACCGACATACCGTCAGGTACAGGAAGAAGCAGGGCTATAATTAAAAACAGCAGGCCTCCAAAAATGCCTTTGTATTTAATATTCTTCATAATAATGTGTAAAATGAGATTTGGAATAAACCACCTAGGTAAGGTTAACAGTCGAAATACTTCGTTGGATTAGTAACCGCTGTATGCGTTGATCAAACCCGAATTACGCAACAGGAGACAATGCCGAACTATTTTAGTATGTTGGATTAATCACGACACAACGAATCTTTTTGTTTCAATTATCATGAATTAAAATATATCAGATTTGGGTAATCAATTATGCAACTGGGTAATTTGGGTTAAAACATACCGAAAGATCGAAGTCACTTAATTTGTAGTATTAAAATACAATTCAGCTTTAGAAAAATGCTGAACTTGGGTTAAAAGAAAGAGGCAACCGTTTCTGCAAAAGAAACGGTAAACCTCTTTCCGGCTTTCAATCAATCCTCAATCAAACAAGTTTGCTGTTCCGGGTAATCGTTTACAAATCGATTGTAACAGCAAAGTGTGTTTTTATTAACGCTTAGTCATAGTAAGCATATGTATATACTTCTGACCAACCGTCGCCTGCACGTGTAATTTTTGATGGCCTGTCCTTCGAATCAAATTCGTACGAAATCATTGTCTTTTTCTTTGGATCGGTATTACGTGGATCCCAGTATTCGAGGAAATCAACCAGTTTTTTACTTGGTTTACCAAAGAGGTTGCTTACCGGCAAAGTATTATTATCAACCATACAAGCCTGATGAATACTATTGGCATTTTCGCCAATGGTATAGGTGAACTCTTTAACTTTTTTAACAGTTACCCCGTCATCATCAAAAGTGGTATGTTTCACTATATTGCCGTTTGTAATAGTAGCTTCCATTTTTAAATGATCAGCGCCACCCCAGTGTTCGATAATCTTTGTCAGATAACCCTCGGTGTTATACTCATAAGCCGCGTATTCGCCACCACCCCAATCTTCTTTGGATACCATGCCCTGAGCATTAATATCATAGGTTGTTGGAGAAGTACCTTTGGTAATTGTGAGTTTTCCTGCTACTGAATAATCATAGGTGATTGTTTTATCGAGCTCAGCATTCCAGAAATTATCAATTCTCTCAATCTTTTTGGTTGTCGAATTGTAAATAAACTCATACGATTCAACACCATCAGTATATACTACGCCAATAGTTTTGATAAGGGAGGGAGTTGCGAAAGTAACATCAGCGCCATAGTTAGTACCTTCACCATTGGTTGCATAAGCTCTTACATGATAAAGTGTTCCAGGATTTAATCCGGTAATGTTGCTTGTAAATGCTCCTGTTCCGGTTCCATCTGATGTTTTTGAATCGGCAATTGTAGGATTGGCGGCAACACCCCAGCATACACCACGGGCGGTAACTGCTGAAGTACCTTCAGAAGTAATTTCGCCACCTGCGGTTGCCGAAGTTTCCGAAATAGAGGTTACAGTGGAAGTGCTTACCGAAGGGGGATCACTATCCTTTTTGCAAGCCACAAGCGACAAAGTTACTAAGGCAACCATTGTCAGGAAATAGATTTGTTTTTTCATTTTGATTGGATTTAGGTTTATAATTATGATTGGATTGGATTGGATTGGATTGGAGTTAAGATTTTTAATTATTACCGGCCATTATAATCATGGCCAGACCTGCTGTAAAAAGAACAAACATAAATGCAAGTAATGTATTAACGGATTTGTTGGCGCCTTTAAATTCTTTCCAGATAAATACGCCCCAGAAAGCACCGATCATTGTGGCACCTTGTCCAAGTCCGAACGAAATGGCATAACCGGCTTTATTAGCTGCCAGTAAGCTTAGCGAAGTTCCCAGTGCCCAAATCATTCCGCCGATAATTCCGGATAAATGACTACGGAAATTACCATCAAAATATTGTTTGAAATTAACCGGTGCACCTTCGATTGGTTTTTTCATCAGGTAAGTATTGAACAGGAAATTACTGATAACAATCCCGATTACGAAGAAGAAAAACGCAGCATAAGGAGTTAGTTTCCCGGCTTCGGATAATCCGGCAGCTGTTGCTTCAGGATCAGTTGCAATAGCTTTGGCTACGAAACGGAAAAACCAGGCCATCAGAAAACCTGCTGCTACCGAAAGCAGAATCCCTTTTGTTGACGCTTTCTTTTCGTTTATGGCATGTTTTTTATACGCCAGCGCATCAAGAATTATAGCCACAACAACAATGCCCACGCCAATAAACAATAGCATTGGGTCGCCCTTTGGGGTAGCCATATAATTGATAAGTACACCTAAAACCATAGCAATTCCAACTCCAACAGGGAAGGCAATAGCCATACCGGCAACCGAAATGGCAGCTACAAGCAGAATGTTTGACAAGTTGAAGATGATACCTCCTATAATCGGATTCAGAATACTCGAAGTACTTGCCTGTTTGATACTCTCAACAAAGCTCATCCCAACACTGCCTGTACTTCCTAAAGTGAAACCAAAAAGCAATGAAAACAGGAGAATCCCGATAACATAATCCCAATAAAAAAGCTCGAAACGCCAGCTCTTGGCGGCCATTTTCTGGGTGTTGGCCCACGATCCCCAGCAAAGCATGGTAATAAAAGTGAGAACAACTGCCAGTGAGTAACTGCTTACAATAAACATGGTTTTTAGTTTTAGTTAGTATTTATTTGACGTTACTTGTGAAATCTCTTTGCTGTGTATGTGATGATCTCAGGCAATGCAGCCATGAACCAACCGAATCCGCCATTACCTTCCTTTACCCTGTATTCGTGTTGTAGTTCCTCATCCCGTAAAAGCATATGTGCATTCCCGTTACCCTCGTAATATTTGCCTTTATCCGGAGCTGCAATAAAGAAAGAAGTACGCTCAAGTGTCTTTTTTTTCATTTCGGCGGCTTCACTTGAAAAGCTGTCCTTTAACAGGTATGCATCAGCAAGAATACAGGTGCTGAATTGTTCCTGGTTAATTACAACCGTGTACACGTCCGCTGCCCTATCCTGGTATCCGGCTAATGCCCGGAAACGATATCCTTTTCGGATTCTTAACTTTTCCTCCAGTTCAGGAAGTGATGCTTTTAATTGTAAAATCGTATTCACAGGTAAAAATACGATCAGCATCGGGCTTACATAGTTGTTTTCAATTTCATTGTTGACTGCTGCCGCTATTGTTTTGCGATGTGAATCCGAAAAGTTGCCTGCAACATAAATTACCGGGTAAAACCGATTGGTTTTTTCATATTCAGCCGGTACAAAAACAAATGCAGGTTCGTTATTGATTGTTAATTTCAGCATTTGCTTATCAGGTAGCTGACTAATTTTTGCAGAAACCATTTTGTCGCCACGGTAAAGCTTCCCGTTAAAGCCATCGCTGATAAACCTCAGAGCATTTGGCAAAGCCGAACACCAGTATTGAAAACTGTGCCCGCCATCACGGACACGGAATTCATGAGGAATATTCAGGTTCCGCATCAATATGTGCAATTCTTCGTTGCTGCGGCAAAGTGTTTGTTCCTTGTCACCATTATCGATGTATATGTTTAGTTTTTTGATTTCTGATTCCGACATTCCGGATAAAATGTGAAATGGACTATTCTGCTTGTAATAATCAGTAATACGGTCAGCACTTTTAAGTCCGGGCTCGCCAAAAAGCCTGCCCCATTGCTCGTCCCAACCGGAAGCATCTTCAGTACTATATTGTTCGTCCGTACGAATCGAAATGCTCAAAGGAACTGCTGTTCCAAATATTTCAGGGTGTTTCAGATGAAGAATCATTGCTCCGAATCCACCCATTGAATAACCCATAACTGCCCTGTGCTGCCTGTCCGCAATAGTCCGGAAAAGGCTGTCGATAAGTGGAACCAGCTCATTCATAAACATATCCTGGTATAAAAACGAGCCTTTGTAATCGTTTACATAATAAGTACGGAATCCTTCGGGCATTACAAAAATCATAGGGCTTGCATCGCCATCTTTAACTGCTTTATCAGCATATTGGCTTATCTGACCGTATTCGAGCCACGATGATTCGTTATCGCCCAGGCCATGTAATAAATATACAACAGGAAAGGATTGTTGCACATCGTAATAATTTTCGGGCAGGCATATCGAGAAATGAACATCTTGCTTAAGGATACGGCTGGGCATAACCACGCTTTCCATAATCCTCAGTCCAGATGCAGCATACGAACTGTAAATGAGGATTATGCAAAAGAAAAACAAGAACGTGGTTCGTTTCATAGTTAATTTCTAAGATGTTCTTTTATAAATCCTGCTGCCTCATAGAGACCCTTCAGGAATGAATCGTGCGACGATGTTCCTTGCCGGACCCTGTATTCGTAATCCACTTTATTCTTCCTTAAGCTCATGTACAGCGAATGGTAGCCTTGGTAATTTATACCTTCATCGGGAATATCGAGGTAATAACTCAGGTATGAATTAGCAGCAGTGGCATCATCCGGAAGATTTGCATCAAACAGAAGACAGGAATTAATGATATCCGGATTTTCGGGAAATAATTCATAAGCCAGAAGTCCTGCCTGCTTATTCCCAAGTATAATGCTGTGGTTCCGATCAGCGATGGTACGATATTTTGCGTTAAGCTGACTTATAATCTGTTGCAGTGCCTCAGCCGTAAGCATTTCCGTTTTCATCGGGATTTCAACAATTAGCGAAGCTGGTATTTTACCATTACTCATCATGCTACTGAACAATGATATGAGATTTCCGGATTCTTCATCCTGCGATGTCATATTGCGGTCGTGAAGAGCTAATATTACAGCATAGTGGTTTGTATCGGACAAATAAGTTGCCGGAACCACAACGGTATAAGTAATTCCGGAATTTTCAAGTTCTTCAACAAATACCCTGTTTGCCGGCACATCAGGACCCGGGTCTATCTTTTCCGCATCATCAGGATATGGAACATTTTGCACTGCATGGCTAATATATCTGAGAGCTTCGGGCAATGCCTTATGCCAGTACTCCCAACTGTGAGCGCCATTTTTAACCCGGTATTCGTGTTTAATATTCAAATCTCTGAGAAGATTATGTAGCTCATTATTGGGTTCCGAAAGGCTTTCTTCATCATCACCGCAATCGAAAAAATAGTTTTGGCCATTGAGTGCCGGATCGCCGGGATTTTTAAAGAAATAGAAAGGACAATGAGCTTTGTAATAATCTGTAAGCCTGGCTGTTCCTGAAGCTCCAATACCTCCGAATATCGATCCCCATTGCGAATCCCAACCGGACTGAGGTTCGGCCATATATTGCTCATCAGTGCGGAACGACATACTCAAAACAACACCGGTTTTAAATACATCAGGATTTTTTGCCGGCAAAATCAAGGCTCCGTATCCTCCCATCGAATAACCCATAACAGCCCTGTACTGTGGCTCTTTTCGGGTGCGGAACAACAAATCGATAGTTGGTACCATTTCGGTTAAAAGCATATCCATGTATGAATAATTGCCATTGTATTTATTTACCCAATAGGTATTGAAACCTTGTGGCATTACATAAATCATAGGAACTGTTTCAGCAGCATTTGCATCAACATAATAGGTAATAAGTCCGTAATTATACCACGCTGATTCATTATCGCCAAAGCCGTGAAGGAGATAAACCACAGGATAATTCTCATTCAGACTGTCATATTCTTTAGGCAATAACACGGCATAAGCCATATCACGGTTCAGTATCCGGCTTTTAAACGACTGATTTTTCAATAGCCTTATAAACTTCACAGTATCAACCGGAGGGCCAGGAGGAACAGGAGCTGGTTCGCGCTCACAGGCTGACCATCCCAGCAGGAGTGGGATAATAGCGATGAACAAAAATGTGAAGCTCCGTAAGCCCCTTAAGACGTTTATCATTTTGAGGATACTGTTTTATCAGGAGTAAATTCTTTAAGTGGTGAGTCACTGTATACCACATAGGATTTGAGGTAAATCCTGAAATCAGGATTCTGGTTTACCCATTTGATTTCTATTTTGTGGTCGCCGTTTTTGAGTAAATATTTGTGGTAAATGTCGTATTTGCGGATTATATAGTCATAAGGCATTTTTACCTGTTCTGTTTTAATGCCATCGATATACACATCGAGCAAGGCCACATAATCACTTTTAGCAACTCCGCACTGGCTTTTAACGTTACCAAGAACTACAATTCCGTTTCCCGTAAAATCGATCTTAATACTTTCTTCCAGATAATCTTTCCGGACCAGCAGTTCTTTTGTCGGATACATTCCTTCGAAGGATTGTTCAAATTTTAGAGTTTCAGGCTTCTGAATTTTTATCGTGATATTACCATCATTTACTTCACCACCATTTTGAGCGATAAGCGCGGTGGCATGTTTGTAGCTCAGATCATAAATCTGATTTAACGTAAGATTTGAATAAGGAAATTTCAGATCCTGTACCTTTTCGATTGCCGGTTTCCAGTAAGCCGGAATTTTATCATACCCAATCATTACACCTAATATTCCGGCAGCCGTAGCCGGGTTACAATCGGAATCTTGTCCGCAGCGGGTCGAAATATCCATGGTTTTGTAGAAATCTTTTTCGCCATAAAGCAATCCAATTACTACATAAGCCGCATTTACACTGGCATCGATATTAAAAGCATTAAAAACGCCTTCGGGGCAGCCCTTTTCGGATGTGTGTTTCTTCTCAAATTCAAACCAGCATTGTTTCCAGTCTGTCGGATATTGTTTATGCCATTTGATAACATCGCTTATAGCCTGATGAAACCTGCTTTTTTCAGGAATAGGTTTCAATCCCTGGGCAATAACAAAATCAAGATCGTCGGATATGAAAGCGGTTGAGTACATAGCCGCCATAAAAACACCGCCATAAAAACCATCGCCGTAATTCATGATGTGTCCTGTACGATCGCAGATTTCGGAAGCAGTATTAATCATACCTGGTGCCATCATTCCGGCAAAGTCTGCTTCGATCTGGAAATCAATATCATCAGCATGCGGGTTATTCATCCAGTGACCTGATGCCGGCGGCATAATTCCGTTCAAAATATTGTAACGTGCAGCCTGGTTGGCATGCCAGAGTTTATAATCGTCTTTTGCAAAAGAAACAGCAAAGGAATCTGCCGGTGCATCGAGGCCAACTCTTTCGAGGACTTCGATAAAAGTAAGATCCATGTAAACATCGTCATACAGACCCGGATCCAGTTCGAAAATTTCCCTGATATAATCGTCGTACCATACCATTTGCTGGTAATCCTGAATCATTGTGCCTTTAAACTTGAACTCTGTAGGACCGCCAAAAGTGCAACCGATGGTTTGACCTGCCCATCCGCCTTTTATCTTATCTTTAAGAACATCAGCAGTTAATGTTGCCTTTTCAGGAAGTACCGTGTCTTGTTTATTATCACCTCCGCAGGAAGCAAAAAGCAATGCAACAGAAAGTAAAAAGAAAGTGTTTATTTCTTTTTTCATAATAAAACTATTTAGGTAAATTGCTTACAGGTTGTTTTTCCGAATACACCATAATGTCGTTGATACGGATTTCATATTCAGGTTTCGGATTGATCCATTTGAGCCTTACGTTGTGTTTGCCTTCGGTAAGCTGGTATTTCCAGGCTGGTTCAAGGCGGCGGGAGGTACTTTTCATCGGCATTTTTACTTTTTCATCAAGTTTGCCATCTATATACACCTCCAGTTCAGCTACATATGGATCATCAGGTTCGGCCAGACCAAACATTTCGGATCCAACTCTTTTCGAAACACGGTCGATATAATTTTTGTCAATTTTTGAATTTTTGACCAGGTTACCATAAAAAATGTACCCGTTTCCAACAAAGTCGTATGAAAGCTCATCAGTAAAAGATTGATCAAACCTATCGCGAAAGGTTGGAAATGTGTTTTCGAAATTCTGCTCAAAATTAACGGCAACAGGCTCAGCAAAAGGAATCACAATTTTATCTGCTTCTACTGTTCCTCCGGCGCGTTTAATCATTTCCAACGCATGTTTAAAACTTAGTTCGTATGCCCTGTTTAGCGACATTGGCGTACCTTCAAAGTTCAGTGGTTCTATTTCCTGCAAAGGTTTAAGCCAGAAGGCAGGAATTTTTGAATATCCAAGCATAACGCCAAGCACTCCGCCAACAGTTGCTGGGTTGCAATCGGCATCCTGTCCGCAGCGCGCGGCAATATCAATTGACTTTGAGAAATCGCCTTTCCCATATAACAACCCTATTGTAACATAGGCTGAATTAATTTTTGCATCAATATTGAAGGACAGAAAACATCCCTTAGGGCAACCCACATCGTTGTTCCATTTCTTCTGTATTTCGAACCATGTTGCCTGCCAATCTTCAGGATATTGTTTATGGAATTTGATTACATCGGCGATGCAATCGTGAAATTTTGTTCCTTCCGGAATTGTTTTTAAGGCTTGCTCAACAATTTCGGTTGCATCATTTGAAACAAAAGCCAATGAATACAATGCCGAAACATAAACGCCACCATACCAGCCATCGCCGCTGTTCATAATATGTCCGACACGGTCAGCAATTTCGGTAGCTGAATTCACCATCCCGGGAGCCATCAAACCAATAAAATCGGCTTCGATCTGGAAATCGAGATCATCAGCATGAGGATTGTTTTTCCAGTTTCCTGATTGTGGCGGCATAATTCCATTCAGAATATTGTACCGCGATGCCTGGTTTGCATGAGCCAGATGATAAGCAGTGCCGGCCCAATGATTTGCAATGGTATCCATAGAAACATTGAGTCCGTGCTTTTCGAATACATCCACAAAATTGAGGTCGGTATAAATATCATCGAACAGACCCGGTTTTTTATCCCACCAGTATTTCACATATCCTTCGCGCCAGGGAATATTCTGCGTTTCAGGGATAATGGAACCCTGGTATTTGAATTCTACGGGAGCGCCATATACAACGCCAATTGTTTGTCCGGCCCACCCGCCTTTAATTTTATCCTGAAGCTGCTCCTTTGTAAACGTATTTTGTGTTAACGCAGTTTTCTTATCCGCCTCTTTCTGTTTACACGAAACAGAAAAAACAAGTAACAAAACAGCAAATAGTGTAATTCCAAAAACCTTATTGATCTTATAACGCATCATACAGATTCCTTTTAATGATAAACACTGAGTTCAGTTACCGAAGTAAATCCTGAAACATTTTTGGTGTATTTATTCCAATGGCCTTCTATTTTTGCATCACCGATAATCCGGATCGCTTTGGTCTCAACTGTCGGAAAACTAATTACATATTCCACAAAATGAGGCTGAAAAAACACTATGTCGGTTGCAGGTAAAGCTGGTGAGATTGAAATTTTTTCAACTGACACCCATTTGCCGGCTTCGTTCATATATTGTACATTAAGTGATGTAAACCAGCCGCCGAATTCCTCGAGGCAACCCGTATGCAAAGCAAGCATACTGATTTTTTGCGGAGTTTTCCAACCATATCCATAGTAATCGATTTTGGGGATTTTAGTTTTTGCTGCCAGGCTGTAAAATACGGAACCGGCACCGGATGTAATCCCGTCGTTAATTACCTCAACATTTTTAGCATACATCGGTTTCCCGAAAGTGTACCAGCATGAATCAAGAACTGCTTCGTTAAGTTCCCTTACGTTCGCCAGAATAGTATCAGCAGTTGCAGCAATATTTGTACCACGAACCAAAAGGTTGAAATCCCTGGTAATTTTGTCTTTCCCATTGTCCAGTTGCAGTGTCACCTTCGAATATCCCGGAGTGGTTGGAATGCCTGTAAGTTTGCCTTTTGCAAAAGATAAACCAGAGGGTAAATCCCCAGAGATCAGGCTCCAATTATAAACTTTGTTAGCAACGGTATAGAAATTATAATCTACAGTTTTACCGATTTCCATTTGTGGCTCAGGTCCGAGACAGAATTCGAGTGGTGGATTAAAGGCTGCGTCCGTATTGATAGTCAGCATTTCCTTACCTGGTTTACCACTTAATTTACCACCTTTCAAAACCACAAGGTCAATAGTAGCTTTTAGAGTTTGGTCAATAATATCCGAGATTTTGGCATCAGGAATATCGTATCGGGTTATGTTAATATACTTGTCGTTGAAAGGTTTTTTCCAACCTTCAATCGGCAAATAGAGATTTGCTGGTAAACCATCCATTCCATTAATAATGCCTAACAAACCAGCAACGGTAGCAGCCTGGTTATCGGCATCAAAACCCATGGCACATGAAAGATCGAGTGTGCGCTGGAAATCATTTTCGCCATAAAGCATAGCCAGAATTGCACAAGCGCCGTTCAGATTAGCATTCCATATGGTTTTGGTCATTTGAGGCTCATCAATATAATATTTCTGAGCCATTTCTTTCCAGGATGCTTTCCAATCCATTGGATATTTTGAATGCAAAGCAATCATTTCCTTTACCGTTGCAGTAAAACGACCACCGGCAGGCAAGGCTTTCAATCCGATTTCGATGAGTTTATTAATATCTTTTTCAAAAAATGCTGCTGAATACATGGCACCGTAAAAAACAGTAGGCTCAACACCCCATTCATCGCTGGTAATGCGTGCAGCCCAGTCGGATTTAGAAGCGGCATAGTTCACCATTCCGGGAGCTGTATAAGCCCAAATCTCGTTAATAAGCTGCGGATCAATCTGGTACCAGTGAGGATTTAATGCTTTGCTTCCTGTAAAAGGAGGTGTATAACCGAAATGCATCAAACCGAGTGCGCCGCGGTTGGCCAGCCACACCCTGTCGCGGATATGATACAACCATGCCTCGCGAAGTTGTGTGTAAGAAGGTTCCGCACCAAATTTCTGCATCTGAAGCAGATACATATACTCAACATCTGTATCATCATCGGAGAATGCACCTTCATATTTTTGAAGTTTATCAAGGCTTTTGCTGTATCCGTAAGGCCAGTTTTCGGGTCCCGGCGCGTTTACATATTTATTTTCGTGCGGCAAACCGTACATATTGCCGATCATCTGGCCAATCCAGGCGGCTGCAATTTTATCGCGTAACTCGCTGACACTTATTTTGGAAGGTTTAGTTCCGAATACACTGTTCGGCACAAGGTATGTTACAGCAACCAGGACCAAAAGAAGAAATATCGCTTTTCGTTTTTTCATTACTTACAAAGGATTTTGAATCAGGTTTGAGTTTGTACTTAACACTTGTTGAGGAATAGGGAAAAGTTTGGCATTTGGACCTGAAGCCGGTTTATTCCATCCGGAAGTGCCCCATGCGCCGAAACGAATCTGATCCTGCCTGCGGTGACCTTCCCAGGCAAATTCCCGACCAAGTTCATTCAAAAATTCCGCATTAGTAAGATCGGCTGCCTGCAACGGAACAAGCCCTGCACGTGTACGTATTTTCTGCAAATCGGCATCGTTAATCATTTCCCCTGCACGGTTCAGCCGCCATAGTGCTTCGAGTTTGGTGTAAAGCACATCGGCATAGCGGAACAATACATAATCATTTTCCATATCAGTTACGTAGTATTCTAATCCATCCTGATATTCATATTTCGCGCAGCGGGCACCTTCCCATTTTTTTCGCGACATATAATTGGCCACGGTTGGACTATAAATAAACGGCTCACCATCAATAATTATATCGTTGCCGTTTTTATCTTTCTGCTGGCCAAAAAGGAATGATTTTTTTCGAAGATCATTATCCGTATATTTATCCAGAAATCCGGGTTCGAGAATAAACTCATCCCACATTCCGCCTTTAAATCCAAAGGTAGCACGGCTGGCATCGTTTAGCGTAAGCGTGTACCAGTAAAAGCGGTCCTTTGTAAAAATGGAATTCATCGGAATAACGAAAATATTTTCGAGAGATGACTCATTGTGGACTTTGAAATTAGTGAAAAAATCATCTTCAATCCGGTAACTGTTCAGTGCGATAACCTTATTGCAGGCATCAATGGATTTCTGATATTTATCTTCGCCAATCCATTCCTGGGCATTCAGGTACATTTTTGCAAGCAGCGTATAGGCCATTCCCTGGGTTACGCGACCATAATACGAAGGTCCGGGTGTGCTTTGCAGTTTATCCATGTTATCGAGTATGTCTTTCTCTATAAAATCGAATACAAATTTTCTGTTTTGCTGTACCGACAGATTTTTATCGGTAAAATCATCAGAAAAAGGAATATTGCCCCAGTTATCAATGCCCCAATAGTAAAAGAATGCACGCAAAATCTTTATTTCCGAGACTATCTGTTCCTTTTCGGGGAAAGTAATATCTGTTTGTTCCGTTTCGTATATTACTTCGTTACAAGCACTTATACCTTCGAAAACAAAATTCCATGCCAGAGTAAGGATTTTATTGTTTGGATCAATCCTATGAGTATGTAATTCATTCCAGCGTCCGTTGTCCCACACAAATCCATCATCGCGGCCTGGGGCAACCATTTCGTCAGAAGCCATTTGCGTAAGCGACCAAAGACTGAATTCCTCCGGATACCGCTGGAGTTTTGTATAAGCTCGCCCGGCATTCATAAGCACATCCTTTTCTGTTTGGAAAAACTTATCGATAGGAATGTCCGAATACACTTCTTCGTCGAGATTAGTGCATGAAACCATGCTTAACACTATTGTTAAACAAATAGCCTGTATAAATTTTAATTTATTCATTGTAATCAGGTAATTAAATTAAAAAGTAACGTTAACACCTAAGGAAACAACCGTAGTGCGGGGATAATAATTAAGGTACTCTATCCCAGGTTGCAGACCGCTTAAGTTTACTTCCGGATCGAGGCCTTTGTACCCGGTAATGGTAAGAACATCCTGCGCTGTTGCCGAAAACCTGATTTTCGAGATGTAACGGGAGTGTACCGGAAGGTTATAACCCATTGAAATATTATCAAGTTTAACAAACGTTGCACTTTCAATATATTTCGAAGAGTACTGCCCTATACCAACAAATTCAGGTGTTTCCAATTGTGTATGAACTATATTACGTCCGAGGCTCTGCCAGTTTTCATAATACAGCCGATACATATTCAATACTTCTCCGCCGATGTTCGCCCTGATTGAAATATTCATATCCCAATCGGTATAAGTAAACTTATTACTCCATCCTAAAGTAAATAAAGGATAGGCATTGCCTATTGGTTCCCAGTCCTCGGGATCTACTTTGCCGATAGGATTTGCATTTTTGAACAAATCGTAACCATCTTCATTTAAACCCAGCCAAACAGGTCCATAAAAAGTTCCCAACGGTTTTCCTTCTTCAATTCTGAGTGCATTGAGCGGGAAAGCTCCTCCGAGCCAGCCTGTTTCTATGTATTTACTTGTAAACTCTTCATTTGAAAATTTTACAAGTTTATTGCTGTTTTTACTAAAAGTAGCTGTGGTGACCCACTCGAACGAATTTGACTTAACAGCAACAGCATTTAGCGTAAACTCCACTCCCTGGTTGCTGATTGTACCTACATTGGTAAACAGTTCAGGGTAAATGTATGGAGGATAGGGCACGTTGTAGGTATAAAGCAAATCAGTACTTGTGCGGTAGTAAAAATCAAGAACACCGCTAATCCGGCTGTTGAAAACGGAGAAGTCGAAACCGGCATTCAGTTCCTGTTTCTTTTCCCAGCGCAGATCGGGATTTGGATTTGATGTAGGCTCATAGGTATTGATCCATTCACCGTTATAGAATATTTTCCCGGCTATTCCCATCATAATAAGTGATTTATAATTGCCAAAATCCTGGTTGCCGGTAACACCATATCCAACACGAAGTTTAAGGTCGTTAACCCATCCGGCGCTCGACATAAACTCCTCTTTATTAATTCGCCAGCCAAGACTAGCCGAAGGAAACCACCCCCATTTATTGTTTTTACCAAATTTTGAAGATCCTTCACGCCTTATTGAAACGGCAGCAAGGTAACGCTCGTCATAATTATACATTAAGCGGCCAAAAAA